>DASXJP010000440.1:0-2115 GCA_036497345.1 Thermoanaerobaculia bacterium
CGCACCAGCCGCTCCGTCTCGCGCTCGCGCGCTGGCGCGGCGAGCGCGCCGAGGTCGACCCGCGCCGGCCGCTGATCGGCCGGCGCGGCGACCCACTGCACCGGCGCGCCCTCGCGCAGGGGAAAGCTGGTGCGCAGCGCCTCGTGCCGCGCGACGAGCGCCGTCAGGGCCCGTCCCAGCGCGGCGACGTCGAGCGCCCCCGCGAAGCGCAAGGCGATCGGCACGTGATAGGTCGGGCTGCCCGGCTCCCAGCGGTCGAGGATCCACAGCCGCTGCTGCGCGAACGACAGTGGCAGCGGGCGGTGGCGCGGCGCCGGCGTGATCGGCGGCAGCCGCAGCCCGGCCCCCGCGCCGAGCAGCTCCTCGATGCCCGCCCCGAGGAGGGCGACCGTGGGCCGCTCGAACAGCATGGCGAGCGGCAGATCGCACCCGAAGCTCTCCGTCAGACGCGAGATCACCTGCGTCGCCAGCAGGGAGTGGCCGCCGAGGTCGAAGAAGTTGTCGTCGGCTCCCGGAGGCTCGCGCTCCAGGACCTCGGCCCAGGTGGCGGCCACCTCCTCCTCGACCGGGGTGAGCGGCCGGCCGTCCTGCGGGTCGCGGCGCGACGGACCGCCCTGCGGGATGGGCAGCGCCGCGAGATCGACCTTGCCGTGGACGGTCAACGGCAGCTCGGCGATCACCGCATAGGCCGCCGGCACCATGTAGGGCGGCAGGCGCCGCTCCAGCGCCCGGCGCAGGCCGCGGGGCTCGAGCTGGTGCCCGGCGCGCGGCACCACGTAGGCCACCAGGCGCGTGCCGCCGGCGCCGTCGTCGACGCCGCGCACCAGCGCCCGCGCCACGCCCGCCTCGTCGGCCAGCGCCGCCTCGATCTCCCCCACCTCGATGCGGAAGCCCCGTACCTTCACCTGGTGGTCGATGCGTCCGACGATCTCCAGGTCGCCCGACGGCCGGTGGCGGGCGAGGTCGCCGGAGCGGTAGAGCCGCGCGCCCGGCCGGCGGCTCCACGGATCGGGCAGGAAGCGGGCGGCGGTGAGCTCCGGCCTGCCCAGATAGCCGGCCGCCACGCCCGCGCCGCCGACGAAGATCTCGCCGGCGGCGCCCAGGGCGACGGGCTCGAGGGCGGCGTCGAGCAGGTACAGGGAGAGATCCGGGATCGGCCGGCCGATACGGCTCCCCGCGCCGAGGTCGCCGCGGCCGAGGGGCCGGTAGGTGACGTGCACCGTCGTCTCGGTGATGCCGAACATGTTCACCAGACGGGGCCGCGCGTCGCCGTGGCGGGCGAACCAGGGCGCCAGGCTTTGCAGCTCCAGGGCCTCGCCGCCGAAGATCACCAGCCGCAGGGGCGCGAGGCCAACGGCTCCCCGCGCCGACGCCGCCTCGTCTTCCCGCGCCAGCTGGGAGAACGCCGACGGCGTCTGGTTGAGCACCGTGACCTGCTCGTCGATCAGCAGCTCATGGAACAGCCGGGGTGAGCGGCTCACCAGCCAGGGCACGATGACCAGGCGGCCGCCGTGGGCGAGAGCGCCCCACAGCTCCCACACCGAGAAGTCGAAGGCGTAGGAGTGGAAGAGCGTCCAGACGTCCTCCGGGCCGAAGCCGAACCAGCCGGCGGTGGCGTCGAACAGGCGGAGGACGTTGCCATGGGTCACGCCCACGCCCTTGGGCCGGCCGGTCGAGCCCGAGGTATAGATGAGGTACGCCAGATCGCCCGGACCCGCGAGCGGCGCGAGCGGCGTCCCGCTTTCGCGCTCCACCTCGCCGCCGTCCGCCCGCACCAGCCTGACGCCGTCGGGGAGGACGGCGGCCAGACGAGCGGCCGCGGCGTCGGCGGCGACCACCAGCCGCGCCCCGGAGTCGGTCAGCAGGAACCGCAGCCGTTCGTCCGGGTAGGTCGGATCGAGCGGCACATACGCGGCGCCGGCGGCCAGCACCGCCAGGATCGCGACCACCATCGCCGGCGAACGTTCAAGGAACAGGCACACCCGGTCGCCCGGCTGTGCTCCCAGGCGGCGCAGGTGACGGGCCAGGCGGTTGCTGGCGACCGCCAGCTCGCGGTAGGAGAGCTGCCCATCGGCGCTGGAGAGAGCGATCGCGTCGTGCCGCGCGGCGGCGACG
>DASXJP010000441.1:0-2942 GCA_036497345.1 Thermoanaerobaculia bacterium
CAGGCGGGGGCAGGGCGTCCAGCCCGAACCCTCACCCCTGCCCCTCTCCCGGTGAGGGAGGGGGGAGGGGACGGGAGAGGGGCAGGGGTGAGGGTTCGGCTACGGCCAGGCCCACCACACCACCCCGCCCGCCGCCAAAGCCGCCGCGAACAGCACCGCCACCCGGCCGAGCATCCGGCGGCTGCCGAGGATGGCCACGAGGACCGCCTTGAAGACGAGGTTCACCAGGATGGCGAGGAGGATCGCCCGCCAGCCGTCGCCAGGCGGGAGATGGCCGCCGTCGACCAGGCGGGAGGTCGAGAGGGTGATGGCGTCGACGTCGGTCAGGCCGGAGAGCGCGGCCACGGCGTAGAGGCCGGCGGTGCCGAAGCGATCGCGTGCGAAGGCCACGGCGAGGAGCACGGCGGCGTAGAGGGCCCCGAAGAGGAGGGCCGACTTCAGCTCCGCCGGGTTCGCCGGCTCCGGAGGCTCCTGGGCGGCATGGCGGTCGACCAGCCACGCCGCCAGGGACAGCGCCACCGTCACCCCCAGCATGACCGCGAGCGGCGGCGCCAGGGCCAGGAAGCTGCCGTGGGCCACCACGGCGATCTCGGCCATCACGCGCACGAAGACCACCGCCGAGGCGATCATCACCACCAGCGCCGCCAGCCGGGAGATCCCGAGGTCCTGCTTCGTCCGCCGGGCGTGGCTGGCCGTGGTGGCCGTGCTGGAGATGACGCCCCCGAGGATGCCGGCGAGCACCGTCCCCGCCTGGGCGCCGAACAGCTTGTAGGCCACATACCCCAGCAGCGAGATCCCCACAATGAGGACGACCATCCACCAGACCTGATAGGGGTTGAGGACGCCATAGGGGCCGAACGCCCGGTCCGGTAACAGAGGAAGGATGACGAGGGAGATCAGGACGAGCTGCATGATCGCCTTGATGTCCTGCTCGCCGATCTTCCCCGCGAATTGGTGAAGGGGCTCGCGAAGCTGCAGCAGCACCGCCACCACGCCCCCCAGCACAACCGCCTGCTCCATGGACCCCACCACCACCCACGCACCGATGCCATACATGAGGACGGCCGCGAATTCCGTCGTCTGCCCGGGATCGGCCTTGCCCTGGGGGAGCCGGGACAGATTCCCCGCCGTCACCAACCCCGCCACCGCCAGCAGCCCCACCGCCACCACCCACCCCCCGAACACCTGTCCCAGCTGAGCCGCCACCGCCCCGAAAACCGTGATGAGAGCGAACGTCCGGATCCCCGCGATCGCCGAATCCATCCGCTCCCGCTGAAGCCCCACCAGGAGACCCAGGCCCAGGGCGACGGCGAGCTCGAGGAAGGGTTGGGGGAGCATGGGGGGATTCTACGGCGAAGCCGCCCTGGGACCGCCGGCGTCCCCGCCGGCAGCGAGCTCCGTTTTCAAATCGCCAAGTCACGACTTGACAAGTCTAGACTTGACAAGTCACGCCTAGCATTCCTACATTCGGCCTATGACCTTCATCGGCCGGCACGACGAGCTCCGGGTCCTCAACGCCGCCTACGAAGGCCCGGAGAGCGCGCTGATCCCGATCTACGGCCGCCGCCGGGTGGGCAAGAGCGAGCTCATCCTCCACTTCCTGGACGGACGGCCGGGGATCTACTTCCTGGGCAAGCAGGCCCCCGCCGGCATGCAGATCCGCGAATTCCTGGGCGAAGCCGCCACCGTTTCGGGTGAGCCCCTGCTGGCCGGCCTCGCGACGGACGACTGGAGCGCCGCCCTCGACGCCGCGGTCAGCCGCTGGAGATCGGACCGCAAGCTCGTGATCGCCCTGGACGAATTCCAGTGGATCGTGGGCGCGAGCCCCGAGCTCCCCTCCATCCTCCAGGAGAAGTGGGACCGCTCCTGGCGGCAGGCCGGCAACGTCCTCCTGATCCTCTGCGGCTCGTACATCGGCTTCATGGAGCGCGAGGTGCTCGGCAAGAAGAGTCCCCTCTTCGGCCGCCGGACGGCCCAGATCCCCCTGCGCCCCTTCGGCTACCGGGACGCGGCCCTGTTCCACCCCCGCTACTCCCGCACCGACCAGGCCCGCACCTATTTCCTCTGCGGCGGGGTCCCCCTCTATCTCAAGAGGTTCTCCGACGCCCGCTCGATCGAGTCGAACATCGCCGCGGAGCTCCTGGACGAATACGCGCCCCTCTACCGCGAGGCCGACTTCCTGCTGCGGGAAGAGCTCCGGGAGGTCACCCTCTACTACGCCATCCTGGCGGCCATCGCCGCGGGCCAGGCCACGGCGCAGGAGATCGCCCGGCAGGCGGGCCAGGACCCGCGGGGCCTCGCCTACTACCTCCAGCAGCTCATCGAGCTGGGCTACATCGAGAGGCGCTACCCTCTGACCGGCGAGCCCCCCGTCGCCCGCGCCGTCCGCTACGACCTGGCGGACCCGCTCCTCCGCTTCTGGTTCCGCTTCGTCTTCCCGAGCACCAGCTACATCCGCCACATGGGAGCCGACCGCGCCCTGCGAGACCTCATCCGTCCGCACCTGGACGCCTACTACGGCCACTGCTTCGAGCGCCTCTGCCGCGAGGCCCTCCCCTGGCTCTACCGCCAGGAGGGGATCACCGCCCCCTTCGAGGTGGGCGAGTACTGGTCCAAGACCACCCAGATCGACGTCGTCGGCCTGCGCGACGACAACTGGACCGATCTCGGAGAGTGCAAATGGGGCCCCATCCGCTCCCCCCAGGCGGTGGAGAGAGAGCTGGAGGAGAAGGTCCGGGACTTCCCGAACCCCCGGGGAGCCACGATTGGAAGGCGGATTTTCACGAGGCAGGCGCCGCCGAAGGGGGCGGGGGGGAGGTGGCATGGCCTGGAGGACCTCTATAAGTGATTGCTCCGCCTCCTCGCTTTCCAGCCCCGCAAGGGGCGCGGGCGTAAAGCCTGGGGTTTCAACCCCAGGAACAGGCGTCCTCTCCTCTCCGAAA
>DASXJP010000442.1:0-2826 GCA_036497345.1 Thermoanaerobaculia bacterium
GTCCAACGTGTTGATGGTATTGCGATAGACGTTGTTGTTGTTGACGTAGACCACATAGCCGGTAATGGGATTGTTGGCGGCGTCTTGAGCGCTCGCCACGAAGTGGACCGGGGAGCCGACCGTCGTGCCGCTCGTGGGCGAGCTCACGTTGACGCAGATGCCGCTCAGACAGCTCGGGCTGGCGTTCACGGTCAGCGTCTGCGAGCCGAAGGCTCCTGTGCTGTCCCAGGCCCGGACGAGGACGGTGTGGGTGCCGGCGCTCACAGTGATCGCGGTGTTGATCGAGCTCGTCGGCCCGGGGGTCCCGTAGACGTCGTTGCTGTCGACGTAGATGTGCCAGCCGGTGACCTGGGCGCCGCCGGCATCGGTGGTGGCCGAAGCGACGACGTTGAAGGTGGTGGGGACGTTGGCGTTGTTGGCTGGCGAGCTGACAGTGACCGTCACGGTCGCCAGGGCGGGGGCCGCCACCGCGAGGAGCAAGACGGCCAGGATCGGGAGGATTCGCTTGCTGTTCATTCGTGAAGAACCTCCATGACTCCATTCAAAGAGCCGCTACTACGACCGCCGGCAGCACACGCCGGCGGCGCATAGCTTCTTTTGCATAAGCCGTGCCTTCGATTTAGCAATCCCGGGAGAAAGAGCAGACTACAATCCCCCCATGAGCCTGCGCTGGACCGACCGCCGTTTCACCTTCGACCTGCCCGAGGATCTCTTCCCCGTCGTCGTCGAGCGCCTGCGGGGGACGCCCGCCCGCATCGAGGACAAGGTGCGGGGCCTCTCCCCCGCCCTGGTGGCCCGCCGGGACGGCCATGCCTGGTCGATCCAGGAGCACATCGGCCACCTGCTCGACCTCGACGAGCTCCACACGGGACGGCTGGACGACTTCCTCGCCGGAGCCGAGGTGCTCCGCGCCGCCGACATGACGAACCGCAAGACCCACGAAGCCAATCACAACCGGCGTCCGATCACCGATCTCCTCCAGGCCTTCCGCCGCGAGCGCGAGCGCTTCGTCGCCCGCCTCGACGCCTGGGATCCGGGTCTGATCGGCCTCACCGCGCTCCACCCCCGGCTGAATCAGCCCATGCGGGTGATCGACATGGCCTTCTTCACCGCCGAGCACGACGACCATCATCTGGCGAAGATGACGGAGCTGGCGCGGAAGCCGGCTTGAGGAGCGCGAAGCACGCCTCCGGAGTCCCCCCGGCTCTCCGCGCCGTTGCCTTCGAGAATTGCGACAGCGCGGATGGGTTTTCCGTCCGCGCCCTCTCTTCGTACCTCAGCGCCCATCCGTTTTGCGACACCGCCCCCGCGGATTGCCATCCGGCCCTCCCGAATTGCGCTACGCCCCTCGCGAATTGCGACACGCAATTCCACTGGGGCATGTGGCCCCTCGCGAATTGCGTCACCGCCCCCTCGAATTGCCACACGAAGAAGCCGAATTGCGTTACTGCCCTCTGGAGGGGCGTTACGCAATTCGGGAGGGGAGCTCCGCAATTCCCGGGGGCGGTATCGCAGGATTGAAGGGCGAAGGCGGCGGAGCGATGGGCCGCGTCGCAAGAAACGCTCGCCGTCTCTGCCCTCTCCTCCCTCATGTCTCAGAGACGGAGGGCCGGGTGGCAGAAGCGGGGGGCGGAGTCACACACTGGCTTCCGGCTCTCGCGTGACGAGATTGCGGTAGCGCGTGGGCTGTGTCCCCGTATCTATGGAGTGAGCCGCGATGTAGCCCAGGTCTTTCAGCTCCTGCAGAACCCGGTACAGCGAGCCGCGATCCGGCGCTTCTGTTCCTCGTACTGTTCGCGCGTCATGCGTGCGGCACAGATTGCAGCACAAGGGAGGATTGCGTTGCAAGGGGTGGCGTTGCGGGACGAGTGGGCCTTCGAGCCGGCTCAGGGTGCCACGGCCCGGTAGGATTCCCCGATCCGCACCTCGTCGATGAAGACGTGGTTCGTGGTGGGGACCCCCTTGCTGCGGTAGAGGCCCAGCCGCAGGTAGTTGGAGAGGGGTTTGTAGAGCGTCGGTCCGTAGACCTTCCCGTCCGTGAACGGACGGCCGTCGAGCCAGGCCTCGACGAAACCGTCGCTGCCGGTCGACCACCGGATGTGGAACACCAGGTCGATCCACGCTCCCTTGCGGACGGGCCGCGCTCCGAGGGTGCGGCGCGGGGCCTTGGACGAGGGGCGGCCGATCAGGCTCAGGAGGTGGCGTCCCTGATGGAGCGTGAAATGGAGGGTCAGCGGCGGCGGCCCCGACACCCGGGAGCGGGCGCCCGAGGTCACGCCTTCGGGAGGACGATGGTGCCATTGGGCCAGGATCTGAAACTGGTCTCCCGGCGGATCGGCGTAGTCGGCCGGGACGAGCACGCTCCAGCCGTACCACATCTCGCCGCCCTGACCGCCGCGGACGCGCTCGAGATCCCGGTCCCCGACCTTGAGCTCGGCGCGCTCCTTCTCGGCGGCGATGTCGCCGGGAGCCAGCGTGATCCGCGCCGCGTACCGGCCCTTGCGGACGGGGCGGGTCACCACCTGGATGGAGTCGGCGTTGGGCCGGTCCCAGATCCAGCCGTCGAGCCGGCCTGTCTCGAAGTCGCCGCAAAACCAGACGCCCGGGCGCGGCGCGGTGCTCCCCGCCCCGCGGGCGGTCAGCACGGCCCAGGTCGCGAGAGCGGCGAGAATCTTTGCGCGCCGGATCACTCCATCCTCAAGGCGTCACCAGCGTGACCGTCAGGCCGGTCGCGCCGTAGCTCGGGTCGAGGCGCAGGCCGCCGCCGAGGTCGAGGCCGGTGAGCGTGGTGAAGGTGCCCGAGCGGGAGCCGTAGCCCACCACCCG
>DASXJP010000443.1:0-4854 GCA_036497345.1 Thermoanaerobaculia bacterium
TCCAAAGGCTCTCTGCTGCCCGAAGAAGAGGAGCACATGGTCTGGCTCTCGACCCTGGCAGGCACTCGCGGGCTGTTCCCGCGCGGGCTGTTCCGCGGCCGGCCGGCCACCGCGACTCCAGGGTGAGATGAAACCACCCGAGTCACCCGGCTGTCGCGGGTAACCCGGCCCCCCGCGCATCCACCCAGCTCTTCACCGCCGTGGCCACCAGGATCACCGCCGCCCCCGCGATCGACCAGACGCCCGGCTTCTCGCCGTGGACCAGCCAGGACCAGATCGGGTTCAGCACCGGCTCCAGCAGCAGGAGGAGCGAGGCCTCGAAGGCGCGCACCCGCACCAGGCCGCGGATGAGGAAGAGGTAGGCGACGGCGATCTGGAAGATTCCCAGGAAGGCGATCAGACCCCAGTCCGTGGAGCGGGCCGGCGCGAGCGGCATCGCCAGGGGGAGGCAGAGGAGCGCCGCGAAGACGTTCCCCCAGAAGGCCGAGGCCGGTCCCCACGCCTCGCCCCCCCGGCCGAGCGCCCGCAATCCCATCACGGTCAGCGCCCAGGTGAGGCCCGAGGCGGTCGCCAGGATGTCGCCGAGCTTCGGGTTGGGCGCCGTGGCCGAGGCCGGATCGAATCCCACGAAGAAGAGCCCGAGCCCCGCCGCCAACACGGCCATGAAGGCCACGTCCCGGCCCCGGATCCTCTCGCGCAGCAGCCAGGGGCTGAGCAGCAGCACGTAGAGCGGCGCCGTGGACTGGAGGTAGATGGCGCTCGCGGAGGTGGTGAGCTTGTTCGCCTGCACGAAGAGGATCATCGTCGCCGCGTAGGTGAGCCCCACCCCCAGCACCTTCAGGTTGGGCCGGCGCCGCACCTCCCGCATCAGGACGAGGAGAGTGACCGCCGCCACCGCCGAGCGGAAGCTCGCCACCTGCCACCCCGCGAAGTGGATCGCCTTGATGACCGCGCCTCCCGACGAGAAGAGCGCCGCGGCTCCGAGCACCTCCAGGCGGGCGGCGAGGGGGGTGGCTTGGGGTTGGTGGGTGTCCATGGGCGGGGAGATCTTAGTCCAGAACCCTCACCCCTGCCCCTCTCCCGTCCCCTCCCGCCCTCCCTCACCGGGAGAGGGGAAAAGGCGGAACAGATTTCGTAGGGGCGGCCCTATGTGGCCGCCCTGGGCGGGGGTTGGAGCAGGTCGGGGGATTTCCCCCTCCCAGGGCGGCCACATAGGGCCGCCCCTACAGAATCTCTCCAGGTTGACGACACGCTCGATGAGGGCTCTCCAGTTGGCGAAATCCGCCCATCTGAGCTAGCCTGTCACCAACGCCACGAAAGGACCTCAAGCGACAACCCCATGCCTGAGCCGCAACGCAAGATCTTTGTCCTGGACACGTCGGTCATCCTCCACGACTTCAACGCGATCCAGAGCTTCCAGGAGCACGACGTCGCGATCCCCATCACGGTGCTCGAGGAGCTGGACCAGTTCAAGAAGGGGAACTCGGTCCTGAACCTCCAGGCCCGCGAGTTCATCCGCCAGCTCGACAAGCTGTCGGACCACAACATGCTGCACGAGTGGATCCCGCTCGACGGCCCGTCGCGCGGCAAGTTCCGCGTGCTCACCGACGAGAACGGGGGGATCGACGCCAGCGAGGTCTTCGGCGCCCGCAAGGCGGACCACCGCATCCTCAACACCGTCCTCAGCCTCTCCCGCTCGCAGCCGGACCGGCCGGTGATCCTGGTCAGCAAGGACATCAATCTCCGGCTCAAGGCGCGGGCCCTCAACCTGCCGGCCGAGGACTACGAGACGGTCAAGATCAAGGACCCTTCCCACCTCCCCAAGGGGAAGGACGAGGTCGAGGTGGAAGACCCGGGGGCCATCGACCGCCTCTACCAGGAGGAGTCGCTCCCCGTCGAGATGGTCCTGCGCGAGCGGCCCACCTCCAACCAGTACTACATCCTGCGCAGCGGCTCGAAGTCGGCCCTCGGCTACTACAACCCGCGCACCGACCGCGTCGAGCGGGTGGTCAAGCCGCTCGCCTACGGCATCTCCCCCCGCAACGCCGAGCAGACCTTCGCGCTGCACGCCGTGCTCAATCCGGACGTGCTGCTGGTCACCCTCTCCGGCGCCGCGGGCACGGGCAAGACCCTGCTGGCGCTGGCCGGCGCCATGGAGCAGCGGCGGCACTTCCGGCAGATCTATCTGGCACGGCCGATCGTGCCGCTCTCCAACCGCGACATCGGCTTCCTGCCGGGGGACATCCAGTCGAAGATCAACCCCTTCATGCAGCCGCTGTGGGACAACCTGGGGATCATCAAGAACCAGTTCGACGAGAAGGAGCGGGAGTACCGCAAGGTGGACGAGATGGTGGAGACCGAGAAGCTCCACATCGTGCCGCTGGCCTACATCCGCGGCCGCAGCCTGTCGAACGTCATCTTCATCGTGGACGAGGCGCAGAACCTGACGCCCCACGAGGTGAAGACGATCATCACCCGCGCCGGCGAGCGCACCAAGATCATCCTCACCGGCGACATCTTCCAGATCGACACCCCGTATCTGGACGCCAGCAGCAACGGCCTCTCCTATCTGATCGACCGCGTGCGGGGGAACCCGCTCTACGCGCACGTCAATCTGGAGAAGGGGGAGCGCTCGGCGCTGGCGAATCTGGCGAGTCAGATGCTGTAAAAGCCCCTACCCCGCCTTCCGGACCTCCTCCCGCTTCCCGGGGTCCACTTTTTGCAAACCCGCCTCGCCGAGGTACCGGCGCGGAGCAGGCTGCCAGACCAGCCCGAGCTCGTGGGTGGCGGCGTCCAGGATACGCTCCATGGCCTCGTCGACCGAGTCGGTGAAGAGGAGCCGCTCGCAGTCGGCGGGGAGGATCGTCTTCTCCGGGACCATGCGATGACAGAGGAAGTCCTTCAGCGGCTGCCAGTAATCGGTGCCCATCAGGATCAGGGGGAAGTTTTTGATCTTGCCCGTCTGGATGAGGGTCGCGCACTCGAAGATCTCGTCCATGGTGCCGAAGCCTCCCGGCAGCACCACGAAGGCGTAGGAGTACTTGACGAGCATCACCTTGCGGACGAAGAAGTAGCGGAGCTCCAGCCAGCGGTCGAGGTAGGGGTTGGGTTTCTGCTCCTGGGGCAGGATGATGTTGCAGCCGATGGACGGCGCCTTGACGTCGCGGGCGCCCCGGTTGGCGGCCTCCATGATGCCGGGGCCGCCACCGGTGAGGACCGTGAAGCCGGCGCGGCCGAGCCGGCGTCCCATCTCGCGGGCGAGGGCGTAATAGCGATGATCTTCCTGGAACCGGGCCGAGCCGAACACGGTGACGCAGGGCCCCACGAAGTGCAGGCCGCGGAAGCCGCGGATGAAGTCCGCGCCGATGCGCAGCAGGCGCCGGAATTCGGACGCCCGGGTGTGCGGCCCTTCGAGGAACTTGCCGTCCTCGGGGAATTCCGTCCCCTTGCCCCACCGCGGCTCCTCACCGCTCCGCGCCGCCGCCTCCACCTCCGTGGAGGAGACCGGGCCGGGCGACTTCTCGGGTCGAATCTCTTGCATGCCCGTGAGCTTAGCAAAGGACGGGCCGCCCTTCTTCTCCTCCTGCTCCTCTTCGCCGCCCCCGCTCTCCCCCGCCAGGCCGAGCACGCGGCGGCCCAGCGCTTCCCCAACGTGGTGATCCTCACCATCGACACCCTGCGGGCCGACCACGTCTCCGCCTACGGCTACCGCCGGCCGACCACGCCCAACATCGACCGCCTGCTGGCCGGCGGCGTCCGCTTCACCGAGGCGCGCACGGTCGAGCCGCTCACCAATCCGGCGCTCGCCTCGATGCTCACCTCGCTCTATCCCCACGAGCATGGGGCCACCCGCAACGGCCTGAGGATGCGGCCGGGCCTGCCGTCCGTGGCGCGGGCGCTCACCCGCCGCGGCTACGAGAGCGCCGCCTTCGTGAGCAACTGGCCGCTCAAGGACCGGATCTCGGGGCTGGCCGAGCACTTCGGCCGCTACGATGAGGTGTTCACCCGCAAGCGCTGGCTCGGCCTGTTCAAGGACGAGGCGACGGCCGCGGATCTCACCGACGCCGCCCTCGCCTGGCTCGCCGAGGCGCGGCAGGGACGCCGGCCGTTCCTGCTCTGGGTACACTACGTGGAGCCGCACGCACCGTACCGTCTGCACGAGGAATTCATCCAGCCGCTGGGGCTGCCCCGGCTCGGCGAGCGCTCCCGCCTGGACCGCTATGACACCGAGGTCGCCTTCGCCGATTCGCATCTGGGCCGGCTGCTGGCGGCCTTCGACCGCGATCCCGAGCTCAAGGCCAACACCCTCTTCGTGTTCGCCGCCGATCACGGCGAGAGCCTGGGGGAGCACGGCTACTGGGGGCACGGCCGCAATCTCTACGAGCCCACGCTGCGCATCCCGCTCGGCATGACCTGGGCGGGGAAGATCCGGCCCGGCACCACGATCGACGCTCCGGCGCTGAATCTCGACGTCGCGCCCACCATCCTGGGCCTCGCCGGCCTCCCCATCCCCTCCAGCTTCGAGGGCTTCGACTGGACCCCCATCCTCCAAAACGGCGCGCCGCCGCCACGCGACCGGGTCCTCTGGTTCGAAGCGCACAAGGGCGCGGTGCTCTCCTCCCAGGAAGCGGCGAACGCCCGGCGCAAGGGGCTGCTCGAGGTGGGGGTGATCGTGGACGGCCGCAAACAGATCCTGCGCCTGGCGGAAGGGGCGCTGTCGCTCTTCGATCTGGCGCAGGATCCCCGCGAGACCCGCAGCCTCGCCGCCGACGCCCAGCTCGCGCGGCGTCTCCAGGGCTGGATGGGCACCGTCCAGCAGGGGCTCATCGCCTCCGACCGCCTCGCGCCGGCCGA
>DASXJP010000444.1:0-7335 GCA_036497345.1 Thermoanaerobaculia bacterium
CCACCCCCACCGAGACCACCGGCGGCTCGGTCTCCGTGGACACCACCAACAGCCAGGTGGTGTGGACACCGCGCAACACCACCGCCTCGGGGACCAGCCTGGGAGTGATCGGCCCCAACCAGTCGGGGAGCATGACCTACCAGTTCGATGTCAACCCCACCGTGGCGAGCGGCACCACGATCAACCAGACGGTGACCCTGTACTGGTCGAACACCGGGCCTTCCGGGTCCTGGTCGGACGAGGTGGCCAAGACCGCCCAGACGGTGAATTGCAGCTTCACGGTCTCGAACCAGGCCACCTGGGCCCGCGTCTCCTCGTTCGCCGCGCGGGAGGAGGACGGCCGCGTGGCCGTCGAGTGGGAGACCGCGGCCGAGGTGGGCACGGTGGCGTTCGAGGTCGAGCGCCTCGACGCCGCCAGCGGCCGGTTCGTCCCGGTCGCCGAGCGGGCCGTGCCGGCCGTGGCGCAGCTCCCCGGCGGCCGGTATCGCCTGATCGACCCGGCGGCCCCCCGCGGGCAGAAGCTGACCTACCGGCTGGTGGAGGTGGATCAGCAGGGCGCGCGGGAGGTCTTCGGCCCCTACCGGGTGACGGTGGAGCGGGAGCGCCCCTCCGGGCTGGCCAAGGATCAGGAGCGCGATTTCACGGCCGATTTTACCGCCGATACCAAGCCTGTGTCGCCGCGCCTCGCCAGGGCCTCCAAGGCTGCGGCGAAGGCCGCGCCCGCGGTCACCGGCACGTCCACCACGCGCCGGGCGCGGGTCGAGGTGAGCCGGTCCGGCCTGGTCCGGGTGCACGCGCAGGACCTCGCCAGCGCCCTCGGTATCACCCTGGATGAGACCTCGGGCCTGATCCGCGCCGGTCGCCTGCGTCTGAGCCACGCGGGCCAGGACGTGGCCTGGCAGCCGGCCGCGGATGGCGACGGCCTGATGTTCTACGGCGAAGCGGTCCAGAGCCCCTATACCAGCGTCAACGTCTACTGGCTGGAGCGCGGCGCCGGGCAGGCGGTGGCCACGGTCGCGGCTTCGGTGGGCGTCGGTCCGGCGGCGGCATCCTTCACGGACACCCTCCATCTGGAGACCGACGCCATCCCAGCCGTCTCGGCGCCGCTGCCGGTGGAGGACTTCTGGATCTGGAAGAGCCTCTTCCCCGGCTTCCCCGGCTATGACCGCGCCTCCCTGAGCGTCCAGGTGCCGGCGCCCGCGGCCCCCTCGGCCGGGATCGCCACGCTGGCGGTCAACCTCTACGGCTTCGCCGATTCGCAGCGGATCGGCCTGTCGGTGAACGGCCAGTCGCTGGGCGAGATCGCCTGGAGCGGCGGTGGCCCCTACACGGGGACGATCGCGCCGCCGGCGGGCCTCCTGCGGGACGGCGCCAATCAGATCGAGATCGTGGCCCTGGATGCCGCGCGCGGCCTCTGGCTCGATTCGTTCGATCTCACCTATCCCCACCTCTACCGCGCGGCGGCCGACCGCCTGGCCTTCCGGGCCGCCGCCGGCGGGACGGTCTCCCTGAGCGGGTTCCGCTCGGCGGACGTGGCGGTGTGGGACGTGGCCCAGCCGCTTGGCCCCCGGCGCCTGGGCGGCCTCGCGGCCCAGCCCCGGCCCGACGGCACCTGGGGGGTGACCTTCGCGGCGCCGGACGCCGGGCCCTATTTCGCGGCCACCGGCGCGGCCCTCGACGGCGCCGGCGTGCGCGCCAGCGCCCCCGCCGACCTACGCAATCCGGGGCGGGGCGCCCAGTACCTGGTGATCGCCCCGGCGGCGCTCCGTGGCGAGGCGCAACGGCTGGCCGACCTGCGGGCCGCCCAGGGGCTCTCCACGATGGTGGTCGACCTGGGCGACGTCATGGACCTGTTCGCGGACGGGCTCACCGATCCGCTGGCGATCCGCCGCTTCCTCGCCTACGCCACGCAGTCCTGGCCGACGCCCCCCCGCTATGTGGCGCTCGCCGGCAAGGGGACCTACGACTACAAGAACCTTTTGGGATTGTCGACCAACCTTCTCCCCCCCTATCTGGTGACCACGCCGGACGGCATCGCCGCCGCCGACGCCGAGCTCGCCGATTTCGACGGCAGCGGCGTGCCAGGGGTGGCGATCGGCCGTATCCCGGCGGTGACCGCGGCCGACCTGCACGCCTACGTGGACAAGGTGGCGGCCTACGAGAGCGATCCAGGGGGGCCGTGGACGGGCCAGGCCCTGCTCGCCGCCGGCCCGGCCGATGCCGGTGGGGATTTCCCGGCCACCAGCGACGCCCTGGCCGGCCTGCTGTCCCCGGGGCTCGGGCTGACCCGCGTCTACCTGCCGGGCTCCCCCGGCCCGGCGCAGGTCCAGGCGAGCCGCTCCCAGCTCCAGACGGCGCTGCGCCAGGGGCAGGTGCTCTTCAACTACGTGGGGCACGGCGGGCTCGACCGCCTGACCTCCGAGGGCCTGCTGACCACCTCCGACGTGGCCCAGCTCGGCAACGCCCCCCGGCTACCGGTGATGACGGCGCTGACCTGCCTGATCTCGCAGTTCGCCTATCCGTCGGTGAGCTCGCTGGGGGAGGATCTGGTGCTGCAGGGGAACGGCGGCACCGCCGCTCTCTTCGGGCCCACCTGGCTGTCGCACAACGGGCCGGCGGGGGACCTCGGCCGCTACCTGCTGCCGCAGCTCTCCGCCCCCGGGGGCGGCCGGCTGGGAGACCGCCTGCTGCGGGGCCTCGCCGCCTACGCCGCCGCCGGGGGGGACCGGGAGACGCTGAGGGTCTATACGCTGCTGGGGGATCCGGCGCTCGCGCTCAAACGGTGAAGCCGGATCAGTTGGCGGGGATGGGCCTGGGCGGAAGCAGTGCCGAGGCCGGCCCTCACCATACCCTTGAGGTCACCGCCAGTGGCCGTGGACGTAATTCCAGCGCCCGTGACGCTGGTAATAGCGCGGGGCCACCCAGGCGGCGTGCGCGTGCGGCGGCCGCACCCAGCCGCCCGAGACCCAGGTCCAGTCGGCGCCGACCCAGTCCCAGTACCCCGGCACCCAGTAGTAGCCCGGGCCCGGTGAGGCGATCGCCACCTCCGTCCGGAATCCGGGCGGCCCTGCTCCGACCTCGATGCCGACGCCACCGCCGTAGTAACCGCCGTAGCAGCCGGCCAGGGCGGCCAGCGCCAGCACGGCCAGCACCGGCAGGAGAATTCGCGAGAGGCTCTGTTTCGACATTGGTCTACCTCCTTCACCAGTGGAACACCTCGCCACCGGCTTTCCTACGGTTCATGCAAGGGGCGAGCCGCCTCCCTTCTACTTCCTCTTCCCGGGCAGATCCCGCCCGTTCTGATGCAGGACGAGGCCCGTCACCTCGCCGTCCGCGCTCCGGACGAATTCGATCTGGGCGTCGGCGACCTTGAGGAAGAAGCGGGTCTCCGACTCGGGGAAGATCTCGATTTTCGGCTGCCCCGTGGCCTGCGCGAAGATCCGGTCCCCCTCGCGGGTGACGGCGATCGAGAAGCCGGACGTGAGCTCGTACTCGCCGGCATAGGCGTCGTAGAGCGCCGGGTCCACCTGGACGGCCTGGCGCTCCCGGGGGAGCGGCTCGTCGGTCCGCGTCCCGGTCGTGGCCGGGCCCAGGGTGGAGCGGAAGTCCACGCTGGTGACCTTCCCCTGGGCGTCGCGCCGGAAGTGGAGCGTGCTCGCGCCGTCCGGATAGACGAATTCGTCGGGGGCGACGGCGAAGATCTCCTCCCTCTGGCCGTTGCGCTCGGCGAAGAGCCGGTTGCCCTCGCGCCGGAAGGCGCGGGTGATCTGCGCGTCGAACCGGTAGACGCCGGTGTGCTCGTCCAGGGTCTTGACGTCGAGCTGGAGCGTCTTGCGCTCCTCCACGGGCTTGCCCGTCGCCCTGGCCACGATGCGCAGGGCGAGGTCCTCGGGCCGCAGCTCGGAGGCGTCGTTGTTGGAGAGGACCGCCACGAAGAGCCGCTCCGCCGGCGCCCACGCCACGTGGGCTGAGTAGCCTTTGATGTCGCCGCTGTGCTGGATCACGCGCGCCCCCCGGAAGTCGAGCACCACGATGCCGTAGCCGTACTGGGTGGGCGTGCCCGACCTCAACCGGTAGGCGGTGAGCATGCGGTCGAGCGAGGGCTTCCTGAGCAGCGCCTCGCTCTGCAGGGCCCGCGCCCAGATCGCCAGGTCGTCCACGGTCGACATCAGCCCCCCGGCGGCGTAGGCCTGGGTCATGCTGACGAAATCCGCGTTGCGGAAGCCCTGGGCGTCCTTCGAGTATCCGGCGGCCCGCAGGGGGATGACCTCCTCGGAATGGCCGTACCGGCTGTGGGCCATGCCGAGCTTGCGGAAGATCTCCTCCTCGACGAACTGCTCGTAGGTCTTCCCTGAGGTCTTCTCGACGATCGTCCCCAGCAGGAAGAAGCCCGAGTTGTCGTAGGCCCAGCGCTCGCCGGGGGTGAATTCCAGGGGCTTGTCCTTGAACAGGGCGACCACGTCGGCGGGCTTCATGTCCTCCCGGATGTGGGGGTACCACTCGGGGAGGCCGGTGTAGCTGGGGATGCCCGAGGTGTGGGTGAGCAGGTTTTCGATCGTGATCGTCTGGCCGTGAGTGGGGTAGTCCGGCAGGTATTTCGTGATCGGATCCTCCACCCGGAGCCGGCCGCGCTCCTGGAGCAGCAGGATCGCCGCGGCGGTGAATTGCTTGGTGATCGAGCCGATCTCGAAGACGTTCTCGGGGGTGACCGGAATCCCGAGCTCCAGGTTGGCCATGCCGTACCCCTTGCGGAGCACCGCCTGGCCGTCCTTCTGGACGAGCACCGCCGCTCCCGGCTGGTCGGCCGGGTAGACGGAGGAGAGCAGCTTGTCGGCGTAGGCGGCGAGATCGGACGCGGAGACCGGGCCCGCGGCGCGGGCCGGGAGCGCGAAGAGGGTAAGGGCCAACAGCAGGGCCCCGGGGGCTTTGAGATTCATGGCTGGGCTCCTCATGGTTTTTTCATACGGGCCCGGGCGGGAGGAAGTTACACTCATGGACATGACGGACATGGATGAAGAGCAGATCGACGAGACGCAGTACGAGGAGCTCTCCAGCTTCCTGCGGCGCGCGGTGAACGAGGCCCTGCGGCTGGAGGACGGCGCGGCGTTCCAGGCCTGGATGCGGGAGGAGGCGCCGCGCCTGCTGCCCGATCTGTTCTCCCGGCTGCCCGACGAGCAGGCCCGCCGGGGGTTCCTGCTGGAGTTCGGCCGCTCGCTGTGGAATTCCATCCCTCTCCCGTCCAACGGCTTCCGCCCCCGGCCCATCCCCCAGCCCGAGCGCAACGATCCCTGCCCGTGCGGTTCGGGGAAGAAATACAAGAAGTGCTGCGCCGAGTGGTCCGAGGGGGCGCCCGAGCTCGATCCGGAAGGGGTCTGGATGCTGGTGGCCGAGGAGCTCCCCCTGGAGGCCGTGGAGGCGATGGGGGCGTCGGGCCGGGTGCCGCGCGCGGTCCTGGGTGGCGTCGCCACCGGCCTGCTCGACAACGGCGACCCCGAGCGGGCGCTGGCCCTGGTCCGCCCCCTGTTCGAGAGGCCGGAAAAGCTGGACGAGCGGGACGCGGCCGCCCTCAACACGCTGCTGGAGGCCTATGACGCCCTCGACCTCCGCGAGGAGCTGTGGGAGGAGGGGGAGCGCCTCGCCCAGGCTCTCCGGCCCCCTCTGCGGGCCGTGCTCTGGGAGGGGCTGGCGCGGGCCTACGCCGTGGAGGGGGAGATGGAGGAGGCCTGGAAGTCGCTGGAGCGGGCGCGCCAGGACGATCCGGAGAGCCCGGCCCTCGGCCCCCTGGAGGTGAGCCTGCTGCTCGCCGAGGGGCGCACGGCCGAGGCCGGCGAGCGGGCCCTCTACTGGCGGGGCCGCCTGCGGGAGGACGAGCTGAGCGAGCAGGGGTTCGAATTCCTGGCGCGCGTGGGGGAGAACCCGGAGGAGACCCAGCTCCGTTTCTCGTTCGGCGACGAGGTGACCGAGCAGATCCACGAGCTCGAGGAACGGCTCGCCCGCGCCGAGCCGCCGGCGAGACCGTACGGGATCGAGGGGGCTGGGGACGATCCGGCGGAGGGCCGGCTGGTGGCTACCGGGCCGATCCTGGAGCTGGAGGCCGCCTTCGAGGCGGTGTTCTATCCGCCGCTGGCCGATCCGGAGCTCGAAGAGGAGGAAGAGGGCTGGGACCCCTGGGACGAGGACCGCGCCGGGCAGTGGCTCGGGTTTCTCCTGGAGCACCCGCGAGCCCTGGACAGCGTGGACGTCCTGGAGGACGTGGCCCATGCCGTGTCCGAGATCGTCCTCGACCGCTACGGCTTCCTCGACCGCCCGCTGCTCCGCCCGCTCCTCGACCGCGGCCTCGCCGTGGTGCGGCAGGCGCTCGCCGCCCACCCCGGGATCACCCGCCTGCCGGGGGAGCTCGAGCCCAACGGCTCGGCGCTGGCGCTGATCGTGGCCGCCGCCGCCCAGGCGCACCGCCTGGGCGAGCCGGACCGCGCCCGCGAGAGGCTCGACTGGCTGCGCACTCTGGAGCCGCACGGCCTGAATGGCGAGGACGAGGAGAGCTGAAAGAAGGAAGATCTTTCTTTGACAGGTGTTGACGCGGCCGAAGCGTAGCCTTTTTGAGCTACAATGCGGCCATGACGACCTCCCTGGCCGCCATCCGTCCTCTCCAGCCGCGACTGGCGGAGCTCTTCCACGGCTATCTGGAACGGATCTCCGGGATGGAGCGGCGGGGCGAGGCGCGCGAGGAGAGCTTCTACCCCCTCTTCGCCGATCTCCTGGAAAGCTACGCGGAGAGCCAGGGGTGGCGGGGCCTCCGGGTCCTGATCCTCCCCCGCAAGACCAACGGCTGCCTGCTCGACCTGCAGGTGCGCCGGGGGGAGGGAATCGCCGGCTACGTCGAGGCGAAGCCCCCCGGAACGGATCTGACGCGAGTCGCCGAAACCGAGCAGCTCCAGCGGTACTGCGCGGCGTTCCCCAACCTCCTGCTCACCAACTTCCGCGAGATGCGGCTCTACCGCGGCGAGACGATGGCGGCCTGCGCCGACGTGGCGAGCCTGGGGGGTGGGCCGGAGCCGGTGCTGACGCTGCTCGACCTCTTCTGCGACTTCGCGCCGCCGGTCAGCGCCTCAGCCGCAGAGCTGGCGCCGCGGATGGCGCTCCGCACGCGGATCCTGGCGGCGAGGATCCTGGCGCTGCTGAAGGCCGATACGGAGGGGACCTCGGACCTCTCCGGCTTCTACCGGGCGTTCTCGGAGCACCTTCTGGCCGGTCTCGAGCACGAGGAGTTCGCGGACCTCTACGCGCAGACGCTGGCCTACGGTCTCCTCGCCGCCCGCTGGCGGGCGCCGGGGG
>DASXJP010000445.1:0-11668 GCA_036497345.1 Thermoanaerobaculia bacterium
CAGGCGCCGCTCCTCTTGGTAGAGCTCCGAGGGGACGGCTCTGGATGGTGCGAGTGGTGACCTCCACCAGGGAGCCGGGTGCGGGAATGAAGCGAAGGAGTCGGGCCATGGCGGGACCCGCGAGAGCAAGGGCGGGGCCAATCCGGGCCTGAGGTGGCCTGAGGCGGCAAGTCGCTGGCCTGGAAGGATTTGGCTCCGCCTCGGCGTTTATGCCGCGCTGCGGCGCCGAGCAAGGGATTTAGCGGGTGGAGCGGCGGAGCACCCTCAAAAGCCCGTAGAATAGGGATTTCCAGGCATCGCAAAAGATTTGGACGAGCGCGCAATCCTTTGCGCCAGAGGGCTCTCTCTTGCGTGGAAGAATCGGATGGTACCTGGCGCGGGGCAGGACGCGCCGCCGGGTACTATGCTCCCCCCCACCCTTGCGCCCCCCGCCCGGGATGATACGATCCGCCCTGCCCGGGCGCTGTCACAGAGGTGACGCGCGCCTGTCACATCCCCTGATTCACTGACGCAGGACGAAGGAGGGAGCCGGATGGCGAAGGTCGACGCCCTCATCCGCTGGTTGATGCCGAAGGAGGAGCGGTTCCACGAGCTGTTCGACCGGGATACGGAGAACCTGCTCAGGTCCGCTCGCCTGTTCTCCGAGTTCGTCCGGGCCGACCTGCCGACCCGGCGGCTGCGCATGTCCGAGCTGCGCGAGCTGGAGCACGACGGGGACACCATCACCCGGCAGATCTTCGACGCCCTGAACTCCTCTTTCATCACCCCCTTCGACCGCGAGGACATCCGCTCCCTCGCCTCCGATCTCGACGACGTCCTCGACTACATCGAGGGGGTGGCCCAGCAGCTCATCAACTTCGAGCTCGCCGAGTCCCCCCAGGAGCTGCGCGAGTTCGCAGAGATCCTGGTCGAGATGGCGGCCGAGATCGAGCAGGTCACGGAGCGCATCTGGAACCTGACCCATCAGCGCGAGATCCAGCAGGCGATCGTCCGCATCTCGGACCTGGAGAACCGGGCCGACGTGCTCTACAACAAGGTCATCGCCGACCTGTTCCGCCCCAACGGCCGCGACCCCCTGGAGATCCTGAAGTGGAAGGAGATCTACGAGGGGCTCGAGAACGCCTGCGACCAGTGCCGGGACTACACGCACGTCGTGGGCAATATCGTCGTCAAAAATGCTTGAGATGACTGCTTGAGATGACCGCCGCCACCGCACTGGTCGTCTTCGTCATCCTCGTCGCGCTGACGTTCGATTTCCTGAACGGCTTCCACGACGCGGCGAACTCGATCGCCACCGTGGTCTCGACGCGGGTGCTGTCGCCCAACAAGGCCGTGGTCTGGGCGGCGTTCTTCAATTTCGTGGCCGCCTTCGTGCTCGGCACCCACGTGGCCAAGACGATCGGCAGCGGCATGATCGACCTCAAGGCGGTGACCCAGGAGGTGATCCTCGCCGGGCTGATCGGCGCCATCCTCTGGAACCTGATCACCTGGTATTACGGCCTGCCGGTCTCCTCCTCGCACGCCCTGATCGGCGGCTACGCGGGGGCGGCGATCATCAAGGCGGGGAGCTTCGGCGTGATCCTCCTCTCGGGGTGGACGAAGACGCTGCTGTTCATCGTCCTCGCGCCGCTGATCGGCCTGGTCCTCGGCTTCGCCATGATGGTGATGGTGACCTGGATCGTCCGCCGCTGGCGCCCGTCGCGGGTGGACCGCCAGTTCCGCAAGCTGCAGCTCCTCTCGGCGGCGGCCTACAGCCTCGGCCACGGCGGCAACGACGCCCAGAAGACGATGGGCATCATCACCGGCCTCCTCGTCACCGCGGGGCTCCTCGACAAGTTCGAGGTGCCGCTCTGGGTGATCCTGCTGAGCCACGCGGCGATCGCCCTGGGGACGCTGTTCGGCGGCTGGCGCATCGTCAAGACCATGGGGACGAAGATCACCAAGCTCCAGCCGGTGGGCGGCTTCTGCGCCGAGACGGCCGGCGCGATCACCCTGATGGGGGCCACGCTGGCGGGCATCCCGGTCTCGACCACCCACACGATCACCGGCGCCATCGTGGGCGTGGGCTCCACCCGCCGCCTCTCGGCGGTCAAATGGGGGGTCGCCGGCCGCATCGTCTGGGCCTGGGTGCTGACCATCCCCATCTCGGCGGCCATCGCCGCCGCGGCGTATCTGGTGGTTTCCCGCATCCTCTGAGCTGCGGTGAGGGAACATCTCCGCTAGAATCGTCATCCTGGATATGACGACCACCATCGCCTTTCTCTCCCTGTTCTTCGGGCTGATCGTGGGGCGCTATCCCGCCGAGCTGACCGTCAGCGGCCCGGTCTCGGCCGTGGAGCTGCGGGTGGACGGCCGGAGCGTCCAGACGCTCCAGGCGCCGCCCTGGAAGGCCGAGATCGATTTCGGGAAGGATCTCCAGCCGCACGAGATCGTGGCGCGGGCCCTCGACGCCAAGGGCAATGAGCTCGCCCGCGTGCGGGACTGGGCCAACCTTCCGCATCCGCTCACCAAGGTGGAGGTGGTCCTGGAGCGGGAGAAGCTTGGGGCCCCGAAAGCCGCGAAGATCGTCTGGACGGATCTCAAGGGCGAGGAGCCGGCCGCCCGCCTGCTCACCTTCGACGGCGTCCCGGTGACGCTCGACGCGTCTGGCCGGGCCGCCCTCCCGCCGCACGATCTCAAGTCCATCCACGTGCTCACGGCGGAGGTCGACTTCCCCTCGGGGCGGAGCGCGCGCCAGGAGATCGCCTATGGCGGCGAGTACGGCAGCGAGATCTCGACGGAGCTGACCGCCGTGCCGGTCCGGGTACGCCGGGGCAAGCTGCCGCCGGCCGGGCAGCTCGGCGGCTGGCTCACCTCCGAAGGGCGGCCGCTCTCCGTGGCCGCCGTCGAGGAGGGGCCGGCGCAGCTCTACGTCGTGCGCTCGCCGGGCACCCCCACAGCGCTCTGGAACCTGGTGAGCCCCAAGCCGGAAAAAGAACCCAAGCCGGAAGAGAAAGACCTCACGCCGGAAGAGAGATCGCTCCGGGCCGCCAGTATCTGGTCGAATCTCACGCTCGGCAGGGAGGACGCGGTCCGCATCGTCTTCCCCTTCTCCGACCGGTTCGAGGGCTCCGGGGAGAGGGAGCTGCTGACCGATCTGTTCACGATTTCGAACGACCTCCATACCCGGGACCGCGGCTTCCCCCTGCTGCTGGTGACCGCCCGCGGGCCTGTGCCGGCCCAGGGAGTCCGCCTGCGGTTCGCCGACGCGGTGGCGGTCGCCGCTCTCGAAGCGACCACGGAGAACCGCCGGCGCGCCGTGCTGCTGGTGCTCTCGCCCCAGATGAAGGACCAGAGCCGGTACGATCCGGCGGTGGTGCGGCGCTATCTCGCCGCTCTGCGCGTCCCGCTCGTCGTCTGGTGTGTGGGCGAGCCGGAGCCAGGGTCGGCGGCGACCGCCTGGGGGAAGGTCGAGATCCTCAAAGAAAAGGGAGATGTCAACCGGGCGTTCGCGGCCTTGCGGGAGGCTCTCGACTCACAGCGGATCGTGATGGTGGACGGCCGCCACCTGCCGCAGTCGATCGCGCTGACGCCCAAGGCGGCGGGGGTGGAGCTGGTCGGCGCCACGCCCTGACCATCCTCCGCCGGTGAGCCCATCGCGGGAAACGTCCCCGCTAGAATGATCACCTACGGGTATGACGACGGTCGCATTCCTCTCGCTGTTCTTCGGGCTGATCACGGGCCCGTATCCCATCGAGCTGACCGTGAGCGGCCCGGCGGCGTCGGTGGAGATCGTGGTGGACGGCCGGAGCGCCGGGACCCTGCCGGGCGCCCCCTGGAAGGGCACGATCAACTTCGGCTCCTCCCTCCTGCCGCACCAGATCGTGGCGCGGGCGCTCGACGCCCAGGGTCACGAGCTCGGCCGGGCCGAGGAGTGGGTGAACCTCGCCCACCCCCTGTCCAAGGCCGAGATCGTGCTGGAAGGGGGTGGGAAAGGTCCTCCGAAGGCGGCGCGGGTGGCCTGGACGAACCTCAAGGGGGAGCAGCCCCACGCGGTCTCCCTCACCTTCGACGGCCTCCCCGTGCCCCTCGACGCCAACCGGCGCGGGGTCCTGCCGGCGCACGATCTCGGCTCCATCCACCTGCTCACCGCCCAGGTCGACTTCACCCCCCTGGAATCGGTGCGCCGGGACCTGGCCTACGGCGGCGAGTACGGCTCCGAGGTCGCGACCGAGCTCACCGGAGTGCCGGTGCGGGCGCGCTCGGGGGAGGTCCCCCCCGCCGCCAAGCTCGGCGGCTGGCTCTTCGCGGCCGGCAAGCCGCTCACCGTGGCGGCGGTCGAGAACGGGCCCGGCAAGCTCTACGTGGTCCGCGTGCCCACGCCCCAGGAGGTCGCGGAGAAGATGGGTCGCGTCGGCCACCTGGCGCGGGACATCCGGTACGAGATGCAGCTCGGCAAGGAGGACGGGGTCCGCTTCGTCTTCCCCGTTCCGAAGCGGATCGAGGGCTCGGGAGACCAGCTCTCCGATCTGTTCGACATCTCCCCAGTCTCCGACTACCGGACCGGGAGCCTCCCCTGGCTGCTGAGGACCCTCCGGCCGGAAAAACCGGGCGCCTGGAGGACCGACCGGTTCATCGAAACCCCTCCCCTCACGGGTCCCCTGAGGATCGCGGACGCCGTGGCGGTCGCCGGCCTCCAGGCCGCGGCGGAGAACCGCCGGCGGGCCGTGCTGCTCGTCCTTTCCGGCGACGAGAGAGACGCGAGCACCTACGATCCCACCCGGGTCCGGCGCTACCTGGCGGCCCTGCGCGTGCCGCTCGTGGTCTGGACCCTGGACAAGCCGGAGCCCGGCTCCCTGGCGGAGGCGTGGGGCCCGAGCGAGAACATCTCCCAGTCCCAGGCCCTCTACAAGGCGGCCGCCGAGCTGCGCGATCTCCTGGGCTCGCAGCGGATCGTGATGGTGGACGGCCGGTTCCTGCCGCAGTCGATCGCGCTCTCTCCCCAGGCGTCCGGGTTGGAGCTGGTCGGGAGCGTGCCGTAGCGGGGAGAGCTACAATCGCGCAGCGAGGTGTTGCCCATGATCGCATTCGCCACCCTTCTCCTCGGCCTGATATCGGGGGTCTATCCCATCGAGGTCACCGTCAGCGGGCCCGTGGCGGCCGTGGAATTCACGCTCGACGGCGCGGCGGTGGGGCGGATCGAGCACCCGCCCTGGATCCGGCCCGTCGATCTGGGGGCGAATATCCTGCCCCACCAGCTCGTCGCCCGCGCCCTGGACGCCGAGGGCAAGGAGATCGCGAGCGCCACCCAATGGATCAACCTGCCCCGCCCGCCGGCCGAGGTCCAGATCGTGCTGGAGAGCGACGGCCAGGGGGTCCCCCGGACCGCCCGGCTGACCTGGCAGAGCGTCAACGGCGTCAATCCGATGTCGATCGACCTCACGCTGGACAGCGCGGCCCTGCCGGTGGACGCGGCGGGCAGGGCCGCGCTCCCCGCGAAAGACATGAGCACCTTGCACGTGCTCTCCGCCGATCTCTGGTTCCCGCCGGGGGTGACCGCCCGCCGGGACGTGGCCTACGGCGGCAAATACGGCACTGAGGTCGCCACCGAGCTGACCGCCGTGCCGGTGCGGCTGCGGCCGGGAGCCGCCCTGCCGCAACCCCCGGGTCTCGCGGGGTGGTTCTCCCTCCGCGGCCAGCCGCTGACCGCCGACGCGGTGGAGAACGGGCCGGGCAAGGTGATCGTGGTGCGGGTGCCCTCGGGCGAGGAGATCAGCAACAAGCTGGTGGCGTCGAACCGGCGGCAGAGCTACCTCGACTTCCGGGACAAGATGCGGCTCGGCCCCGAGGACCGGGTGCGCTTCCTCTCCCTCGCCGGCAGCCCCTACCGGCAATCGAAGATCCCCGCCGAGCTGTTCGGGCTGTCGCGCGAGCTGACGCCCAAGGAAGGGGGCGTCTTCTGGCTTCTCTCGGGATATACCTATCTCAATCCGCCCAAGGCGGGCGAGCAGCGCATCGCGGACGCGGTGGCGGTGGCCGGGCTCCAGGCCGCGGCCGAGAACGATCGCCGGGCCGTGGTGCTGGTGCTGGGCGGGCACGAGCAGGACGCCAGCCGCTACGATCCGGCGGTCGTCCGGCGCTACCTCGCGGCGGTCCACGTGCCGCTCTTCGTCTGGAGCCTCTACGGAGCGGGCAATTCGGCGGCCCGGGCCTGGATGGAATCCTGGGGGAAGGTCGAGGACATCTCCACCCTCCCCAGGCTGGAGGCCGCGGTGAGCCGGCTGAAGGCCGAGCTGGACAGCCAGCGGATCGTCTGGCTCGACGGCCGCCACCTGCCGCAGGCGATCGCGCTGGGATCGGAGGCCAAGGGGGTGGAGATCGTGACAGGGGCGCCGTAAACCCTCACCGCCGGGCCAGCGCCGCGATCCCCTCCAGCAACCGGTCGATCTCCTCGCGGGTGTTGTACATGACGATCCCCGTGCGCAGCAGGCCTCCCCGTTCGAGGAGCCCCAGGGCCTCGACCGGCCGGATGGCGAAGAAGTGGCCGTCCCACACCTGGATTCCGCGCCGGCCCAGGGCCCGGGCGGCATCCTGGGCCCGGACGCCGTCGATGGTGATCGAGATCGTGGGCGCGCGCGGGCCCGAGAAGTCCGGCCCCCAGACGGTGACGCCCGGGATGCGCCGGACGTTGTCGTAGTAGTAGGCCCCCACCTCGTGCTCATAACCGGCGATGCCGTTCATCGCGGAGACGATCCGCTCGCGGAGGCTCCCTCCCTCCCCCCAGGAGGCGATGTACTCGACCGCCGCCTTCACGCCGATCAGGGCCGCGTGATTGAGGGTCCCCATCTCGATCCGGGCCGGCCCCTCCTCGTCCTGCACGCGCAGCCGGTCCGTGGGCAGCCGGTCGAGCAGGCCGGGCCGGGCATAGAGGATGCCCACGTGCGGACCGTAGAGCTTGTAGGCCGAGCAGACGAGGAAATCGGCGTCGAGCGCCACGACGTCCAGAGGGAGGTGGGCCGCGTAGTGGACGGCGTCGAGGAGGAGCCAGGCGCCCACCTGCCGCGAGAGCCGCCGGGCCAGCGTGGCGTCGGTGACCGTGCCGAGCGCGTTCGAGGCGATCCCCAAAGCCACCAGGCGGGTCCGCGCGGTCACCTGCCGCGCGAGGTCCTCCGGGTCGAGCCGGCCGTCCCGCCGCAGGACTGCCTCGCGGACCACGATCCCCTTCTCCTGGAGATTCAGCCAGGGGCCCCGGTTCGCCTCATGGTCGAGCTGGGTGATGACGATCTCGTCCCCCGGCGCCATCTCCCGCGCCAGGGCGTAGCTCAGCGAATAGGTGAGCGTCGTCATGTTCTGGCCGAACGAGATCTCCATTCCGCTCGGCGCGCCCAGGAAGGCGGCCACGGTGTCGCGGGTCTCCTGGAGGAGACGGTCGGTCTCGCGCGAGGTCGGGAACTCGCCGTGGGTGTTGGCGTTGGAGGTCCGGTAGTACTCGGACATCGCCGCGATCACCGGCTCCGGTACCTGCGTGCCCGCCGGGCCGTCCAGGAAAGCCAGGGGGACGCCGTCGACGGTGCGGGCCAGCGAGGGGAAATCGCGGCGGCAGCGCGCGCAGTCGTCGGCGGTAAAGGGTCGCACCATGGGCGCAGTCTATGACAGCGCCCTCCCCTGGGACCGCCGGTCCCCGGGCGGCCCTACTCCTCCTTCACCGCCGCCGTCTTCACCTCCTCCTTGTGCCCCTTGTGCCCGCCCCCCATCACGTCCTTGGGATGCTCGGCCATCGCCATGGCGATCATCTTGTCGAGCCGGCCGTCGACGCGGACCAGCGTCAGCTCGTCCTTCTCCAGGGAGACGACGAAGAGATTGTTCAGCACCCCGTCCGGGGTGCCCCGCACGTAGACCCAGGTGCTCTCGTTCTCCTCGTGGGTACGGACCAGCTGTGACCAGCCGTGGCGCTTGAGCTCGCGGTCGAAGCGGGGGTCCGCCGCCAGGCCGTCCAGGGAGGGGAGGTTGTGGACCTTGTAGCTGGCGACGTCGACGGCGTGGATCTGGCTGAGCATCGCCACCCCCTCCTGGTCGTCCTCGTCATGGGCGGCCAGGTGGACGACGCCCCGTACCAGCGCCATGGTGAAGCGGCCGAGGTGGACGTGCTCCTCCGGCTCGAAGCGGGCCTCGGGGAAGCGGTGCTCCAGCTCCCAGCGCACCTCCGAGACCGTGGGAGACCCGCCGCAGCCGGCGAGCAGGGAGGCCAGGGACAGCAAGGCGGCGAGACCGACGAGACTGCGCTTCATGGCAAACCTCCGTATTTGTCCATCTAAAAAAAAGGACGGCTATTCCGGTTTCTTCTTCCCCTCGGGGACGTTCTTGAGCTGCGGCACGTGCAGGCTCTGGCCGAGGCGGCCGAGCTCCGCGGGATCGATCCGCCCGACGATGTTGATCACCACGGCCTCGTCCTTGGGATCGAGGGAGAGCAGGGTCAGCCCCTCGATCTGGTCGCCGGTCTGCTTGAGATAGATGTAGGTCTCCTGCCCCTGCTCGCGCACCCGCACCGTGGATTTCCAGCCATGCCCCTCCAGCCAGTGGACGGCGCGGTCGATCCGGGTCTTGAGGGCTGCCGTATCGGTCCCCTTGACGGGGAAGACCTGGACCTGGATCGACTTGAGCCCGTCCATCACCGCCGAGAAGCCGGGGTCGTCCTTCCGGGTCATCGCGGAGACCATGTGCAGGACCGGGCCGTCGAGGTTGATCTCGACCTCCAGCTTGTCGCGCGGGAAGAGGCCCAGCTCCTCGATCGGCACGTAGCCGGGCTGGCTCTCCGGCTTCTGGGCCCGTCCAGGGATGGCCAGGCAGAGCAGGACGATGGTGAGGACGAGTGGCTTGACGCTCATTCAAAGCTCCTTCCGCGGCTCCGCGCCGTCGGTATTGCCGAGCGACCGGGAGACGCTGCGCGCGACCGGGGCCACCAGCCGCTTCTCGAGGACCTCGTCGCGGACGTCGAGGCCCGCCTTGCGGGTCACCTTGCCGAAATAGGCCATCGCGAGCCGCGCCTCCCGGGTGGCCTGGGCGACCTGCTCCTGCTGCTGCTGGACGTGCTGGATGTGGACGAAGAGCGAGCCACCGCCTATAGCCAGGGCCACCAGGGCCGCGGCGGCGGCGATCCGCCGGCGCGGGACCCGCTCCCGGACGGGGAAGGGGACCACCTCGCCCCGGCCCGCCCGGCGGACCCGCTCGATCACCTCGGGCGGACAGTCGGGCTGGGGCAGGGCGCGCAGCTCGCGCTGGATCCGCGCCGCCAGGGCCAGCTCCGCCGCGCAGGCGGGGCAGGCTTCCAGGTGGCGCCGGACGCGGTCCATCTCACCTGCCGGCAGGTCGCCGTCCAGGTAGGGCTCGAGGAGGTCGAGCGCCTCCTCGCAAGCTAGGGCGTCATGCGGTCTCGCCATGGGGCACATCCTCTTTCAAGATCTCCCGGAGCCGCTTCCGGCCGCGATGGAGATGGACGCGGACGGTGACCTCCGGGATGCCGAGGGCCTCGCCGATCTCCCGGTGGGGAAGACCCTGGACCTCGCGCAGGATGACGACGCTCTTGTAAGGCTCGCCGATCTCGGCCAGGGCCGCCAGCAGCCGCCGGCGGAAATCCGTGGCCTCGGCCCGCGACCGCGGGTCGGGCTCAGAGGTAGCCACCTCTTCCGCCTCGTCGTCGAAACCCGGCGCCAGCCCGGCCGCCGACTCGCTCCGCCGCTTGCGCAGCAGGTCGTAGCAGGCGTTGCGGGTGACCCGCAGTAGCCAGGAGCCGAGGCGTTCCTCGTCCACCCCCTGGCGGTGGCGCCAGAGCCGGAGCAGCACCTCCTGGGTCACGTCCTCGGCCTCCTCCCGGCTGGAGAGCAGGTAGCGGGCGAAGGAGTAGACCCGGCGTTGATAGCGCTGCGCGGTGTCCTCGAAAGCGGTCAACATCCAATAGAGAAGACGGATGGGCGGGCGGAACGTTTCAGGGGGCTTTGCCCTCGGAGGGCAGACGGGACCGAGGGCAAGGATGGATGTACGAGTACTACAATCCTCTGTGCTCCCCCGAGCCCTCCTCCTCGCCCTGCTTCCCACTGCCGCCGTTTTCGCGGCGGAGCCGTCCCTCGACCATGCCATCGCCCTGCACACGGCCGGCCGGCTGCCGGAGGCCCTGCGGGAGTACCACGCCCTGGCCGGGTCCTCCGACCCCGTGGTGGCGGCCACGGCCCTGAGCAACGCCTGCGTCATCCAGAACGACCTCGGGGAGTATAAGGCGGCCCTCCCGGACTGCCGGCGGGCCCTGGAGGTCTGCCGGACCCTGGGGGACCCGGAGACGCTCGCCCGCGCCCTCAACAACCTCGGGCTGGTGCTCGAGAGCCTGGGAGAGCCGGCGGAGGCCGAGCGCTCCTTCCAGGAGGCGCTGGGGATCAACCGCAAGGCGGGAGCGGCGGAGTCCGAGGCCGTGAACCTCTCGAACCTGGGGACGCTCGCCCTGGGGGCCGGGCGCTACACGGCGGCCCTGGAGCTCCACGCCCAGGCCGCCGCGCTCGCCGAGCGCCATTCCAAGGAGCCCTGGGCGGTCCGCTTCGCCGACCTGGGGGACCGGCGGCCGGTGCTCGACGCGGTGGCGGCCGTCCATCGCGCCCTCTCGCACGGGGAGGAGCCGCCGGCCCCGGCCGTGGCGGCGCTCTCGCGCGTCCTCCTGGGCCCGGTCGGGCCGCTCCCTCGCGGGGACGCGCCGCTGTGGATCGCCCCGGACGGCGCCCTCCACCACCTCCCCTTCGAAATCCTCACCGTCGCGGGGGAGCCCCTGGTCGAGCGGGCGCCGGTGAGCTATCTGCCGAGCGCCTCGACCCTGGCGATGATCCAACGGCCGGAAGAGCGGGAGGACGGCGTCCGCCTCCTGGGCGTGGGCGATCCCCTTCTCGATCTTCCCCGGGACGGCCCCCCCACGCCCCGCGCCCTGCTCGTGGAGCGCTTCGGCCTGGCCCCCCTGCCCGCCGCGTCCCGGGAGCTGGCGGCGGTGGGACGTCTCCTGGGGGGAAAGACGGAGGTGCTCACCCGGGGCCAAGCCACGGAGAAGGCCTTCCGCGAGGCGGCCGGCCTGGAGCCCAGGGTGGTCCACCTCGCCACCCACACCGTGATCGACGAGCGGCCGGGCCGGGGGGCGGCCATCCTGCTCACCCCCGAGACCGGTGACGACGGCCTCCTCGACCCCGAGGAGATCGCCCGTATCGGCAACCGCTCGGACCTGACGGTGCTCGCCGCCTGCCGCACCGCCCTGGGGCCGGGGGAGGACGGCCGGGCGCTCTCCTCGCTCACCGGCGCCTTCCTGGCCGCGGGGTCGCGCGGGGTGGTGGCCACGCTCTGGGACGTGGACGACGCCGCCACCGCCGCCTTCATGGAGCAGTTTTACTGGCATCTCGGCCGGGGGCTACCCCCGCCGAGGCCCTGCGGGAGACCAAGCGGCGGCTGCGGGCCGACCCCCGCTGGCGTCGGCCGGCCCTCTGGGCGGGGTACGTGCTGATCGGGAATCCCCCCGCGGTGGCGGCGAGACGGCTCCCCTGGATCTGGATTCTCGGGGCGGCGCTGGCCGCCGTCACCATCCTCATCGGATGGAGAGGGTTCCGCCGAGGGAGCTCTTGAATCCCGGATCGACCGGGAACGGAATCCGAAATCGGGATCGCGCGGG
>DASXJP010000446.1:0-5208 GCA_036497345.1 Thermoanaerobaculia bacterium
GGGGAATCCTCGTCCAGCCCCCGCCCAGGGCGGCCACACAGGGCCGCCCCTACAGAAGACGCCTCTCTGTTAGCATCTTCCCTTGGCAGAGACCAATCATGAACCGCTTCTGGGCCATCCCCATCCTCCTCACCGCCGCGGCCTGCGCCGGGCTCCCCTCCCCGCGCCCGTGGCCAATCCCCGATCAGCGGATCGCCGAAGCGGACGGCACCGTCCGGCTGGCGCGGGAGGAGTGGTTTCTGAAACGGCGACAGGAGGCGGACGGCACGGTGCCGGTGGACGCCTTCGGCCGCGCCCAAGAGCGCTGGAAGGAGTGGTCTCTCCGCCACGGCAAAGCGGCGGCCGCCTCGCCCTTCGACGGGCGGATCTGGCAGGAGATGGGGCCGCGCAACATCGCCGGCCGCGTGCTCTCGGTCGCCTTCGATCCCAACGATCCCGACGTGCTCTGGGCCGGGAGCGCCGGCGGCGGCCTCTACCGGTCGGGGGATTTCGGGCAGAGCTGGCGGCAGATGGGGGGCGATCACCTGCCGAGCCTCTGGATCGGCGCGATCGCGATCGATCCCAAAAATCCCCAGATCCTCTACATGGGGACCGGCGATCCCAATACCAACCTCCACAGCTTCGGCGGGTTCGGAGGGCTGCTCAAGACCACGGACGGCGGCCTGACGTTCCAGCCGCTTCCGATTACCGAATCCGCCTTCTTCCGTACCCTCGTCTCGACGGCCGACTCGAAGCTCGTGCTCACGGCGGGGAAGACCGGCCTCTACCGCTCGGCGGACGCCGGCGGCCATTTCACCAAGGTGCTGTCCGGAGAGATCACCGATTTCGCCCAGGACCCCAAGAATCCCGCCCGGCTCGTGGCCGTGAAGGCCACCACCTCCACGAGCCATGCGGACAGCGGTCTCTTCGAGTCGCTGGACGCGGGGCTCACCTGGCACCCGCTGGGGACGGGCCTGCCGGCCCCCATCACCTGGGGGCGCGGCGCCATCGCCTTCCCGCCGGCCCCTTCGACGGTGATCTATTTCGCCCTCGACCTGATCTCCGGCTCGCAGCGCTCGGGTCTCTTCCGCTCGACCGACAACGGCAGGACGTGGGCCCTCTGGGCGACCGACCGCCAGAACGGCTATGGCGGCATGACCTCCTACGGCGCCCATCTCTACGCGCCGGTGGACGAGAAGCTCCTCGTGCAGGCGAACGGTTTTTCGGTCCTGGTCTCCCACGACGGCGGGCTCGATTGGACACAGCCCGGCGGCGGCTGGCACGTCGACACCCACGGCCTCGCCTTCCATCCGCGCGCGCCGGAGCGCATGGCCCTGGCGACGGACGGCGGGGTCGCGGTCTCCACGGACGGCGGCGCCACCTTCGAGCGGGTGGATCAGGGGTTCCCCACGGTGCAGTTTTATTCGTGCGCGATCGGGCTTATCAATCCCACCTCCCTCTTCGGCGGCACGCAGGACAACTGGATGGATATCTATCGCGGCGCGCCCGGCGGCGTCTGGGAATTCAGCTTTCCGCCCAACGTCGGGGACGTGGGGGGCGTGACGATCAATCCCACCAGGCCGCAGGAGATCGCGGCGGTGACCGCGTACGCGTTCGATCTCGGCTTCAGCGGCGACGAGGGGCGCACCTGGACCGCCACCCGCAACCACGGCCTGCCCGGAGACGAATTCGCGGACTGGGCGCCCCGCCTGGCGCGCAGCCCGCTGCATCCCAATCAGGTCGCGCTCGGCGCCCACCGTCTGGACGTATCGAACGACGGCGGCCAGACCTGGCAGCCGATCGTGATCCGTGCGGTCGATCCCGCGTTGACGATCGTGGACCAGGCCTACTCCCCCGCCGACGACCGCGAGATCTGGACCCTCTGGTCGGATGGAAAGGTTTTCGTATCGGAGGACGCCGGGGCCACCTGGCAGGAGCATTCACCCCCCGGCGGCGGCCGGGCCGGCACCCGCATCGCCACCGGTCCGGTGAAGGGCACGGCCTACGCGGTGCTGGGCGGCACCAGCGGCCCGCGCCTCTTCCGCACCCGCGACGGCGGCGCCACCTGGGACGACATCAGCCGCGACCTCCCTGACGTGGCGCTCAACGCCGTGCTGGCGGACCCGCGCGCGGCCGGCCGCCTTCTGGTGGCCACGGACGCGGGCGTGGCCACGTCCGGCGACGACGGCGAGACGTGGCAGGACGAGAGCGGCGCCCTGCCGGGCGAGATCGTGTTCGATCTCTGTCTCGATCCCACTTCCGGCCGCATCGCCGCCGCCACCTACGGCCGCGGCATGTGGGAGCTCAAATTCGCCCAGCCCTGCGTACGGGACGCCACCACGCTCTGTCTCAACAACGGCCGTTTCGAGGTGAAGGCCGCCTGGACGGCGCCCGGCAACGGCTCCGGCGCGGGCCAGGCCGTGCCGCTGACCGCCGACACCGGATATTTCTGGTTCTTCAATTCCGCCAACGTGGAGACGATCGTCAAGGTGCTCGACGGCTGCGGCCTCAACCAGCGCTACTGGGTCTTCGCCGGCGGGCTGACCAACGTGCAGACCGTGCTCACCGTGCGCGACACGCGCACGGGAATCGCGAAAACCTATACGAGTCCCCAGGGGACGCCGTTCCAGCCGGTGCAGGACACCAGCGCGTTCATGGGGTGTCCGTAATCCGCCCTACTCCTTCGGCTTGTTGAACGTCGACGGGATGAACTCGGGGTCTTCCTGGGCCCGGCGCTCGAAGCTCAGGAAGTCGTAGTAGCCGCAGCGGCTGTTGCCGGGGTAGGTGCGGCAGATGTCCGGCCGCGCCTCGTAGACGGTGCAGCGGCGGGTCTCGCGGTCGATGAACTTGCAGATGGTGCCGTAGGTCTCGTCCGGCTGGTGGCGGAGGACGACCTCGCCCGGCTCGTCCCCCTTCTTGGTAAACTTCCGCGCGACGATCTCGGGAGGCAGCCCCAGGTGGCGCGCCAGGCGGCGCACGTCGGACTCCTGCACCGGGATCCGCGGGTAGGAGCAGCAGTACGAGGGGCAGCGGTCGCAGCAGAAGAAGTTGGCCATGGCGTCGGTGTTTTCCCCCTCGCGCAGTGTAACCGTTTCGATGGGAATGTCTACTGGGGAGATCCTGCTGTGGAGATCCCTGTTGTGGAGGTCAAGATGCGACGCAAGGTCCTGTCCCTTCTCGCCACGCTCCTCTTCGCCGTCTCCGCCGCGCGCGCGGCGGAGACGGCCGCGCAGACGCTGCCGGTGCCGGAGAGCATCTCCGCCCAGGGGGTGCCGCCCATCCCCATGCGGAACGCCGAGGATCTCCTGCCGTACGAGAACCTCCGCGCCGGGCTGCTCTCGGACTGGCACCCGACGGAGCGGCGGCTGTTGATCCGCACCCGGTTCGCGGAGAGCCCGCAGATCCATGAGGTGGCGATGCCGATGGGGGCCCGCACGCAGCTCACCTTCTATCGCGATCCGGTGAGCGAGGGCCTCTACCGGCCGGGCCATCCCGAGCAGATCGTCTACTCGCTCAACGAAGGGGGCGCGGAGAACTTCCAGTTTTTCCTGCTCGACCGCAAGACCGGCCGCGCGCGGCGCTTCACCGACGGCACGCACCGCTACACCTCCCCCGTCTGGTCGCGCGACGGCAAGCTCCTCGCCTACGCCAGCAACGCCCGCAACGGCCGCGACATGGACATCTACGTGGCCGATCCCTCGACGCCCGGGAGCGAGCGGCGGATCGCCGAGGTCCAGGGCGCCTGGTCGCCGCTCCACTGGAGCGCGGACGACCGCCGCATCCTCCTCGACGAATTCATCTCGGCCAACGAGAGCTATCTCCATTGGGTGTATGTGGAAAATACCGTGGACGCCGCGGGCGGCGAGATCCATACGATCACTCCCCGCAATACCTCGTCGAATCGGCGCAAGGAGGACCCCACCGTCTCCTATCAGGGCGGCCGGTGGTCGCCGGACGGCCGGTCGGTCTACACCGCCTCGGACCGCGACAGCGAGTTTCTGCGGCTCGTGCGCCTCGACCTCGCGACCGGCGCCGCGACCGTGCTCTCGGGGGACGTCCCCTGGGACGTGGAGCAGCTCGATCTCTCGGACGACGGCCGCCTGCTCGCCTTCTTCACCAACGAGGACGGCGTCAGCCGGCTCCACCTCCTGGACGCCACGACGGGCGCTCCCCTGCCCTCTCCCGAGCTGCCGGCCGGCGTCGCGGGGAACAGCCTGCTCTTCCGCCACGGCTCGCACGAGGTGGCGTTCGATCTCAGCTCCGCCCGCTCTCCCTCGGACGTCTACAGCTACGACGCGGACGCGCGGCGGCTCGAGCGCTGGACGGCGAGCGAGGTCGGCGGCCTCAATCCCGAGGCCTTCCCGCTGCCGGAGCTGATCCATTACCCCACCTTCGACACGGTGTCGAAGAACGGCCCCCGGCGGATGATCCCGGCCTTCCTCTACCGGCCGGCCGCCAGCCGCTTCCAGGGGCGGCGGCCGGTCTACATCAGCATCCACGGCGGACCGGAGGGGCAGGCCCGGCCGCTGTTCCTGGGCAGCATGAGCTACCTGCTGGACGAGCTCGGGGTGGCGATCGTCTATCCCAACGTCCGCGGCTCCAGCGGCTATGGCAAATCCTATCTCAAGCTCGACAACGGCCGGTTGCGCGAGGATTCGGTGAAGGACATCGGCGCGCTGCTCGACTGGATCGCCACGCAGCCGGACCTCGATCCCAAGCGGGTGATGGTGGCCGGCGGCTCCTACGGCGGCTACATGTCGCTCGCCGTGATGACCTTCTACAGCGACCGTCTGGCCTGCGGCTGGGACTCGGTGGGGATCAGCAACTTCGTGACCTTCCTGGAGCACACGCAGGGGTATCGCCAGGACCTGCGCCGCGCCGAGTACGGCGACGAGCGGGACCCGCAGATGCGCGCCTTCCTGGAGGGGATCGCGCCGGTGAACCGCGCCAAGCAGATCACCAAGCCGCTGCTGGTGACGCAAGGGGCGAACGATCCGCGGGTGCCGCTGGCGGAATCGGATCAGATCGTGGCCGCGGTCAAGAGCAACGGCGTGCCGGTCTGGTACCTGGTCGCCAAGGACGAGGGGCACGGCTTCGGCAAGAAGACCAACACCGACTTCCAGCGGGCGGTGCTGTTCGAGCTCGTCCGGCGGTATCTCGTCGGGGAGAGCCCGCGGCCCTGAGCCTCTCCGGGGCGCTCTGGCCTCGGGGGACCCGTCCGATATAGCC
>DASXJP010000447.1:0-6872 GCA_036497345.1 Thermoanaerobaculia bacterium
GGCGGAGGGCTTCTGGCAGCGCGCCTGGCAGGTGGAGTCCTTGCCACAGTTCGCCGCGCACTGCGTGTAGCTGTCACACCCGGGCTGATTCAAGCAGGAGAGCACCTCTTTGGCGCAGCGCGTGCTGGTGCAGAAGGTACACCTGTCCAAGGGACCGCCGCAGACCGCCGTGTTGCACTTCTCCATCTGGCAGACGAACCGGGCCACATACGCCGGCGGCGGCAAGCCGCAATGACCGTTGCAGGGCGGATTGGGGCAACTGGTCTTCAGGCAGTTGAGGAACGCGGCGCACGCGGCATCCGCTTCGCAGGCGCGGCGCTCGACGCAGCACTGGTTCTCCTGACAGGTGTCGCAGGCGTTTTTTCCCGGCCGCGGCTGGCAGACGGCGGCCGGCGAGCTCGCGGGCTGCGCGGGTTTCTTCTCCTGGGCGGCGGACGACGCGATCAGGGTGGCCCCGCACAGCAGGGTTACGAAGAGAAGCCTTCGAAACATGAGCCGGTTCTCCTTGAGCGATCTCATTCGTCATTCGTCTCTCAGTATAACCATCGGATCGATCCGGACCGCACGCCGGGCCGGAACGAGGCAGGCGACGACCGCCGCCACCAGCAGCGAGAGAGCGGCGACGATCAGGCTGCCGGGATCTCCGGGGACGACGCCGAAGAGCACGGACTTCAACAGGCGCGAGAGCGAGGCCGCGAGGCCGAGCCCGATCACCACGCCGAGCCCGACCTGGACCGCCCCGCCGCGCAGCCAGAGGATGCGCACCACGTCGAGCGGCCGGGCCCCGAGGGCCATGCGGATGGCGACCTCACGCGTCCTCTGGCCGGCGACGAAGGCGACGACGCCGTAGATGCCGATCCCGGCGAGCGCCAGGGAGGCGAGCCCGAAGACGGAGAAGAGGGAGCGCATCATCCGGTAGTCGGAGAACGCGGCCGCGATCCGGTCGGACAGTCTCTGCTCCTGGAGCGGCGGGATCTCCGGATCGAGCCGCGCCAGCACCTTGCGGGTCTCGAGCTCCAGGGACCTGGACGGCAGGCTGGAACGGATCTCGTAATAGATCCCCGGCCTGGGATGCTGCGCCAACGGCAGATAGATCCCTTCCGGATGGTCGAGGTCGACCCGATCGCTGAAGTAGTCCCAGCTCAGGTAGAGGTCGGGCACCACGCCCACGATCGTCATCCAGGCCTGCTGGAGCTTGGGATCCCGCAGGCGGATCCGGCGGCCGACGAGGCTGTCGTGAGGAAAGTAGCGGGCCGCGAAGCTCCGGTTCACCAGCGCGACCGGCAGGGAGGCCGCGAGATCGGAAGCGGCGAAATCGCGCCCTTCCAGGACGCTCCGCCCCAGGCTGGCGAAATATCCGGGGGAGATGACCGACCAGCGGGCCGTGGCCGCCGCGCCGTTCGCGGGCCCGGCAAGCCCTTCGACGGCGACGGCCGCCCTGGGTGTCGGAGTCGCCGGCAGGTGGGAGGCCAGCGCGGCGGCGCGGACGCCGGGGATCGCTTCCAGCTCCCGCTGGAGCTCGCCATAGAGCCGCGACCATTCATCGGGCGACGCAAGGCGGTCGGTGTCCAGCACGACGAGAGCCGTCCAGACTCTCTCCGGTGAGTCTCCGAAATCATTCCGGTACAGGTTACGGACGCTGGCGATCATCTGCCAGGTGCCGCCCAGCAGGGCGCAGGAGAGGGCGACCTGGACGACGACCAGGCCCTTTCCCCACCGCCCCAGCCGCCGGTCCATTCCCCCCTGGCTCTGCCGTTCCTGCAGCGTCCGGCCGGGGTCCATGCGGGAGACCCGGAGAGCGGGCAGCGAGCCCGCGAGCAGGGCGGCGCCGAGGGTCACCACCGTCGTGAAGGCGAGAGCCCGGGAGTCGAGCCGGATGTCCACCCAGAACGACTGGACCAGCCCGCCAGCGGCGTTGTAGAGCCGGAGGCAGACCTGGGCCACCGCCAGGCCCGCGGCGGCTCCGAGGGCCGAAACCAGCAGGGCTTCCGCGAGGACGGGGGACGCCAATCGCCGGCTCCCCGCTCCCAGGGCCGCCCGCACCGCCAGGTCACGCTCGCGGAACCCGCCCCAGGCCAGCAGGAGGTTCGCGACGTTGGTGCAGGCGATCAGCAGCACCCCCGTCACGGCCCCCATCAAGAGCCACAGCGGCTTCCGGGCCGACTCCGTATAGGCCTCGGCGAACGGCCTCACGAGGGTGCGGACCGCCTCTTGCTCCGGCCTCGGGACCCCGGCGGCCAACGAGTCGAGCTCGCCCTGGGCGCCGGCGAGCGAGACCCCTTCCCGCAGCCGGCCGAAGAGATCCAGCGGAATGTGGTTGAGAGAGACGGACCGCAGGACGGGACCGATGGCAAGCCAGTAGTCCTGGTCCAGGGGAAACTTGAATCCCTTCGGCATGACGCCGACGACCGTCGCCGGATCGCCGCCGACGTAGACGAGCCGCCCCAACACCCGCGGATCGCTCTGATACCGGCGGCGCCAGAGGTCCGCGCCGAGGACCACCACCTTCGGAGCCCTCTCCCGGTCGTCCTCGGGCAGGAAGCCCCGGCCCAACACCGGCGCCACCCCCACCGCGCGGAAAAACGGCGCGGAGACGTAGGCGCCGTGCAGGCTTTCCGCCGGCCGGCCGTCGCCGCGGAAGACCTCGTCGACCGCGAACCAGGGGACCAGGGCGCTGAAGCTCGCCTGCCGCTCCCCCCACGCGGCGATCTCCGCCGGCAGGATCCCGCCCGCCAGGCTCCCGCGGGTGACCCGGACCAGCCGCTCGGCGCCTTTCCAGGGCAACCCCCGCAACAGGGAGCCGTCGATGATGCTGAACATGGCCGTGGTCAGGCCGATGCCGAGCGCCAACGCCAGGACCGCGGCCAGGGCCTGCGCGGGCTGTCGCGCGAGCTGGCGGGCGCTTTGTCGGAAATCTCTAATCACGATCACTCCCAAAAGAAGCGGATGAAAATATATCACACCCGCGATCCAATCGCGCAGTACCGCGGCGCAATACCGCGGCGCAATACTGAGGGTAGACACAATCGTTGTTGTGGTCTAGGATATCTCAAAAGTTTTTCGTCGTTTTAATTTGCCGCGGAGGGGCGGCAATTCCGTGATACGTGAGTCACACGTATACGGCACTAACGAAAGGAGACCCTCCACATGAAGAAAAATGCTGTGACTGGCGAATTGAAGGGCCGTGTGCTGGCGCGCGTGCTGGCCGAGGATCTCGAGAAGATCCAAGGGGGAGGCACCAAGAGCACGAGCTGCGGCAGAGGTTGTGACGAGATCGTCAACGATTGTTGGAAGCTCGCTGACGATCAGGTCTGAGTTCCAGGTGCGAGGAGCGGCGGCCTGCCGCCGCTCCTCGTTTTGTCATCAACAAATCGTCTTGACCGCTGATGCCCCGGGAGCTGCATGAAAAAGAAAATCCTGATTCCTACGGTCGCAGAAGATGTTCATGCGTTGGCCGTCGCCCATGCCTTGCGTCAGAAAGGCGCGGACCCCATTCTCTGGTATACGCCGGATTTTCCGACGCGGGCGATGGAATCGGTCCATTTCCGCGAGTCGGGCCCGCGAATCGAGATCCAGGACTGCGCGAGCCGGATCCTGGAAACGGATGTCGATTGCATCTGGAACCGCCGGCCGCGGGAAGAATTGACGCCGGCCCCTCTCGATCCGGCGGACAAGAGCTTCGCCCGCGTGCAGTGCTCGCGCTTCCGTACCGCGCTGCTCAACATCCTCTCCCACCGCGCCGAGGCGAACGGGCTCCTCTGCGTCAATCCATGGGAGAGCGCCATCCGGACCGAAAACAAGCTCTGGCAGCACTATGTCGCGGCACAGGTCGGATTGGTGATGCCGGAGTCGTTGTACTCCAACGATCCCGCCGCCGTCCGCGGGCTCATCGAGCGGCAGGGCACGATCGCCTACAAGCCCTTCATCAGTGGAATCTGGGAGGACGGGAAAGCTTCCTGGGGATGTTTCACGAATGCCATCGATGCCGAAAGCCTCGTCGAGGACGAGCTGCTCCAGGCCGTGCCCGGCATCTATCAGGAGCTCATACCCAAGGCGTACGAGCTGAGAGTCACCATGATCGGCGACCACGCCTTCACCGCCCGGCTCAATTCGCAGCAGACGCAACGGGGGCACGAGGACTGGCGGCGTGCCTACGAGGATCTGCGGATCGAGCCCTGGGAGATCCCGAACGATCTGCACCGGCAGTGTATCGAGCTGATGCGGCGCCTCGACATCGTCTTCGGTTGCCTGGACTTCATCGTCACGCCGGATGGCCGGTACGTCTTCCTCGAGGTCAATCAAGCGGGCCAGTTTCTTTTCATCGAGGAAGCTTGCGGGCTGCCCCTCCTCGACGCCTTCTCCGAGCTGCTGCTGCAAGGCCGTCCGGACTTCGCCTGGGAAGAATCCGCGACCTCGGTGCGCTTTGTCGACGTGGAGGAGCCGGTGAGAGCCGCTCTCATCGAGGAAGCGGAGCGGCACGTCCCGTCCAGCGTCCCGGTCATCGACGAGACCCGGTCCCGGCAGGGCCCCGGCGCCGTGCAGAGCGAATCAGCCCGGTGATCTCACCTGAGGGCACGAGGTTGGCTCACGGTGTGCGCGTCTCGGCGACCGATTTCTGCTTCCCGGGCAAGAATCCGAGCTCCTACTTCCCGGGCGGCAATGGATCGATCAAAATACCGAGCTGCTTCATCCGCAGGAGGAGGCCGGAGTAGGAGACCTCCAGGCGTTGCGCCGCGGCGGTGAGATCGCCGTGGCATCGCTCTTGTTCCTGCAGGATCTCCGCCCGGCTGAGGTCGGCCGCTTTGCGGAGGCCGGGGATCTTCTTGATCAGAAAGTAGAGCGATGGGCGCGAGATGCCGAGCTGCGTGGCGGCGGGCTTGACCTCCCAGGCGTTGTCGCGCAGGGCGGCGACGATCTCCTCGACCGGGACCTGGGAGGGCACGCGGTACGATTTCGCGGGTTTCCGCCGCCGGGCGGGGGCGGACGGCTGCGGGGGGGCCTCGCCGGTGGGCGCCGGCAGGGCGCCCACCTCGCGCAGCAGACGATCGACCTGGGGTCCGATCTGGACGGTGTCGGAGTGCCGGCTGTCGATCACGATCTGGCGGACGGCGTTGCGGAGCTGCCGCACGTTGCCCGGCCAGTCGTGGCGGGCCAGGCGGGCCACGATCGAAGCCGGCAGCCAGGGCGGCGCGGGCCCGGCCGGTTGCAGGCGGCGCTCCTCGCCGATGGCGCTCAGCTCCTCGCGCAGGAAATGGACGAGCAGGCGGCCGAAATCGTCGCGCCGCTCGCGCAGGGGAGGGATCACGATCTGGTAGCTCGCCAGGCGGTGGAGGAGGGGAGCCCGGAAACGCCCTTCCTCGATCGCCCGCTCCAGGTTGACGTCGGTCGCCGCGAGCAGGCGGACGTCCACCTTCTGCGCCGCCGGGCTGCCGACGCGCTGTGCCTCGCCGGTCTCGAGCACCCGCAGCAGCATCACCTGCACCTCGGCCGGCGCCTCGCCGATCTCGTCGAGGAACAGGGTGCCGCCGTCCGCGCGCTGGAAATAGCCGGCCTGGTCGTGCACGGCGCCGGTGAAGGCGCCGCGCATGGCGCCGAACAGCTCCGAGGGGGCGAGGCTCGGCGGGATGGCCCCCATGTTGACGCACAGACAGGGCTGCCCGCGGCGCCGGCTGGCCGCGTGGATGGCGCGGGCCACGAGCTCCTTGCCGGTGCCGGTCTCGCCGCGGATCAGCACCGGCACGTCGAGATCGGCGACGTGACGGATCTCGTTGCGCAGCCGCAGGATCCCCTCGTTCTCACCGATCAGGCCGGCGTAGCGGGGGGCCTGGCTGGAGATCTCGGGTACCTCATGCAGCAGAAGCACGATGCGCTCGGCGAGCTCCAGGACCACCCCGCGCCGCACCTCGTCGGCCGTGAGGTCGCGCTGCTCGGCGATCCAGGCGCCGTCCGCGGCGACGCGGGTTCTGCCCTCGGCGCTCAGCAGCCGCACGGCGCCGGTCTCCGGGTCCCGCCGCAGGCGCCACGGGGTGCGGCTCAGGAAGGCGTCTTCCAGCGGCTGCGGCGGGCCTTGAGCGGGCGTCTTGAAGAAGTCGGGAGCCGACCGCGAGATCAGGGCTTCGCGTCCCCACAGGAGCTCGGGCAGCCGGGCGCATTCGCCGGCGCGGGACAGGTCGGGGTGATACAGGATGGTAAGGGCGGGCACACGGGCCCGGGAGCGTTGCCGTCGCTCCCCGTTCAGCGGCGAGAGCGGAGAGGTCTCGGCCGTCGGGTACTGCGTCTCCGAGGTCATTTTTCAGATTAGTGTAACAAAAAAAGCCGCCCCGGCGGCGGACCGCCGGGGCCGGGGGGGAGAGGCGCCAGCAGAGCTAATTGAGCGGACAGCTGAGGTTGTTGTCGGCGTCGAGCGTCGAGGCGAGGCTGAGGATGGTGTCCCGGTTGTGGCTGTTGAGCGCGGCGTTGACCTGGCTGATCACCGCGGCCTGGGTGAGCGGGAAGCTCACCTGGGGGTGGGCCGCGTTGAGCAGCGCGGCCGTGGCGGCGCGGAGCAGGATGCCGGCCGCGCCGTTGAGGTCGGAGCCACCCTGGAAGGAGAGCGACTCGAGGAGGGTGGCGTTGCCGAGGCTCCAGTAGCCGGAGGCCGCGCTGAAGACGCTCTGCACATGTTGGGAGGTCGAGTAGCCGGCCGCCGTCCAGGAGTACGGGTGATTTTTCCAGTACCCCGGCGAGCACCCCTGGTTTCCGGCCGGCGGCGTATCGCCGTAGTAGTGGCTGGGATCGGAGGCGGTGACGGCCGATCCGGTGGGCGGATTGGCGGTGACGGTGCCGATGTTCTCGTACTGTCCCGCGGTGGCGGTGCCGCTGCCGGAGCAGTG
>DASXJP010000448.1:0-15828 GCA_036497345.1 Thermoanaerobaculia bacterium
CGTCGCCAGCAGCGAGCACCCGCCGAGGACGAAGAAATCGTCGTCGGCGCCGATCGTCTCGATCCGTAATACCTCGCGCCAGATCGCGGCCAGCCGCTCTTCCGTCGCGGTGCGGGGAGCCGAGCCCGCGCTCGCCGTGCCCTGCCGGTCCACCAATGCCAGATCTCCGTTTAGCAGGTGAAGGTCAGCACATTGCGACCAGGATCTTCCGGGGCCCGGCGAAGGGCATACGTCCGTGCGCCACGAGTATGTTGTCGATCATCAGGAGGTCACCCGTCTGCCAGGTGACGGGCACCATCGAGGTACGCGCCACTGCGCGGATCGCCTCGAGGCTGGCCAGGTCGATCTCCTGGCCGTCGCCGAACCGGGCATTTTGCGGCAGCTCGTCGACATTGTTGCCACAAACCATCATCAGCGAGTCGAAAATCTCCCTGGGATGGGTCGAGGGATGGAACTGGTCCGCCTGGTTGAACCAGACCTCCTCGCCCGTACGGGGATGCCGCAGCAGCGCCGGCCGCACCTGGGATATCCGTAGACGCCCTTCGTCGCGCCATTCATAGGTGATGCCGGCACCTTCGCAGTAACGTTCGACAGCCTGCCGGTCCGTCGTTTCGAACGTGTCCTGCCAGGACGTACCGAACCCGTTTCCGCCGTGCAGGTTGCGGATATACATGACGCCGCGCCTGCGGAACTCGTCGACGATGGCCGGATCTAGCCGGCGCAGGAGCTCGCGGCTATCGGCAATCACGGTTTCGCCGCCGGAGCGGGGCGCGATGACGCAGCAGAAGAAGAGCTTCTCCGGCCAGACGTGCGAGTACGACATCTCGTTGTGCAGCCAGATCAGATAGGGCGCCGGATATTCAGTCGAGGTGTAGACACCGCGCTCGATGCGGGTGCGGGGGGAGTTGCCGGTCACGTAATCGAGCAGCGAGGGCGCAGCCGTCCGCAAGAAAAGCGCGAGCTCCTCGGGTGAGCCGATGCCGGTGCCACGGAAGAGGATGGCGCCATGAGTGAGGATCTGTTCCTCAAGCCGTGGCCGCTCGGCCGCGAACCATGAGGTGAACTCCGCGGCGCCATCTGGAGCTTCCGGTTTCGCGATGCGCTCGATGATCCAAGGCAGCTGTTTCGCCTCGGCAGTATTCGCGAAATTATCTGTAAGCATCTCGGCCTCCTGAGGCGAGAAGCACGCCCGTGGCTGCAGCAGGGACGCCTGACATCAGCGTGCATCGTAATCAGTCCGTTGTCAATATAGAGATCACAAAACGGAGATCACAAAACGGAGATCACAAAAAGCACACTCGAATCTGTCGAATCTGTCACGGTTTCAGAGGCAGCTAACACCTTCAGTCTTTGGGTATGGTGCAGGTATGATAGGGAGATGGTGCCGGAATGATCCTAGCTGGGAAGGATCCGACGCGGAGACCTCGTTCCGCCTCTGGTCTGGCAGCTCCGGAGATAGACGAGGGGCCGGCCGGCAGGCGCGCCGGCTCGCCCTCGCCACTGGCGTTCGGCCAGCGCTCGCTGTGGTTCGTGCACCAGCTGGCGCCAGCGGCAGCGGTCTATAACATCGCTGCGGCGGCGCGGTCGCAGACCCCCATCGACGCCGACCTCTTGGAACGTGCGCTGCAGGCGTTGGTGGACCGCCACGACGCGTTGCGCACGACGTTTCTCACTCGCGACGGCGAGCCTTGCCAGGTCACCGCGGCGCGCTCGACCTTCCGGCTGGGGCGCGAGGACGCCGCGGACTGGGACGAGGCACGATTGCGCCGCCGTCTGGCTGACGAGGCCTGGCGCCCCTTCGATCTCGAGCGCGGACCTCTGCTGCGGTTCACCCTGTTTACGGGTTGCGCCGGCGGCCCCGTCCTCCTGCTCGTGATTCATCACATCATTGCCGACTTCTGGTCGCTGGCCATTCTCATGCGCGAGCTGTCGGAGCTTTACCGCGAGGGAGCGGGCGGCGCTCCGGCTCGCCTCGCGCCGCCGGGACTGGCCTACGCCGAGCATGTGCGGCGCGAACGGGAGAGCCTGGGCGACGGACGAGGAGAAGCCCTGCTGGCCTACTGGCGCCGGCAACTGGCCGGGTTGCCGGTGCTCGCTCTGGAGACCGACCGGCCGCGGCCGGCGGTGCAGACCTACCAGGGCGATTGCTGGCGGACGACGCTGCCCGATCTGGCCTTGGCCCTGCGCGCTCGGGCCCGGGAGCAGCACGGCACCTTGTTCGTGACCCTGGTGGCCGCCGTGCAGGTGCTCCTGGGCCGCCATTCCGGCCAGGAGGACTTCGCGATCGGATCGCCGACCGCCGGCCGCTCTCACACCGCGGCGGCAGGCACGGTCGGATACTTCGTCAACCCCGTGGTATTGCGTGGCGATCTGAGCGGCGATCCCAGCTTCGCCGAGCTCCACGAGCGCACCAGGGCCGTGGTCTTGGACGGCCTCGCGCACGGCGACTGCCCGCTGCCGCTGCTCGCCGAACGCCTCCAGCCCGACCGTGACGGCAGCCGCACGCCGTTCTTCCAGCTCTCGTTCGTGCTGCAAAAGGAGACGCGCGGGGTTTCCGGGCTCACCGCCTTCGCCTTGGGGGAGGAAGGGGTCGAGATCGCGCTGGGGCCCCTGCGGCTGCGATCGCTGGCGCTGGAGCGGCCGCCCGCGCCCTTCGATCTGCAGCTGCAATGTGTCGAGCGCCAGGGTGGGCTCAGCCTGGCGCTGCAATACAACACGGACCTGTTCGACCCCGCCACGGCGGCGCGTCTCGCGGCGCGTTTCGAGACCCTCCTGCGCGCGATCGCCGCGGGCGTGGACCTGCCCGTATCCGCGCTGCCGCTCCTGCCCGAGGCGGAGCGCCACCAGCTCCTTTTCGGCTGGAACGACACCGCCGCACCGAGCCGCGAGGCAAACCTCTTCGACCTGTTCGCGGCCCAGGCGGCGCGGAGCCCGCAGGCGACGGCGGTGGTCTTTGAAGACCAGCGCGTCTCCTATGGCGAGCTGGCGGCGCGGGCGGCGGCTCTCGCCGAGCGTCTGGCGGCGGCGGGCGTGGGGCCGGAGGTCCTGGTGGGAGTGTTCGCGCAGCGCTCGGTCGAGCTGGTGGTGGCGATCCTCGCCGTGCTCGCCGCCGGCGGTGCCTACGTGCCGCTCGAGCCCGACCTGCCGCGGCGCCGCCTGGAGACGATCCTCGCCCACGCCCAGCCGGCGGTGGTGCTCGTCCAGCCTGCCGTGGGCGGCGAGCTGCCGCCGGACGCCGCGCCGCAGCGGATCGAGCTCGACGGCCCGTCCGGCCCGGGCGCGACGGCGGCGCCGCGGCGGTCCCTCCTGCGTCGGGCGGAGCCTGACAACGCCGCCTACGTCATCTTCACCTCGGGCTCCACGGGCAGGCCCAAAGGGGTCGTCAACACGCATCGCGGCATCGTCAACCGCCTGCTCTGGTTGCAGGAGAGCCTGGCCCTCGACGCCAGCGACCGGGTGCTGCACAAGACGCCTTTCGGCTTCGACGTTTCGGTGGGGGAGATCTTCGCGCCGCTCCTCGCCGGTGGACGGCTGATCGTGGCCCGTCCCGGAGGACACCGGGACAGCGCCTATCTGGCGCGGCTGATCGCGCAGGAGGCGGTCACCACCGTCCACTTCGTCCCCTCGATGCTGCCGTTCTTTCTCGCCGCGGAGGGGGTGACGGCGGCCTGCTCGACGCTTCGCCGCGTCCTGGTCAGCGGTGAAGCCCTGCCGTGGGACGTCGAGCAGCGGTGCCTCGCGCTTCTGCCGGTACCCCTGCTCAACCTCTACGGGCCCACCGAGGCCGCCGTCGAGGTGACCGCCTGGTCCTGCCAGCGGACGGCCGAGCGCCGCGCCGTGCCGATCGGCCGGCCCATCGACAATACCCGGGTCGCGCTCCTCGGCAGGCGCCTGGAGCTCGCGCCCGCCGGCGCCGCGGCGGAGCTGGCGATCGGCGGCACGCAGGTGGCACGCGGCTATCTGGGCCGGCCCGATCTGACGGCCGAGCTCTTCGTCCCCGACCCCTATAGCGTCACCCCCGGCGCCCGCGTCTACCGCACCGGTGACCTCTGCCGCCACCGGCACGACGGCGCGATCGAGTTCCTGGGCCGGCTCGACGATCAGGTCAAGATCCGCGGCTTCCGCATCGAGCCGCGCGAGATCGAGCTCGCCTTGGCGGCGCATCCGCTGGTGCGCGAGGCGGCGGTCGTGGTGCGGGGAGAGCCCGGCGCCGAGCGCTCCCTCCTCGCCTGCGTGGCACAGCGGGGAGACGGTCCCGCCGCCGCCACCGCCGCCGCCCTGCGCGACTTTCTGAGCGCCCGTCTGCCGGCCTACATGGTGCCGGCTTTCGCCTTCGGCCCCGAGCTCGAAGGCTCGCCCCGTCCGGGCTCGCTGCCGCGCCTGCCGAGCGGCAAGCTCGACCGCCCGGCGCTCGCGCGGTGGCTTCCCGCGGCCGTGGAGGAGCGCCCGCACCGCGCGCCGGCCACGCCGGTCGAGGAGATCGTGGCGGGCTTCTTCGCCGAGGTCCTGGGGCTCGACCGCGTCGGCGTCGACGAAGGCTTCTTCGATCTCGGCGGGCATTCGCTGTCGGTCCTGCGATTGACCGCGCGGGTGCGCGAGACGTTTGGCGTCGAGCTGGCGCCGCATCGCATCTTCGAGCTGCCGAGCGTGGGGGGGCTGGCCGGCGAGATCGCCAGGCTGGCGGCGGAGGCGCCCGCCGCGGCGGGCATCGCGGCCGCTCCGGCTCTCCTGGCGGTGCCGCGCACCGAGCCGCTGCCGCTCTCCTTCGCGCAGCAGCGGCTCTGGTTCCTACACCAGCTCGCGCCGCGGAGCGCCGTCTACAACGTGCCCGCGGTGGTAGATCTGCGCGGCCGGCTGCAACCCGCTGTGCTGGCCGCCGCCCTGGGCGAGGTCGTCCGCCGCCACGAGTCGCTGCGCACCCGCCTGGTCGGCGGCGTCGAAGGGCCGGTGCAGGCCGTCGACCCGCCGGCCGCCGTGGCGCTGCCGGTGGTCGATCTCGCCGGCCTGCCGGCGGCGGCGCGCCGGCGGGAGGCCCGGCGGTTGGCGCGCGCCGAGGCGCGGCGCGCTTTCGACCTGGGCAACGGTCCGCTGGTCAGGGCGGCCGTCATCGATCTGGGCGCCGCCGAGCAGCTCCTGCTCCTCACCCTCCACCACGCGGTCTGTGACGGGTGGTCGCTGCGGCTGCTGGCGCACGAGCTGGGCGTGACCTACGGGGCCGTGGCGCGGCGCGCCGCCCCACGCCTGCCGCCGCTCGCCGTCCAGTACGGCGACTACGCAGTGTGGCAGCGGCGCTGGTTCGCCGGCGAACGGCTGGCCGCGGAGCTCGCCTACTGGCGGCACTGTCTGGCCGGGGCGCCGTCGCTGCTCGAGCTGAGCCTCGACCGGCCCCGTCCGGCGGCGGCGAGCGACCGCGGTGCCACGCATCCGCTGCAACTGCCAGCGGGCCTGCTGCCAAGCCTGGAGACGCTGGCACGCCGACAGGGGGCCACCCTGTTCATGACGCTGCTGGCGGCCTTCCAGGCGCTGCTCGCGCGCACCGCCGGCGTCCTCGACCTGTGCGTCGGCACGCCGATCGCCGGCCGCCGCGAGGTCCTGGTCGAGCCGCTGATCGGCTGTTTCGTCAACATGCTGGTGCTGCGTGCCGATCTCTCCGGCGATCCGCGGTTCGAGGCGCTCCTCGCCCGCACCCGCGACGCCGCGCTCGCCGCCTACGCCCACCAGGATCTGCCGTTCGAGAAGCTCGTCGAAGAGCTCCAGCCGCGGCGCGAGCTCAGCCATTCGCCGCTCTTCCAAGTTGCCTTCAGCGTCGAGGCCTCGCCGCCGCGGCTCGAGCTCGGCGAGCTCACGGCGACCCTGTGGCCGGACGATCCCGTGGGCGAAAAGTTCGACCTCAGCCTGGCGCTGCGGCCGACCGCCACGGCACTCGGCGGCACCTTCAGCTTCCGCACCGATCTGTTCGACGGCGCGTCCATCGCGCGCCTGGCCGGCCACTTCGGCAACCTGCTCGCGGCCGCCGCGGCCGCCCCCCATCTGCCCCTCTCGGCGCTGCCCCTGCTCGGCGACGGCGAGCGGCATCAGGTGAGCCGCGAGTGGAGCGACACCTGGACCGCCGGCGCCGCGGCGGGCGAGGAGGATACCGGCCTGGCCGAGCTCTGCGCGGCCCAGGCGGCGCGGACGCCGCACGCGGTCGCCGTGGGCTGCGGCGACGTGGCGATGACCTACGCCGAGCTCGACCGGCGGTCCAACCAGCTGGCACACCGGCTGCGGCGCCTGGGCGTCGGCCCGGAGTCGCTCGTCGGCGTGCTGATGGAGCGCTCCGCCGACCTGGTCGTGGCCCTCCTCGGCGTCCACAAGTCCGGCGGCGCCTATCTGCCGCTCGACCCGATCTTCCCGGCCGAGCGGCTGGCCTGGATGGCCGGCGACGCGGCGCTGGCGCTGCTGTTGACCGAGACGCGGCTGGCGGCATCCCTCGCCGCCGCCCCTCCCGTGCCGACGCTCCTCGTCGACCGCGAGCGGCCGGCGCTGGACGCCGAGAGCGCCGCGCCGCCGCCGCCGTGGGCGGCCCCCGACAACCTCGCGTACGTGATCTTCACCTCCGGCTCGACCGGCCGGCCCAAGGGCGTGGCGGTCACCCGCCGCGCCTTGAGCAACTTCCTCGGCGCGATGCGCCGCCAGCCCGGGCTGGCCGCGGACGACAACCTGCTGGCGGTGACCACGATCTCGTTCGACATCGCGGCGCTCGAGATCTTCCTGCCGCTGACCGTGGGAGCCCGGGTGACGCTCGCCCGCCGCGAGGAGGCCGCCGACGGTGCCGCCCTCGCACACCAGATCGCGAGCCGCGGCGCCACCGTGATGCAAGCGACGCCCGCCACCTGGCAGATGCTGCTGAGCGGTCCGGCGCCACAGAGCCTCGCGCTGCGTGCCCTCTGCGGCGGCGAAGCCCTGCCGCCGGGCCTGGCCGCCGAGCTTGCCGCGCGGACGCGCGGCGTGTGGAACCTCTACGGCCCCACCGAGACCACCGTCTGGTCGGCCTGCGCACCGCTCGACCGGCAGGCGGCGGACGCCGTGGTGACCGTCGGCCGTCCCATCGCCAACACCCGCATCGTCTTGCTCGACCGCACCGGCCATCCGGTGCCGATCGGGGCTGTCGGACACCTGCACATCGGCGGCACGGGTCTCGCCCGCGGCTATCTGCACCGGCCGGACCTGACGGCGGAGCGGTTCGTCCCCGACCCGCTCGCGGCGGAGCCCGGCGCCCGCCTCTACGGCACGGGAGACCTGGCGCGCTTCCTGGCGGACGGCCGGCTCGTCTGCCTCGGCCGCATCGACCACCAGGTGAAGCTGCGCGGCTTCCGCATCGAGCTGGGCGAGATCGAGGCCGTGCTGCGCCGGCACCCGGAGGTGGAGCAGGCCGCGGTGGTGCTGGCGGCCGCCGGCAACGATCCGGCGGACAGCCGCCTCGCGGCGTATGTGGTGGGCAGCGGCGGGGGAGCGCCGGACGCCGAGACGCTGCGGGGCTTTCTGCGCCGGACGCTGCCGGTCTACATGATCCCCTCGTCGTTCACCGTCCTCGCGGCGCTGCCGCTCGGCGCCAGCGGCAAGGTCGACCGCCGCGCGCTGGACGCTCTCGGGCGGCGGGCCCCGCGGCTCCCGGCGGGCGCCGGCGGGCGGGCGCCGAAGACGATCGTCGAGGAGCTCCTGGCGGCGATCTTCGCCGAGGTGCTGCAGCTCGACGGGGTAGGAGCCGAGGACGACTTCTTCGCCCTGGGCGGCCATTCGCTGTCGGCCACCCAGGTGGCGGCGCGAGCCCGCGCCGTGCTCGGCGTCGAGCTGCCGGTGCGGGCGCTGTTCGAGGCGCCGACCGTGGCCGCCCTGGCCGCCTGGATCGAGAGCCGCGACGGCGCCGCCGGCGACGAGCCGCCGCGCTCCCCGAAGCTGGCCCGCCGCACCGGGCCGGCGCCGCTGTCGTTCGCCCAGCGGCGGCTGTGGTTCCTCGACCGCCTGGAGCCCGGCAGCGCCGCGTACCACCTGCCCGCGGCGCTGGCCATCGAAGGCGCGCTGGACGCCGCCGCCCTGCAGCGCGCGCTGGCCGCGATCGTCGAGCGCCACGAGATCCTGCGCACGGTGCTCATCGAAGAGGACGGCCGCGAGCCGGAGCAGCACGTGCTGCCCGGCGGCGGGGCCGTGGAGATGCCGCTCATCGACCTCGCGGCGCTGCCGGCGGCGAGCGGCGAGCGCGAGGCGCTGCGCCTTGGCGGCGCGGAGGCGAGCCGGCCGTTCGACCTGTCCCGCGGGCCGCTGTGCCGGTTCCGTCTGCTGCGCCGCGGCCCGGCGAGCCACCTGCTGCTTGCGACCCTGCACCACATCGTGGCCGACGGCTGGTCGCTGCGCGTCTGGCTGGCGGAGCTCGCGAGCCGCTACCGGGAGCTCACCGGACGGCACGCGCCGCCGCTGCCCGCGCTGCCCGTCCAGTACGGCGACTACGCGGACTGGCAGCGGCGGCGGCTGGCCGGCGCCGAGCTCGAACGCCTGCTGTCCTATTGGCGCGGCCAGCTCGCCGGCGTGCCGCCGCTCGAGCTGCCGACCGACAGGCCGCGTCCGCCGGTCGCCGGCTCGCGTGGTGCGACCCTGCGCTTCAACCTGCCGGAGCCGCAGGTGAGGGCGCTGCGTCTGCTCGGACGCCGGCAGGGCGCGACGCCCTTCATGGTCCTGCTGTCGGTGTTCCAGGTGCTGGTCGCGCGGCTGAGCGGTCAGGATGACCTGGCCCTGGGCACGCCGGTGGCGGGCCGCGAGCGGGCCGAGCTCGAGCCGCTCATCGGCTGCTTCATCAATGTCCTGGTGCTGCGCAGCCGGCTCCCGCAGGTAGGGCGGGAAGGTTCCTTCGAGGCGCTGTTGCGCGCGGTGCGCGAGGCTCTGCTGGAGGCCCAGGCCTACCAGGACCTGCCCGTGGAGCGCCTGATCGAAGAGCTGCAGCCGGAGCGCAGCCTGAGCCGTTCGCCCCTGTTCCAGGCGCTGCTCTCGTGGCAGCCCTCGCCGCTGCTCGGGACGCAGCCGTTCGACGGTCTGACGCTGCGCCCGGTCTGGATCGAGCGCGGCGCGGCGCAGCTCGACCTGTCTCTCGAGGTCGTCGACGAGGGGCGCGAGTACGAGGCCGCCCTCGAGTACAGCAGCGACCTGTTCGACGAGCCGACGGCGGCACGGATCGGCGAGCAGCTCCGGGTGCTGCTGGCCGCCGCGTGTGCCGCCCCCGGCGGCCGGTGGAGCGAGCTGCCGCTGTTGACCGCGGAGCAGCGCCGGCAGGTGCTCGTGGCCTGGAACGCGGCCGCCGCGCCGCGGGCGGCGATCTGCCTGCACACACTGTTCGAGCGCGCCGCGGAGAGCCTGCCCGACGCACCGGCGGTCCGCTTCCGCGGCGAGGATCTCAGCTACGCGGATCTCGAGCGGCGGGCCAACCGTCTGGCCAACCGGCTGCAGAGCCTGGGCGTCGGTCCCGACACGCTGGTGGGGATCTGCGCCGAGCGGTCGTTCGAAATGATCGTCGGGCTTCTGGGGATCCTCAAGGCCGGCGGCGCCTTCGTGCCGCTCGAGCCCGATCACCCCCGCGAGCGCCTGGCCTTCGTCCTCGCCGAAGCACGGCCGCTCGTGGTGTTGGCAGAGGGGCGGTGTGCCGAGCTGCTGCCGCCGGGCACGCCCATCCTGGCCTTGCCGGCGGCGGCCGCGGCGGCGGGCGACGAGCGCCCGGCCTGCGCGGCGTCGCCGCGCGCGCTCGCCTACGTGCTCTATACCTCCGGGTCGAGCGGCCGCCCCAAAGGCGTGATGGTCTCCCATGCCGCCATCGCCAACCACGTGCAGTGGATGCAGGAGCGCTTTCCGCTGGCCGCGGGCGACACCCTGCTCCAGCACACGCCGCTGTCGTTCGACGCCTCGCTGGTAGAGATCTTCCCGCCGCTCGCCGCGGGGGCGCGGGTGGTGATGGCGCTGCCGGGAGAGCATCACGACCCGTCCTATCTCGTCGGCATGGCGGCGGACGAGGCGGTGACCGTGCTCCAGGTCGTGCCGGCCATGCTGGCGGCGCTTCTCGACGATCCCCGCATTGCCGCCCTGGGCCGCCTGCGGCGGATCATCTGCGGCGGTGAAGCGCTGGCGAGCGAGCTGGCGGAGCGGGTCCTGGCCCGGCTCGACGTCGAGCTGGTCAACCACTACGGCCCGACCGAATGTGCGATCGACGCCGCGTTCCGGCCCTGCCGGCGCGCAGCGGCCCCCGGGTGGGTGCCGCTCGGCCTGCCGCTGGCCAATGTCCGCCTGCACGTGCTCGACGAAGCCCTGGAACCGCTCCCCCTGGGAGCGGCGGGGGAGCTGTGGGTCGGCGGCGCGTGCCTCGCCCGCGGCTATCTGGACCGCCCGGATCTCACCGCGGAGCGCTTCCTGCCCGACCCCTGGAGCGCGGCGCCCGGCGAGCGGCTCTACCGCACCGGCGACCGCGCGCGGCGCCTGCCGGACGGCGAGATCGCCTACCTGGGCCGGCTCGACCATCAGCTCAAGGTGAGGGGCGTGCGCATCGAGCCCGACGAGGTCGAGCGGGCCCTCGGCCGGGTCGCGGGCGTCAAGGAAGCCGCGGTGGCCCAGGAGCGCGACGCCGGCGGCGCGGCGACGCTGGTGGCCTGGGTGGTCGCCGCCGCGGGCGGCGCGCCGTCGCCGGAGGTCCTGCGGCGAGCCCTGCGCGCCTGGCTGCCCGACCCCATGGTGCCCTCGCGCTTCATCGCCGTGGCGGCGCTGCCGCGCACCGCGAGCGGCAAGCTCGACCGCCGCGCGCTGCCCGCGCCGCCGCCGCTCCCCGCGCGCCCGCCGGGGGAGCCGGCAGCTGCCGGGGTCGCCGCCCGCACGCAGAGCGCGGAGCTCCTGGCGGGGATCTTTGCCGAGGTCTTGGGCGTCGAGCGGGTGGACGTCGAGGATGACTTCTTCTCGCTCGGCGGCCACTCGCTGCTGGCGACGCGCGTGGCCGCGCGGGTGCGCGCGGCGTTCGGCGTGGAGCTGCCGTTGCGCCAGCTGTTCGAGACCCCGGCTCTGGGCCAGCTGGCGCGCTGGCTGGAGGAGGCGGCGCGGCGGGACGCGCCCGGCAGGCCGGCGCTGCCGCCGCTCGCCCGCGCGGCGCGGCAGGAGCCCCTGCCGCTGTCGTTCGCGCAGCGCCGGCTGTGGCTCGTCGAGCAGCTCGCACCGCCCGGCGGGCTGTACAACATCCCCGGCGCGGTGCGGCTCTCGGGGCCGCTCAGCCTGCCGGCGCTGGCGGCGGCGCTGGCCACCGCCGTCGCGCGCCACGAGGCGCTGCGCACCACCATCGGCACGCACCGCGGCGAGCCGGTGCAACTCGTCCACGCGCCGGACGCCGCGCGCTGCCGGATGCCGTTGATCGACCTGCGGGCTCTGCCGGAGACGGCGCGGGAGCACGAGGCGCGGCGCCTCGCCGGCGAGGAGGCGCGGCGGCGGTTCGATCTCGCGCGCGGCCCGCTGCTGCGCACGGCGCTTCTGGCGCTCGGCGCGACCGATCACCTGGCGCTCCTCACCCTGCACCACATCGTCAGCGACGGCTGGTCGATGGGGGTGCTGCTGCACGAGCTGGGAGCGCTGTACGCCGCGTTTCTCGCCGGCCGCTCCCTGGTCCTGCCGGAGCTGCCGCTGCAGTATGCCGACTATGCCGCCTGGCAGCGCCGCAACCTGACGGATGAGTGGCTGGCGCCGGAGCTGGCCTACTGGCGGCGCCAGCTTGCGGCGCGGCCGCCGGCGCTCGAGCTCCCCTTCGACCGGCCGCGGCGCGGGGCTCCTTCCGCGCTCGGCAGCTGGCTGCCGCTGGCGCTGCCGGGCGCCCTGATCGACGGGCTCCGCCAACTGGCGCGCGCCCGCGGTGCGACGCTGTTCATGACCCTCCTGGCGGGATTCGCGGCGCTGCTCGGCCGGCTCAGCGATCAGGACGACCTGACTCTGGGCACACCGGTGGCGGGCCGCACCCAGGTCGAGACCGAGGGGCTGATCGGGTTCTTCGTCAACCTCCTGGTCCTGCGTGCCGACCTGGCGGGCGATCCCGGCGCCGGCGAGCTCCTGGAGCGCATCCGGGAGGTGTTGCTGGCGGCCCACGCGCACCAGGAGATCCCCTTCGACGAGTTGGCCGAGGCGCTGGAGCCGCAGCGCGCCGACGGGCGGCCGCCGCTCTTCCAGGTGATGTTCTCCTTCGAGGAGCTGCCGCCGGAGCCGTTCGAGCTGCCGGGTCTCGTCTCCCGCTACTACCCGGTGGAGACCGGCACCGCCAAGTTCGATCTCACCGTGGCCCTGTCGCCGGCCCCGGGGGGCGGCCTCACGGGAGGCGTCGAGATCGCGGCGGACCTGTTCGACCGCGCCACCGGCCGGCGGCTGGCGGCGCAGTACCAGGCGCTCCTCGCGCACCTGGGTGCGGCGCCCGGGGAGCGGCTCTCGGCGCTGCCGCTGCTGAGCGGAGCGGAGCGCGCCCAGCTGCTGACCGAATGGAACGACACCGGCCGCGGCGGCCCGCCCGGGCCGCTGGTGCACGATCGCGTGGCGGCCGAGGCCGCGCGGCGGCCCGACGCGGTGGCGGTCTCCGGCGCACAGGGAACGCTGTCCTACGGCGAGCTCGCGGCGCGGGCTTGCCGCCTGGCCTGGCGATTGCGCGCCCTGGGAGTCGGGCCGGAGGTGCTGGTTGCGGTCTGTGCCGGCAGCTCGCTCGAGCGGGTGACCGCGGTGCTCGCCGTGCTGACCGCCGGCGGCGCCTACGTGTCGCTGTCCGCGGACGAGCCGCCGGAGCGGCTCGCCTGGCTGCTCGGCGATGCCGCCCCGGCCGTGGTGCTCACCGAGCGCCGCATCGCCGATCGGCTGCCCGGCTCACCGGCAGGGCCGGCGGTGATCTGTCTGGACGAGGAGCTCTCCGGCTCCAGGTCCGGCGAGAGCCGCGAGGCCGCGGTGGCGCCGCCGGCGAGCGGCGTGAGCGCCGCCAACCTCGCCTATGTCATTTACACCTCCGGCTCGACGGGCCGGCCCAAGGGGGTCGCCATCTCCCATGCCGGGCTCGCCAACCTGGTGCGTTGGCACCAGGACCTGTACGCCGTCACGGCCGCCGACCGCGCCACGCTGATGGCGAGCCCGGCCTTCGATGCCTCGGTCTGGGAGCTGTGGCCGTATCTGTGCGCCGGCGCGAGCGTCCACGTCGCCGCCCAGGAAGCCCGTCTCTCCGCGGCGGCGATGATGAGCTGGTGGGCGAGGGAGGCGATCACCCTCGCCTTTGCCATGACGCCGCTCGCCGAGCTGGGGCTGGAGGAGCGCGCGCCGCCGCCGCTCGCCCTCCGTGCCCTGCTGGTGGGGGGGGATCGCCTCCACCGCGGCGCCGCTCTTGATGGCCGGTTCCGGTTGATCAACCACTACGGGCCGTCGGAATGCTCGGTGGTGGCGACGGCCGGCGAGGTGCCGCCGGCGGCCGCCGCCCCGCACCCGCTGCCGTCCATCGGCCGGCCGATCGCCAACACCCGGACCTATGTCCTGGGCCGCGACCTCGCGCCGGTGCCGGTGGGCGTCCTGGGGGAGCTCTTCGTGGCCGGCGCCGGCCTGGGGCGCGGCTACCTGGGCCGCCCGGACCTCACCGCCGAGCGGTTCCTGCCCTGCCCCTGGAGCGCGGAGCCCGGCGCGCGCATGTACCGTACCGGCGACGGGGTCCGCTGGCTGGCCGGCGGCGAGCTCGATTTCGTGGGGCGCCGCGACGACCAGATCAAGGTGCGCGGCGTGCGCATCGAGCTCGGCGAGATCGAGGCCGCGCTGCGCGCCGAGAGCGGCGTGGCCGAAGCGGTGGTCACGGCGCCGCTCGTCGGCGCGGCCGGCGGCCGCGCCGACGAGCGCCGGCTCACGGCGTACGTGGTGCCGGCGGCGGCCACCGCCGCGCCGGGGGACGAGGCGCGGCGCCTGATCGGCCGGCTGCGGCAGCGGCTCACCGCGCGGCTGCCGGCGGCCATGGTTCCTGCCGCTTGGATGGTCCTCGACAGCCTGCCGCTGACGTCGAGCGGCAAGGTGGACCGCCGCGCCCTGCCGGCTCCCGAGCCGGGCGCGGCGGTCGACGACGCGGACGCAACACCGCCGCGCACGCCGGAGGAGGAGCTGCTGGCCGGGCTCTGGGCCGAGGTGCTGGGGCGCGATCGCATCGGGCCGGCGAGCGACTTCCTGGCCCTGGGCGGGCACTCGCTGCTGCTCACCCAGCTCGCTTCGCGGGTGCGCAGCGTGTTCCATGTCGAGGTGCCGCTGAGCGAGCTGTTCGCGGTGCAGACCCTGGCGCAGCAGGCGGAGCGCATCGCCGCCCGGCGCCGCCAGGCGGCGGGGCTCGAGGCGCTGCCGATCGAGCGCCGGAGCGGCGACGGCCCGCCGCCGCTGTCGTTCGCCCAGGAGCGGCTCTGGGTGCACGACCAGCTCCATCCCGGCAGCCCGGCCTACAACATTCCGGTCGCCCTGCGGCTTGCCGGCGAGCTCGACGAAGCGGCGCTGCGGCGCAGCATCACCGAGGTGGTGCGGCGCCACGAGGTCCTGCGCACGGTGTTCGCGCCGGTCCAGGGCAAGCCGCTGCCGCGCGTCCTTCCCGCCGCGCCCGTGCCGTTGCCGCTCCTCGACCTCACGGCGCTGCCGCCGCGGGCGCGGCAGCGGGAGCTGGAGCGCCGCCTCCAGGAGGACGCGCTGCGGCCCTTCGACCTGGCGGCCGGGCCGCTGCTGCGCGCCACCCTGGTGCGTCTGGAAGGGGAGCTCCACTACCTGCTCCTCACCCAGCATCACATCGTGTCGGACGGTTGGTCGACCGGGGTGCTGGTGCGCTAGGCCGGCGCGCTGTTCACGGCCGCCGTGGCCGGCCTGCCTTCGCCGCTGCCCGAGCCGGCGATCCAGTATGCCGATTACGCCGCCTGGCAGCGGCGGCGGCTCGCGGGCGGCTATCTCGCCGAGCAGCTCGGCTACTGGCGGGAGCAGCTGGCCGACCTCCCGGCGCCGGTGCTGGAAGGGGACCGCCGCCCTGCCCAGGCGCGGCGGCAGCACCGCGGCGCCCGGCTGGAGCTCGCCATCCCCGACCCGCTCGCCGCCTCCCTGGCCGAGCTCAGCCAGCGCCATCAGGTCACCCGGTTCATGACCGTGCTGGCGGCGTTCGCCGCCCTGGTCGGCCGCCTCACCGGCGGCGACGACATCCCCCTGGGAGCGACCGTCGCCAACCGCAATCATCTCGAGATCGAGCAGCTCATCGGCTTCTTCGTCAACACCCTGGTGCTGCGCACCGATCTGTCGGCCGATCCGCCCTTTGCCGAGCTGCTGCCGCGGGTCCGCCGCATGGCGCTGGACGCCTACGCCCATGAGGAGCTGCCGATCGAACGGCTGGCCGCCGAGCTGCATCCGCTGCGGCCGGCCCGCGAGTCGTCCCTGTTCCAGGTGATGGTGGCCTGGCAGAGCGCCCCCCTGCCGGCTCTCGAGCTGCCGCGCCTCGCGGTGTCCAGCCGCGAGATCGAGACCGGCACCGCGAAGTTCGACCTGACCCTGATCCTCGTCGAGCAGGGCGCGTCGCTCTTGGGAGTGATCGAGTACGACCTGGATCTCTTCGATCGCGCGACGGTGCTGCGCCTGGTTGGACACTTCCGCGGTCTGCTGGCGGCGGCCGCCGCCAGCCCCGAGCGGCGGCTTTCGGCTCTGCCCATGCTCACCGCGGCGGAGCGCCACCAGGCGCTCCGCGAGTGGAGCGGCGACGCCGACGGGTCCGCTGCCGCGGCTCCCTCTGGGAGCCTCGCGGCGCGGTTCGCCGCCGTCGCCGCC
>DASXJP010000449.1:0-32958 GCA_036497345.1 Thermoanaerobaculia bacterium
ACCGCCGGCCTGGGACGACGAGTTGCTCGACCAGAGCCTCCAGCCCTCCAAGGACCTCGCCGGAGACGCCGAGCGCCACGGCGGCGGCAACTCGGCGCTTCCTAGACTCGCCCTCCGTGCTCTGAATCGATACTTCAATTAGGAGTGGCAGGCGTTCTGATTCAAATAGTACATGCAAGCAGTGTGTCCATAGGTGTTATCGCAGCATGTCGAGACCGTGATAAATCCATAACAGGTGGCCCCCTGAATAGCAGAACCTTTCCACTTGTTAGGACTCCCGCAGGCACTTACGTCCTGGTATTCAGCTTCGATGTGTGCCTGTACATCCACATACCCAACGTGAGTTCGACCGATGATCACGCAGATGCTGGTGGAGCTTATCTGAGACCAGGTGCCGTTGTCGCTGTCGCAGGCAGTCCCTATGCCATCCCCGTCGCAGTCGGCTTGGTCAGGGTTGTACGTATAGGGGCAGTTGTCGTTCCATGTCAAGCCGTCCCCATCGGGATCGGGATTGCAGATGCCATACGCTCCACAGGTACTTGGAGTATCGCAGCTTAGAGTGCATTCACTGCTACAGTCTGAGCTAGAAATGCAAACATTTGCGCAATCAGTGACACAAAATTGAGCTGAAAGGGCGGACGGAAAACCTAGAAGAGCAATCAGGAGCAAAGAGTTCAGGGCAACTTTCATGGTTGGCAATCTCCTTCAAGCCGTGAATGACATAAACAGCATATGCCAAAAGATCGAGGAACTCAAGCGGGCCCCAACCCGAAACAGCCCCAGAGGGAACAGCCCCCCGAACAGGTGGGTGCGGTGCCGAACAGGTGCCACCCTCTTCGACGAGAGACATCTCGATAACACCCGATTCTTCCCCCTCCCCTGCTCTAACGCCTCTCTCTGGTGGTCTTTCGACGCCCTCCCGGTGCCTCCCAGCCCCAAATCCAGCCGGAATTGCCGACGCAAACTTCCGGTATCCTCGCCCTGGCCCCACAGCCGTTCTCTACGATCTGGGGCGGAACCCAGAGTGCGAGCCTTGTAGAGCACCGCAAGCCGAGCCAGCTTGGCGCCTGGAGGCATACAATCTAAGCTCTTTGTTATGCGGACGACTCTCGATATCCCGGAGCCTTTGCTTGAAGAAGCCCGCCATGTGCTCGGCTTCAAGTCCAAGACTGCCACGGTCGTGCTGGCTCTTCAAGAGCTGGTCCGCAAGCGCCGGATCGAGGAGCTGAAGTCTCTGCTGGGGTCAGTCAGCCTGGAAATCGACATCCCGAAGTCCCGTCGCCGCCCGTGATCTTCGTCGATACGTCGGTGTGGATATCCGCTTTCTCACACCAACTGGGGGAACCCACAGGAACCGCAGAGGTGCAGCCGAAACAGGTTCCGAATCACACAGGCTCGAGCTCGTACAGCGACGCGGCCAGCCGCTTCAGGCCACGGTCCTGGGCGATGAGGTCGAGGTGCAACGAAGACCAGTCCGCCAGCAGCAAAGTCTCGTTGCCCTGCCCGACGTAGGTCTTGATGTAGCCGCCACAGGCCTCGCAGTGGTCGATGCGCAAGCTGGGCTCTCCTTCGATGGTCACGCTCGCGAGCCGTTGCGAGTCGCGCTCACAGAACGGACAGCCGGTCCGCTTGAGCTGCCAGCGCGTGCCGCAGCAGCCACAGGAGAGCAGCCGCATGCGTCCGGGGTCGGCGCCGGCCAGTTGGGCCATCGCGGGCAGGGACCCGCACGTCGGACAGTACCTGCGAAGCCACCCCTCCTCGGCTCGCCAACCGCCGAATGCGCTCACCACGGGCCGCAGGTACCGCGCCATCGCGGCCCACCCGAGGCAGCGCAGCAGTCCGGGGAACGGCGGTGTGAGCGTCTCGTCGCCGAGCAGAAAATCCGCGATGCGGCGCGAGCGCTGGGGATCGGCCCGCAATTCCGTGTCGAGCGCGCGGGTCTCGGCCACCAGCAATCCCGATGATGTGCTGGCGGCCAGGCGTTCGAGAAGCGCTCCCGCCATGCTCCCACCCGGCTCGAGATCAACGGCGGCGTCGGCGCTCGCTAGCAACGGCACACCGGCGACATAGTCCGCGCGGTAGTCCTCCCAGTCCGGAATGCCGGCCCCCAGGGTGTCGATCTCGGCCGCCGCGCGATCGACCCGGGCGGAAAGCTCGGCGAGCGGCCGGAGGTACGGATGCGCCGCCAGCCAAAGATCTGTAGTCATCGGCTCAAGGCTCCCGGCTCAAGGCTCCCGGCTCAATAGGGCCTCACCGGGCTCCGCCCGGGAGAGGATCGGCAGGCGACGCGCCGCCAGGCCGAAAAAGAAGATCGTCGCGGCGATCAGGCCGAGCGAGATCCCCCACTCGACGAGCGCCGGCGTGTAGCTCTCCGGCGCGACCCAGGGCATCCGGCCGTTGAAGGTCATCGCGAAGAGGACGACGTTCATGCGGTTGTACGTCACGCCGAGGACCGCGAGGAGCGACGCCGCGAACAGCACGCCGGTGCGCTGGCGCAGCGCCTTGCTGCCCAGCAGGACGAGCGGCAGCACGCCGCCGAGGAGGATCTCGGCCGCGAAGGCCATGCCGAGCCGGCCGCTGAAGGCGCCGCCGAGCTGGCTGCGGATCGCCAGGTCACCGAGGCGGAACACGAGGTAGACGAGCAGCGACCAGAACGTGATCTGTCCGACCGCGGCCAGCCGCTGGATCTCGAGCGGGCGGCGCCAGCCCTTCGCGATCCACATGTCGATGAGAGTCACGAGGGCCGTGCCGGCCACGATCGACGACAGGAAGAAGGAGACCGGCATCACGGGGGACCACCACTGCGGGGCGAGCATGTTCGGCATCAGCAGGTACAGGGAGCCGAGCGAGCTCTGGTGCATGGTCGACAGCGTGACGGCGGCGATCGCGAGCATGACCGGCTCCGCCTTCTGGTCCCGCGCGCGGAAGATCCAGGCGAGGGCGCCGAAGATCGCCGCCGTCGCCAGGACGTAGAGGAGGTTGCGAGACAGCAGATACACGAACAGCGTCACCGCCAAGGCAACGTAGAGCCCGTTCCATCGCCGCCAGACCGCCGCGGCCCGCTGGAATCCCCAACGCTCGAAGGCAACCGGCAGGAATTCGAGCAGGAGGATCGTTACGTAGAGGCCGACGCACCACGAGACCTCGAACATCGCCGAGTGCTCCGGAGCCTGCAACGCAAGCTGGTAGGACTGCCAGGGCAGGCCGAGGTCGGCGAGCAGGGTGACCATCACGAAGGAGTAGCTCAGCAGCCCCATGAGGACCGCCGAGCGGCCCAGGCCGTAGAGATCTTTTCGTTGCAAGACGTAGATCACGCCGGCCATCGCGAAGGCGCCGGCGGCGATCGCGATCCACACCAGGTCGAAGAGGATCCACAGGCCCCACGGATAGGTGTCGGAAAGGTTCGTGCTGCCGCCGAGGCCCAGGACGAAGCGCGCGATCAGCGAGAGGACGCCGAACGCCATGAGCAGGACAAGGACCCAGTTGAAGGGGGTCATCAGCCTGGCCTGGAGAGGCTCGAACTCGACATGCGCGGCATGCATCGCCGCGGCCGACTCGGCGGCCACCGCCTGAGCCCGCTTGCGGAAGAAGGCGTAGGCGGCGCCGAGCAGCGCACCCAGGGCCATCACGGCGGGGGGCACGGCGCCGAGCGCCGCCTTGCTGAAGGCCGGGAAGGGCTTCTCCCCGTACGTCGGGAAGCCGAGATTCGCGAACGGCACGGCCGACAGATAGAGCACGCTCGTCCCGCCGAGCTCCTTCTCGCCGTAGATGTGGTCGACGTACTTGTCGGGCCGGGCGGCCATGCGCTCGTGCGCGAGCTCCAGCATCTCGTCGCGGGTGCCGTAGCGCAAGGCGTCGGCGGGGCACGCCTTGACGCAGGCGGGGGTCGCGAAGGTCGCGGCGAACAGCTTGCTGGCATCGTCCGCGAGCGGCTGGCCGTTGAAGGCGACCGGCGACGGCTGTTCGGCGCGGTCGGCGCAGTGCGTGCACTTCGAGATCTTCGGAGCGAGCGAGCTCCACTCCGCGGTCGGCACGTCCCAGGGACACGCCAGCATGCAGTAGCGGCAGCCGATGCACTTGTCCATGTCGTAGTCCACCGGACCGTCGACCAGCCGGTGGAGCGCCGTCGTCGGGCAGGCGGAGACGCAGGCGGGCTCCAGGCAGTGGAGACACCGCCGCATCACGTAGGCGGTGTCGAAGCCCTCCGGCTTTTCCGGATTCATCAGCTCGTGGAACGAGATGAGCGTGAGGGTCTTCGCGCTGAGCGTCGCCGGGTTCTGGAAGCCCAGCGGGGCCTCGAGCTCGGTCTCCTCGCCCGGACGCTCGTTCCATTGCTGCGGGGAGTGACGAGGGCCTTGACCTCGAGCTCACCGCGCGCCGACGAGACCCGCACCCAGTGCCCCGATTTCACGCCGAGCTTCTCGCCAAGCGCGACGGGCATCTCGAGCACCGGCTCGGGAATGAGCTCGTTGAGCCAGGGGATGTTCCGCGTCGTCGAGTCGCCGCACCAGTGCTCGGCGACCGTCGACGTCATCAGCACGTAGGGGAACTTGTCGGCGGTGCCGATCGGCTGGTGCGACGCGACCCGCGGATACTTGACCATCGGGTTGGTGCTCACGCCCGGGTGAAGGAGGTTCTCCACCGGATTCTCGATGGGCTCGTACATCTCCGGCAGCGGGCCGTCCTTCGGCACGTAGGCCACGTCGCGCGGATACCCCGGATTCTTCTCGTCCGGGTCCGAGTAGACGGCCGCGAAGAGACGCCCGACGCCCTCGGCGCCGAGATGGAAGGGGCGCTGGCCGTTCGGCGTGTCCGGCCCGTCGGTCAGAACGGGGACGTCCGGCACGTCGTGGCCCGTCCAACGCTTCGCCTGCTCGTCCCACCAGACGATGGGTTTCGAGCCTGGATAGGGCTTGCCGTTCCGGTCGCACGACGCCCGGTTGTAGAGGATGCGCATGTTGTTGGGCCAGGTCCAACCGAAGCCCGGATAGAGGCCGAGGCCTCCCGGATCCGTCTTCGAGTCGCGGCGCTTCGAAAGGTTTTCGCCGCCGGCGAAGACGCCGGCGTAGATCCAGGCGCCGGACGACGTCGAGCCGTCCGCCCGCAGATCGCTCACCTTGCGCACCAGCTCGCCCGCCTTGAGGCCGGTCTCCGGGTTGTCGCGCAGGGCGTAGCCGTTGATCTCCCGCAGGACGTCCTCGGCCGTGGTGTAGGTCCAGAAGGCCTTGCGGATGATCTCGTCCCGCGGCTCCCGCGAGTCCTTCACCAGATCGCGCACGGCGCGGAAGACGAGGTCCACGATCTCGCCGTCGGGCTTGGCCTGTCCCGGCGGCTTCACGGCGGCGTGGCGCCACTGCACCATGCCGCCGGAGTTGCTGATCGTGCCGTTCTTCTCCATGAAGAACGCCGCCGGCAGGAGGATCACCTCGGTGGCGATCGACTTCGGATCGACGCCGGGCCGGCGCCAGAACGCCGCCGTCTCGGTCTCCCAGATCTCCTGCACCACGAGCGTCTCGAGCTTCGCCATCGCGTCGAACGTCAGCTTGAGGTTCGGCACGGTGACCGCGGGATTCTGGCCGACGATCCAGAGCAGCTTCAGGTTCCCGGCGAGCGCATCCTCGAACATCTGCAGGGTGCCGTAGTCCTTGGCTGCGCTCCGCTTCGGCAGCCAGCCGTAGGCATAGTCGTTCTCGGCGGTCGCCGCCTCGCCGAAGAACGCCTTCAGCGTGTTGACGAGGTACCGGCTGTCGGCGATCCCGTTCTTGCGCACGTAATCATAAATGGTCGGCTCGGCGCTCGTCGGAGAATTGAGGTAGCCCGGCATGTAGTTGTAGAGCATCGCCATGTCGCAGGCGCCCTGCACGTTCGGCTCGCCGCGCAGCGCGTTGACGCCGCCGCCGGGCTTGCCGATGTTGCCGAGCAGGAGCTGCAGAATGGTGAACGACCGGATCCCCTGCACGCCGGTCGTGTGCTGGGTCATGCCGAGCGCGTAGAGAATGGATCCCGGACGGTTCTTCGCCATCGTCTCGGCAATCTGCTGGATCTGCGCGGCGGGGACGCCGGTGATCTTCTCGCCCATCTCCAGCGTGTACCGCGAGACGAAGGTCCTGAGGCGCGAGAACACGCAGTGCGGGTCCTCCAGGCTCCTGGCGACCCGCGGCTTGCCCTTCGCGTCGAGCTGGTATCCCCAGGTCTTGGTGTCGTACTTGTGGTGCTCCTCGTCGTACCCGCTGAACACGCCGTCCTTGAAATCGAACGCCTCGTCGCTCAGATAGAGCGCGTTGGTGTGGGTGACGACGTAATCCTTGTCGTACAGCTCGTTCACGATGATGTGATTGATCATCGTGTTCTGGAACGCCGCGTCGGTGCCGGGCCGGATGCGCGCGTAGACGTCGGCCGCCGACGAGGTCCGGGTGTAGCGTGGATCGACGTGGATGATCTTCGCCCCGTTTTCCTGCGCCTTCCGGATCCACTTGAAGGCCATGGGGTGGTTCTCGGCCACGTTGCTGCCTTCCACCAGGATCGTCTTGCAGCTCTGCAAATCGATCCAGTGGTTGGTCATCGCACCTCTGCCGAACGCGGCCCCCAGACCGGGGACCGTGGGGCTGTGTCAGAGTCGGGCCTGGTGCTCGACGTACGCCATGCCGAGCAACCGGGCCGCCTTCTGGAAGAGATAGCACTCCTCGTTCGTGTTCTGCGCGCCGCCCAGGAAGCCGATCGCGTCCGTCCGGTTGACCGGGACCTCCTTGTCGCCGGCCTTCTCGGTGGCGATCCAGGTCGCGTCGCGGACCTTGCGGACCTTCCGCGCGACGCGTGCGATCGCGTCGTCCCAGGAGATGTCCTCCCAGTGATCGCTGCCTGGCGCCCGGTAGCGCGGCGTCGTGAGCCGCTTCGGGGAGGTGTGCGTCGCGAACATGGAGATACCCTTGACGCACAACGACCCGCGGTTGACGATGTGGTCGTAGTCACCTTCCATCGTCAGGAGCTTGCCGTCGCGAACGGCGGCGATCATGCCGCAACCGCACGAGCAGAAGTTGCACGAGGTGGTGAATTCGCTGACTTCGGAGAGCTTCAGGTCCTTGGTGGCGGCCCGCACCGCGGAAACGTCGAGGAGACCGCCGAGCGCGAGCCCCGCTCCGCCGCCGAGGGTCAGCTTGAGCAGGTCTCGGCGACTGACGGCCGATTTCGGCCTGCCGCTCTCATCGCGGGGATCCTCGGAGAGCTTCGGGTTCGGAGTCTTCAGCGATTCATCCATGAGCTCCTCCCAGGATGCGCCTGCCGACCGAGGATGCCAGGGAGTCACTCGCGGGAAAATTGGACCAAAGTCTTAGGTCAGACAGTCAGCCAGACAGGTGCTCTCAGAACAGGTGTCACACGACCCCGTCAAAAATCTCGTGGAAAGATGATCTCTCGAGGAGTCAGGCGCCGCCACTCGGCAATCGGATCTGCTATGATGTCGCCAATGGACGAAAAACGCTCAGGATTGAGTCTCAAGGCACCGGCGGGCTCCGGGGGAGCCTTTCACCTGCCGGGCCGTGGTTCCTTCCCCCCGGTCGACGATCATCTCGTCGAGCCGGAGGTCACGCGCGACGAGATCATCAACGGCCGCCGGGTGGTGGCGATGCCGGCCGAGGCGCCTCACGGAGACCAGCAGGTCGACCTCGACACTCTGCTGCGGATTCATGCCGCCCCGGGATTCGTCGTGTCGGCGGACCTGATCACCCGCTTCGCGGAGATCTCGGACTTCGCCAGCGACACTTGCGTGCGGAGGGAAGGGATCGACCCGGCGACCGGCCGGCGGTACCTGGAGGAGATCGCCTTCGAGGTGGTGTCGACCCAGACTGAGCAGAAGGCGGCGGAGAAGGCCGAGGTGATGCACCGCCGTGGCGTGCGGAGGATCTTCGGGATCTGGGTCAAGAGCCGCCGGAGGGTCTGTGAGTGGTCGGCCGTGAGCGGGAGTTGGCGTCTGTTGGAGGAAGGGTCTCAGATCGCGGATCCGTGCCTGGCGAGCCCGCTTCCGGTGAAGGCTCTGCTCGATGCCGCGTTGGTCCGCAGGGCGGTGGTCCAAGCCCTGGAGAGCCAGGGCGAGCCGGCGATCCAGGAGCTGAAAGCGGCGGCGGAAGCCCGAGGAGAGGCCCGGGGAGTTGCCAGGTCCATTCTCACGATCTTCGAGGCGCGCGGGATCGCCGCGAGCTCAGTGCAACGGGAGGAGATCCTGGGGTGTACCGACTTGGAGCGATTGGAGCGATGGTTGCTTCGGGCCGGCGTGGCCACCTCGGCCGACGAGGTCATGGCAGTGGACTGAGCGCCCTCACGATCTTCCCTCGATCCGCCCAGAGAAGTGAGGGCCCTCATCCGGCCAGCTCACGCGCCGCCCGGATCCTATGTTCGATGCCCTTCTCTCCTATTCCAGTGTAGACAGGCCCTTTGCGGTCCGGCTGCGTGCAGCGCTCGAAGCCGCGGGCAAGACGGTATGGCTCGACAAGCGGGACATCCAGCCCGCGGAAGCCTGGGATGCGGCGGCCTTCAGCGGCATCGACAGCTCGCATAATTTTCTCTTTGTCATCAGCCCGGACTCCGTGAAGCCGCTTCCTGACGGCGCCCTTGCCCCCTGTGGCCAGGAGATCGCCCGCGCCGTTCAGTCGGGCAAGCGTCTCATCCCCATCCACTACCGGAACACTCCGTACGAGAACGTCGTCAAGGAAGTCCGCGTCGTGAACGACATCGATTTTCGCGAGGCGGAGAGCTCCGAAGAAGCGTTTGCCGCTGCCTTCCAGACGCTCATCACGGCCATGAACACCGACCTTGCCTGGGTCGCGCAGAAGACCCTGCTGCAGGTCCGTGCGCAGGACTGGGAGAACAAGGGCAAGGACAAAAGCAGGCGGACGCCGGTTCGCCACCGGCACCGACAACGGCACGCTGCAGATGTGGGACACAGAAACTCGCCGGGCTCTTTGGGTTCAGCCCAGGGACAAGGGCTACGTCGAGCGCCTCGCCTTCAGCCCGGACGGCGGCACGCTCGCCGTTCTTTTCCTGGAGGGGCCTCTCCAGCTTTGGCAGGTCACCGGACCCAAACCGGCCTTGCCGGCGCAGAAGGGGAAGAACCAGGGCCTTCCCGATGGCCCCCAAGGTGTCGCCTACAACTCGGACGGCACGGTGCTCGCTGTCAGCGGTGTAGAAGGTACGAGGGTTTGGTGGCTGCCCGATGGACAAGTTATGGGCACGTTTGACAGTCCGGACATTGTCTGGCACATCGCCTTCAGTCCAACCAACCCCGCCCTTCTCGCCTCGGTGGACGGCCGCGGACGGGTAAACCTTCAGGACGCCTTGACAGGTAAAACCATCGTCCAGATTCCGCCCCAGATCCCGGACGAGGACGGGGGGCTCCACTCGATCGCCTTCAGCCCCGACGGGACTCTGCTTGCCGTCGCTGCCGGACGCGGTCAGGTCGCCTTGTGGCAGGTGAACCTACAGCGAGCAGGTGCTCTCGGGCATGGCGAGCCGCTCTCGCTTCGGCACATGCTCACGCTGGGCGACCAGGGAATTGTCATGGACCTTGCCTTCAGTCCCGACAGCCGGAGCCTCGCCGCGGTTTCCAGCCACGGAGCCATGCGCCAGTGGGACGTTGCCTCGTTCGAGGTACAGCTCGATCCCGCCCGCGGTGTCTCGGGCAATGTGCACTCCGTCGCCTTCAGCCCGGACAGCAGGCTGCTGGCCGCAGGAGACTTACATGGCGGTGTGTACCTCTGGGATATTGCGTCCCGCCATCTCATCCGCCAGATCATTGATCCCGGGCCGCCTGACCACTACACCCACTTCCAGTCCCTCGCATTCACGCCCGACGGCAGGGAGTTGCTCATCGGCGAGGAGTGGGAGGACATCCAGCATCGGAAGATCGAACAGCGCGCCGGCCCGATCATCCCCGCTCGACGGCTCGCTCGTATCGACCCCGATGGAATCAGGCTGGTCGATCCGGCGCGAGAAGGGCCGGCAAATGAAAACAAGCTCCCCATGGATGGCAGGTACCTGGCATCCGGAGAGTTGAGCCGCCTCCGGCCTCTCATTACGCATATCGCCAAGAAAGGAGTCGAAGGCGCAGCCTTCAGCATCGACGGCAAACGCCTCGCCCTCGCCATCTACGGCGGCGTAGTCCGGCTTGTGGACGTGACCTCGCTCCGCCCGCTTGGGACGCCACTGCAGAGCGATTTCGAGAAGAACCCCCTCGACCCCTCCGGGGTTGCCTTCAGCCCGGATGGAAAGCTCCTCGCGTATGGCAGCGGCCAGGGCACCGTATTCCTGTGGGACGCCGAACCCAAATCCTGGGCCTCGCGCGCCTGCCGCGTCGCCAACCGCAATCTGTCGCTCACCGAGTGGCATCGCTATCTGGGCGACGACACACCTTACCGCCGTACCTGCCCCGATCTGCCGGACGGCGAAGGCATCTCCGGCAAATAAGATCCTTCAGGCTGTTGGGGCTAGGCTATCTCTTGGCGGCCTCCGCGGACAGGTCGCTGCTGATATACCCGTCCGCCACCGGCACGTGGACCGGGCCGAGCGCCGCAATGCGGTCGAGGGCCCGCCGGCGGTAGTCCGCGTGGCGGATGGCGTCCGCCTCCGGTTGCCAGCGGAAGGCGGGATCGCGCGAGAGCAGGAAATCCACGAAGGGCGCCAGGAGCCGCAGCTCCGGGTTGGCCTCCTCGACCCACAGGAACTGGCCCGCGGGATTGACCTCCAGGAAGACGTGCTCCCCCTCCGGCGTCACGATGAAGTCGAAGCAGCCGAAGAGGAGCCCCAAGTTTCCCATCAGCCGCCGGCAGGCCTCCTCCACGTCCCGCGGCAGCCGGTCCGGCTCCACCCGGAGACGAGACCCCGCGGCCCGCCAGTCCAGGCGCGACGTTTCCAGCTCCTGCGAGAGCAGCCGGGCCGTCACGAAGCAGTCGCCCATCACGGTCACCCGCAGCTCGTGGACCTTGTCGATCCTTGCCTGGAAGATGCCGGGGGTGAGCCGCAGGATCTCGTCCTCGGGCAGATCGTCCATGCTCACCTCGCTGGTCAGGAGGACCGCCACCCGGTCTTCGCCCTCCCACTGCGCGGGGTAGAACGGCTTGTACACCACCCGGCCCTGGAGCTCCTCCACGAACCGCCGGATGCGGGCGGGATCGTTGCTCATCAGCGTGGGCGGCACGGCCAGGCCCACGCGCACCGCCTCCCGGAGCTGCACCGCCTTCAGCTCGGAGCGGGCGCGGGTCGCAAGGGGATTCACCCAGAAGGCCTCCGGCGCGGCCAGATGGTAGAGCCCGTCGAGGAAGTCCCGGCACTCCCGCCGCGCCACGGGCGCGTCGCCGGGGTGGAGGTCCGGGGGGAGAACCGGTGGCGTCGGACGCCGGTTCCACACCACGTCGAACGGCGGGCGCCCCCCTTCCAGGCCCGGCCCCGAGATCTCCCAGCCCATCTCGCCGCCACGGATGTCGATCGATCCGGTCTGGAGCGTGGGAAAGTCGGTGCCACACCACAGAACCGCCTCGTGCCCCCGGTCCTCCAGCGCCAGGGCCACTTCCTCGACGTGAAGGTCCTCGGGATAGGTCGGGATCAACACTCGCGTCATGCAACATCCTCCAGGGCTCGCAGAGCGGAAGACGCGGAAAGGGGGTTGGAGAGAGGCCCGGCCGGTCGGGCCGGGGCCTCGGGATGGGCGGGACCGGAGCGGACCGCAGTGCCTCAGTGGTCGTGGTAGGGGCCGTCCGGAGGATCGGTCAGGGTCCAGCACTGGACGCTACCGGTCGCCTTCTCGAGCTCCTCGCGAGTCAGCTCCCGGGCCAGCCTGCGGCCAAGGATTCGTCGGGTGTGAGGCTCGTTCTTCTTCATTCTCACTCCTTTCTCGTCCGGAAGGGGCCTCGAGGACCACGCTCCCACCAAACAAGGTGTCGCGAGCAGAGCCAGGCGAGACGGGGCTCAGCAGGGCTTGCACTTGCAGGAGTGTACCCCAGTGTTCGAGTCGCAAGTGAAGGAGGAGATGCCGCCGCACACGCTGCACTGATGGGCACACTCGCACTGGTAATAGATGCAGATGTCCTCCGGAAATGGGCTGCAGAGTGCCTTGTATTCGGGGGCTGGGATGGTGTCCGGTGCCGTGGTGCCGGCGGGAGCGAAGATGGCCTCCTGGAGCTGATTGAGAGTCGGGGCCTGGGGCGCGGGATTCTGGGCGAGGGCGGCACCGCAGAAAAGCATTCCGAGGACCAGGATCGTACAGAGCGGCAGAGCTTTCTTCATGGCACGTTCCTCCGAGCTCAGGGGCGGGCCTCTATGGCTGCCCCTACTTCTTAGAGTGCTATCTGGAAGGCTCTTGCGAGACAGTCAGGAGCCTACGGGACAGGTGCCACCCTCTTCGACGCGGTTCCAGATCCGGAACCCGCCCCGGGTGTCTCGGTTCCAGAAATGGACCCTGAGATCGGATCGATCAGGAAGAGTCCCTTTATTTTTAGTTATTTACAGTTCCTTTCAGGCCTGGCGTTGGTCCTGCACTTCCTTATCGCCAGCCTCAGGGGCTTACGTCCCTGAGCTTCATCCAGGAAGGAGTAAGTGATGACGACAACATGCTTGGCCTTGCCGACGGCGGCTGCGATCATGGAATAATGACCGTCCCGGTAAACATCGATTCCGCAATTCAAACCGACGAATGCAGCCTCGCTGACAGCTCGAATCACGTACCCCTACGAGGGCACGGTCAACGAGGGGTGCTCCAGCTTACAAGATTGTCACCAGAGCCCGATCATAATTGACCTTGACGGCGACGGCTACTGCTTGACCGACGTGGCAGGCGGCGTAAGCTTCGATTTAGATGGCGACGGCGTGCTGGAGCGCGTAGCCTGGACATCGGCCAACTCTGACGAGGCGTTCCTGTGGCGGGATCTGAATGGCAATGGGATTGTCGACAGTGGCCGCGAGCTCTTCGGGGAAGCTATGGCTGCCAACGGCTTCGAAGCGCTACGCGTCGGAGATCTCGTATCAGACGGCGATGTGGTGTCTGGTGGTGACGGGAATGGCGTGCTGAACGCTGGCGACAGGCTCTGGTCAGAGCTGCGACTGTGGATTGATAGAGATCATAACGGTATCTGCACGCCAGACGAAGTGGAGTCGCTCGCTTCTGCGGGAATAGTCGAGCTTGACTTGAGCTACACAGCCTCAGGCAGGAAAGATCGCGCAGGGAACGAATTCCGCTTTGTAAGCAAGATGACAAGGCTGAGCCCGGGAGGTAAGACGCGGCAATCAAAATTCTACGATGTATACTTGGGAGTCGAGTAGGAAACTAGTGTCTTGGAATGAGTCATGATCTGACGACGTTCCTGGGGCGGTCGAGCCCAGGAACGTCCTCTCAGCTTCGCCAACTGGTCACTGCGCCCTGACGAGCTCGGTGGTGTACGACGTCGTCTCGCAACCGCCGCCGATGTGGACCAGCTTGCCGTTGTCGAGCTGGCGAATCGTCTCGCGAGAGAGCGGGAGCGGCTGAGCCTGGATCTTCTCTTTCATGACGTTCCTCACCTTCAGAGTGTGATGTTTGCCCCGCCCGGAGGGGCGGCGGCGTCCGTATACAAGAGAGATCGGAATCCGCGGCGAAAAGACGACAGGCGCGAAGAGAGGGACCACCTCGCAGGGTGGCCCCTATTCTGATGGGATCGGCGCTTTCGGGCCGCTGCCGTTTCAGGGCTTCTGGTGCGGCGGCGCCGGCGCCGGCACCTCGATCTCCAGGGTCGCCTCGCCCAGGAGCTCCGGCCCGACGCAGTCGCGTCCTCCCAGGCATGAGGAGGCCTGCTGCATGTCGGGAGTGATGCAGCGCAGGAAGGCCGCTTTTTCCTGGCGGCAGGCGAGGGCGAAATCCAGCTCCCGGTCCTCTCCGTACCGGGCATAGGGCATGATCACCAGGCGCCCCCCGTTCTGATGGAGGTAGATTCCGTAGCGGTCGACGAGCCCCTTGGCCTCGGGGTAGGCCTCCTCGATGTAGCGCTGAATCCCGGTCTGGTCGACGTAGTTGTCCGGGAGCTGATCGAACGGTCCGTCGTAATAATTGTTGCGGTCGGTGTTGTGGCGATGGACGGCGATCAGGATCTTGCGCCCCCGCTCGCGGTCGGCGTAGAAGGCGAAACCCGTGCGCCGCCCCACCAGCACCATGTCGTTGACCGCGTCGAAATATTCCGGCACCCGCCGCCGCTCGTCGAGCACGTAGAAGAAGTGCCGCTCCCGGCGGGAGAACATCAGGAAGAAGGCAAGGCCCGACTCGTCGAACACGGGGCCGACGAAGACCTCGTCCTCTCCGACTGTAGAGGGACGGGGCGGCGCCATGCCGAGGTCGTTGAGCAGGAAGCGCACGGTCCGGCCGCCATAGGTGACCGCGTACTCGAAGGCCCCATGCTTCTCGACCGTCACGCCGTCCTCCCGGTTGAGCACCTTGTCATGGCCGGTACGGTCCTGGATGCGGCCGCTCTCGTCGTAGCGGAAGTAGCCGAGGTGGAGCGCGCCCTGGTCGCGGTCGTGGACGTCCAGGCGCAGGTTGCCCGCGATGGTCTGGCCGGCGGCGGCGAAGCTGAAGTAGTAGTAGTTCTCGGTGGGATAGACGCGGGCCGTGTCCGGAAGCTGGGAGAAGACCAGGGCGAAGACGGCCTTCGGGTCGGCCACGTCGAGGTCGGCGCCGAGCGAATCGATTAGCTCCTGGTTGAAGTGGACCTTGATTGGGCTGTTGGGGAGGGACGACGCGGCGCCGCCGGGAGCGGCGGCGGGTATAACGAGAAGCGCGAGCGTCAGGGCGGGCAGCGCACGGTGCGGACGTTTCATCGATCCTCCTCGCGGTGGGGGCCGGCCAGGGCCGCTCCAGGGAGCGGTACCGGCCGGCCGGGATTCTCCGGATAGCTCGCGACGGTCTCCTTTACGGGTTCTTCTCCGGGGTCTTGTCCGCGTCGGTTTGCGGCTGGGGTGGGAACGAGACGCCCGGGGTGTGGGGCGGCCAACTGACGTTCGTCTGGTGCCAGGTGGGGAACGTCACGTTGACGGTGTGGGGGGGCCAGGTGAAGCTGGGCGCGTGGACCGTCGGGAAGCTGGCGTTCGGGGTGTGGGGTGGCCAAGTCACGTTCGGGGCGTGGTAGTTGGGGAAGCTGGCGTTGGGCGTATGGGGGGGCCAAGTCACGTTCGGACCGTGGTAGGTCGGGAACGTCACGTCCTGTGTATGGGGCGGGAAAGTGACGTTCACCACGTGGGTGGCGACATCGCTGGCGTTGAGCTTGCCCACCGCAGCCACGACCTCTGCCTTGCCAAAGCTGTGCACGGAGGTCGCAAGGTCGAGTTGGAAGACGCCGTCCGCGCCGGCCTCCTCGGGATGGACGATCTGGGTGACCGACTGGCCCGCCGGCAGCGCCGCCACCTCCGGATGGTGGTTATAGAGAGCGAGCACGAACGGCTCGCGCAGGCCCGCGAGCCCCTCGACCCTCGCCCGGACGGTCATCGTCCCGCCCGGCTGCGCGGTGCCCTTGGGAGCCGACAGGCGGACCTCGATGCTGTTGAAGGCCGCGCGCTGCCGCTGCACCCCCTCGACCACCAGGGCGTCGACGCGCCCGAGATCGCCGGCGGAATTCTCGACCACCAGCACGCCCGAGGACTCGGCGATCTTCGCCGCCGGCCGGCCGCCGAGCAGGACGCGGGTGTTCGCGAAATCGCCGTCGAAGGGGCCGCGGATCAGGAAGGCGCGGCCCCGCTGGACGACGGGAGGTAGATCGAAGCCGGCCGGGCGCTCCACCTGGCCGGCGGGGGCGAAGGTGGTGGGCACGTCGGCGACCACGCTGCCGGCTGCGTCGAGTAGCTCGACCCGGCCATTGGAAGCCTCGGCCGGCAGGCGCCACAGGAAGGAGCGGTCGGCCGCCGCCAGAGCCTCGCCGTCGATGCGGACGGTGTGGGTCCGCAACGCGGCCAGGTTGGCCTGCAGCTCCCGCCCTTGACCCCGCGGGTACAGCTCGATGGTGCCGGAGACCCGCTCGCCCTGGGTCAGGCGCTCGGGGAGGTTGACGCGGATCTGGCCGGCGGATGTATCGAAGGTCAGCATCCAGAGCCCACTGGCGAATTTCTGGTCACTCCGATAGGCGCCGGCGCCCTGCCCGGCCGCGAGCGATTGCGCGGCGAGCGCGGTCAGCGCCAGGATGGCGATGGCAATGCTTCGGAAAGCTCGGTGAAAGAGAGGCATAGTGTTCCTCCTACTGTCGGAAGTTTGTCGACAGCGAATCTCGGAATCTCGCGCCACCACGGCGACCGTGGCGGCCCAGTGGGAGCCTCCCTACTACTGATTAGTGTTTAAGAATCTAAATCCGAGACAAAAACCTCAGCCAGCTCGCCCGCCCCGAATGTCAATTCTATTTACTTTAGGTTTACATAATTTTTACCCGGAAGCTTCCCGGCTCGCCATTCTCGAGGCACTTTTAGATTTAGACGTTGTGTGAGCCGATCAGACGAGTTGCTCGTCCGCCGCGAATTGCCGCTCGACGATCTCGTGGATCTTGGGGATCGCCGACTCCTCGACGCGGCCGGCCAGCGCCAACGGGACCAGCGCGGGGTCGACGGCGTCACGGACCACCGGCAGCCGGAGGATCACCTCGCGCGCCATCTCCGGATCCTCGCCGGGGCCTCGGAGGCGGTAGGTGGCCCCGATGATGCTGCCGCAGATCAGCTTGTAGAGGAGCGGCGGATCGTCCAGGTAGTCCGCCAGCTTCGGCGCGCAGTCGACGAGCTCGGCGACGCTGTCGAGAAATGTGGTGTAGTCGACGAGCGTACGGACGTGCGGGGTCCGCGAGAAGGCCGTCTCCTCGCGCGCGCAATCCTCTTCGATCCGCGTTTCCAGGTCTGGGCGGACGGGGAGCTCGCGCTTGCCGCTGCACAGCAGGGCGAAGTACCGCGCGATCATCTCGGAGCAGGCCGGCACGCCGCCGTTGAACGGACGGGTCCAACCGATCAGGGCCAGGCGAGGCCCGACCTCCGGATGGAACGCGTGCTTGAACAGCCGGCGCACGTCCTTGATCTCGCGCCCGCCGAGCCACGCCGCCGGAATCGAGCTCTCCTCGTAACCGGTGCAGCACAGGATCACATCCGCTTCGACGTGCTCGCCGTTCGTGAAATGAACCGTCTTCCCGTCGAGACGGGCGACGCCGTGAGGGACGTGACGGATCTTCCCCCGCAGCAGGTTCTCGACGAAATCGTCATTTTTCTGGAGGGACTTCCCCGTGAAGCCCGCCTTGACGAACCAGTCGCTGACCAGTTGCCTCTGGGGATCGCCGGACGCCAGGTCCGCCTGCACCCGCGCACCGTAATATTCCTGTATGTACCGCCGCGGGGCCCACCCCAGCAACCGGCTCGTGTAGCCGTCGTTCGTCGCCCGCCCGCCGTACGGATGCCGTGAGATCAGGAGCGGGTAATTCCGCAGCGCCAGATAGCAGGCCGAGGCCACCTCGGAGATCTGATTCGTGACGTCCGCGGACGTCTCGCCCATTCCCACGCACACCACCCGCTTGCGGCGGAAGGGCTCCGCGCCTTTGTACCGCGCGGTGTGCGTGATCTCTCCCGTGAAGGTCTCGGCGCCGGACAGCTCGGGCATCCGCGGCGCCGCGGCACGGAATGCGCCGCGGCAGATCGCGACGGCGTCGAAGCGATCCCGGACCGTCTTCCCCTCCTGCGTATATTCGACGACGAACGAGCCGTCCGCCTCAGGGCTCACCGTCTCGACCGCGCAGTTGAGACGGATGTGCGGGTCGAGCCCGAAGCGCTGGCGAAAGCGCGCGAGATAGTCGACGTACTCCTGGCGGAACCAATGGCGGCGCTCTTCCTCCAGCGGCGGAGGAAAAGACGAATACGCCATGAAGTATTGGGAGACCGTGAGCTGCATCGGGTCGTAGGCCACGCCCGTCGTGAACACCCCTCCGGGAGCGCTCTCGCGCTCGAGGCAGACCGCGCTGTGGCCCTCCTCCAGGACCTCCTTGAGCGCGGTGAGGCCGGACACCCCGGCACCGACGACGCAGACCCGCAACTTTCTTGCTTCCATGCCGATCGCGCTCCTGTGCTGGTCAGCCGACGAGAGAGCTTTCCCTCGATTCTGCGAGCCCCGGGGGTCGGACGGCTTTCGATATGCTCGCCCGTCCCGGGGCCGCGGACACCCCCCGGGCCGTCCATCGATCCCGCTACTCGCCCCCGGCGATCATAACGCCGAGTCGGCCGCCGGAGTCGCCTTCCCATCCCTCCGTCCGCTATACTGGAAAGACCTTGCAGCTCCAGGTTTCTTGCCGCAAGCCGGAGGGTGCTTGGGTGACGCCGCTCTCACCGGAGCTGGATTCTCCGGCCACGCTGGTGCTCGCCTTCGGCGCCTCCGGGCTCGATCCCGAGACGGCGGTCGCCGGCGAGCTCGCGGAGCGCTTTCCCACCTCGCACGTGCTGGGATGCTCGACGGCCGGGGAGATCCTGGGCGCCAGCGTCCTGGACGGCAGCCTGGTGGTCGCGGTGCTCCGCTTCGACGCGGTGCGCCTGCACAGCGCCTTCGCGCCGGTCTCCTCGGCCGCCGATTCCCTCGCCGCGGGCCAGGCGCTGGGGGCCCGGCTCACCGGCGACGACCTGCGGGGGGTCCTGGTCCTGGCCGATGGCATCCACGTCAACGGCAGCGAGCTGGTCCGCGGCCTCAGCGCCAACCTGCCGCGCGGGGTTCCGATCACCGGCGGCCTCGCCGGCGACGGCCCGCGGTTCCGCAAGACCTGGGTGATCGGCGGCGGCAGCTCGCCGCGCTGCGGAGCAGTGGCTTTGGGCCTGTACGGGAAACGTCTCTGCTTCGGCCATGGCTCCAAGGGAGGGTGGGACATCTTCGGGCCCGAGCGCCTGGTGACCCGCTCGCAGGGCAATGTCCTCTACGAGCTCGACGGCCGGCCGGCGCTGGCCCTCTACAAGGAGTACCTCGGACACCGCGCCTCCGGCCTGCCCGCCACCGCCCTGCTCTTCCCGCTGGCCTTGCGCGCTCAGGGCGGCGGGCCGCAGATCGTGCGCACGGTGACGGGCATCGACGAGGAGCGCCAGGCGATGACGTTCGCGGGCGACATCCCCCAGGGTTGCATCGCCCAATTGATGAAGGCGAATTTCGACCGCCTGATCGACGGCGCCGGCGACGCGGCGCAGCAGACCGCCTCGGACTGGGGGCCGGGAGGGCCACTCCTCGCCATCGCCGTGAGCTGCGTCGGCCGCCGGATGGTGCTGGGAGAGCGCTGCGAGGAGGAGCTCGAGGCCGCGCGGGAGGTGTTGCCCGCGGCGGCCCAGATGGTCGGCTTCTACTCCTATGGCGAGCTCTCGCCCCACGTGGCGGGCGGCTGTGAGCTGCATAATCAGACGATGACGCTCACCACGATCTCCGAGGCCCCGCCGTGAGGCCGCACCGCCTGCTCGACCGCCAGTTGCGCAAGCTGGGGCTGACGAGCGAGGCCCCACCCTCCTCGTCCACGGAGTGGCATACCCTGCTGGAACGGATCTCGGCCACCTACGTCGAGTCCGACGAGGACCGCTATCTGCTCGAACGCTCGCTCTCCATCTCGTCGCGCGAGATGCGCGAGATGTCGCAGGCCCTGCTGAGCGAGCTGGAAAAGCGGGTGGCCGAGCGCACCGAGGAGCTGCAGGCGGCCCTGCGGGAGCTCGAGAAGGCCCGCGCCGCCGCCGAGGAGGCGACGCGCGCCAAGTCGCGCTTCCTGGCCATCGTCAGCCACGAGATCCGCACCCCCCTCAACGCGGTCATCGGCATCTCCGAGCTGCTGCAGAAGACGCCGCTCTCCGGCACCCAGCGAGAGTACACCGGCATTCTCCACACCGCCTGCGAGACGCTGCTGGCCCTGGTCAACGAGACGCTCGATTTTTCCAAGATCGAAGCCGGCAGGCTGGATCTGGAGACCACGGCCTTCGATCTCCAGAGATGCCTCGACCAGGCCCTGGATCTCGTCGCGTCCAAGGCGAAGGCCAAGGGTCTGGAGCTCCGCTGTTTCGTGGGCCCCGGCGTGCCCTGCCGGATCGTCGCCGATCCCACCCGGCTGCGGCAGATCCTGGTCAACCTGCTCGACAACGGAGTCAAGTTCACGGCCCGGGGCCACGTGGCCGTGACCGCGGATTGGCGGCCGGAAACGGATGCCGCGGGGCTCCTGCTCCTCAGCGTCGCCGATACCGGCGTCGGCATCCCGGCCGACCGTCTGGGCTCGATCTTCGGCCCGTTCCTGCAGGGCGACACCGCGACCACGCGGGCCTATGGCGGCACCGGCCTCGGCCTCGCCATCGTCGAGCGCCTCTGCGAGCTGATGGGAGGCTCGGTGGCGGTGGAGAGCGTGGAGGGGCGGGGCTCCACCTTCCGGGTGCGCATCCGGGCGGCGTTGCCGATCGCGGAGGCCGAGATCCCTCCCGCCAAGCCGCCGGCTCTCGCGCCGGCCGCGGCCCCATCGCTGCGCATCCTCGTGGCCGAGGACAATCCGGTGAACCAACTGCTCGCGGTGCGGATGCTGGAGAGCCTCGGCTATGACTCCCCCCTCCTCGCCGCCGACGGCGAGGAGGTGCTGGACGTGCTGCGCCGCGAGCATTGCGACGTGGTGCTGATGGACCTGCACATGCCGCGGATGGACGGCATCGAGGCCAGCCTCCGCATCCGCGACATGTTCGGGGAAGAGGCGCGCCCGGCGATCGTCGCCCTGACCGCCGACGCGCTGGAGGAGAGCCACGCCGCCTGCCTGGACGCCGGGATGGTGGGGATCCTCACGAAACCCTTCCGGACCGACGAGCTCCAGACCTGCCTCGCGCGGCTCGCGAGCCGGTACCACCGCCGGGTGTCCTGACCGGGCGCGAGGCCTCACGCCGGCAGGGCCGACGCGGGGGCCCCCTGGGGAGGCTTCCGGCGCAGGATCGCGGCGGAGACCAGCGTCACGATGAGCCCGACCGGAAAGATCTCCATGAAGGTGATGGCGGAGTTGTAGAAGAGGTTGTGGTAGTGCTTGCCCATCTCCGCCAGCTGCGCGGCCGTCTTCTGGATGTCGGCCTCGCTGGCGCCCCGCGCGTGCATCTTCGCCAGGACGGACGCGGTGTACTGCTCCAGGAAGTCGGGGAAGAAGTTGAAGTAGGCGATCTCCCAGCCGATGACGTACATCGCGCAGGTGACCAGGCAGATGAGGATCCCCACCTGGAAGGCCTTGCCGAAGCTGATCGCGCCGCCGGCCACCGTCTCGCGGTACGACCGGATGCCGAAGAAGACCGTCAGGAACGCGAGCACCATGGCCGTATAGCCGAGGATTTCGGAGCCCTCGCCCTTCATGCAGAGAGGCAGCAGCACCGCGCTGACGGCTACCAGAATGACGCCCGACGTGAGCCCGAAGCGGAGAACGATGTTTCGCATTGCGTTTCCTCCTATGTCTGCCCGCAGTCTGGGGCCGGCGCCGGGCGCCGGGCGTCCTCCGTTCGGGTGATTTTCGGCCCCAAACCCCAAAATCATCCTTTCGTTGACCCTGGTTGACCCCCAAAGCTAGGGGATGAGGCCGAGCTCCCGCCCCTTCAGCACGGCCTGGACCCGGCGATTGACCCCCAGCTTGTCGAAGACCCGGGAGGAGTGGGTCTTGACGGTGTTCTCGGAGACGCAGAGCCGCTCGCCGATCTCCCGGTTGCTCAGGCCCTCCGCGATCAGCCCCAGGATCTCGTGCTCGCGCGGGGTGATCCCCAGCTTCTTGAGCCTCTCCGCGTTGAGCGTGAAGGGCTCACCCTCCGGGACACGGACCTCCCGGACCACCGTCACCTCCCGGGACCGCGACCAGTGCCGCCCGAAGTAGATCCCCAGCGCGGCGAAGATCGCCGCCACCAGGCCGCCGTAGATCTCGCCGGGATAGGCGCGGACCACGTACTGGTACTCGAGGACTTTGAGCAGGACGAGCAGCACCCCGCCGAGGAGCCCATAGAAGAGGACGCGCTTCACGCCGGGAGGATAGCGCGCCGCCCCGGACAGGTGCCAGCCGAATCGCCGCGAATCGGGTGGCACCTCGAAAAGACCTTGAAAGGGACGCCTCAGTCGCAGCTTTTGAGTCTCTTACCGCATTCAGGCCGCAGCTCGGCGATCTTCTTCAGGACGTCCGAGGGGAGCTTGGTTTCATCCTCCTTGAGATCGTGATCGTCGGGCCCCACCAGCCCCGCCAGATACCGGTCGAGGTCCGGCTGGCAGGCGAGGAAGAGGAGGACGTTCTCCGGACGGTAGGCCTTCCCGCCGAGCTTGGAGGGGTCGAGCTCCATCCTCTGGATCACCGAGGGATCGAGGGAAAGGTTGGCCGACTCGGGTCTGCCGATCAGACACCGCTGTCCTCGGCCGGAGCGTCCGCGGAGACTGTCCAGGGTCCGGTACAGCGTGGAGCTCGAATCATAGATGTTGGCCCAGAGGGGGGCCGGATAGTGTTCGACGAAATGGGAATCCACCTCCAACCCGTGCTCCTCGGCAGCTTTCAGTATCCACTTAAATGTCCGATTGGCGAGGCCGTCCTTGACGTAGCCGCCCCCGACGTTCGAGTGCACGCCCACGAACCAGCGCTGCTCGAGCTTCTGGTCGTCCGCGTGGCCGGACCAGACCTCGGGGCGGAAGTCGTAGCGCGCCTCGTCGATGGCCAGCGCCTGGCGGGCGTGCCGCACGCAGGGGGCCGGCTGGCGGTCCAGGTAGAAGCTCTGGCTGGGCGACGCCGTGGTCGCGCCCTTGGCTTTGAAACGCGCTCCCAGGGCCATCACGGTATCCCACACGCCGAGATACTCCACCTCGACCTTCTTGAGCGGCTTCAGGCGCTGCCGCGGCTCCTCCTGGGCCTTCCCGCTCGCGGGCTTCTTGGGATGGTTGATCTCTTCCAGAACGTCTCCGATCTTCGCCTCGCCTTTCGAAGAGACGAACTCCCGGAAGAGCACGGGCAGGTAATACGCGTCGTCCTTGCTGGGCAGGCCCTGGGCCCAGCCGATGAAGCGGGTCACCGCGCGCGCGGTGGCCGCGCCGCGGCTGAACCCGAAGATGAAGACCTTGTCTCCCGGACGGTGGTTGAGGACGAGAAACTCCAGAGCGTCCTCGACGTTGGCCTCGAAGCCCGCGCCATAGGCGCCGCCGAGGAGCTTGTCGCTGACGTGGAGCAGGTGGTTCGGCGTGCCCGGGTACTCGGGGAGCGACCCCACACCGGTCTGGTAGAAGGCGATCTGCTCGCGCCCGTTCTGCGGGCCCCGCGGCTCCACGGACCGGCAGAGCTTGAGCACGTTGGTGGGCTTGAGGACCTTGGACCCGTCGTCGCGTTGGGCCTCGTCGTAGGTGCTGTTCCAGGTACCGTCGAGACAGAGGACGATGTTACGGGGCCGGTCGACGGATTCCTCCTCCCTGTCCTGCGCGGCGAGGAGAGGGACGGCCGGAAGGACGAGAAGACCGCTCCACAGGACGATCCACAAACGGCAACGATCGCCAGCCATAGGAACCCTCCGCGATACGGGTCGGATCAGATATCCACGGCAGAAGCAGTCGGATATCGCAATAATTATTTAAGCCTGTCTTTGATTACAGCTTAGATCATCCGGCGAGCGTCGTCAATACGCCGATCCCGGTTTTGGATTCCTGTACTACTATCCTTCCGCCTGGGCCGCCGCCGCCGGGGAGCCGGTCCAGACGGTGGAAGGTGACGTCATGGAAAACGACCGCCAGAGTTGGATTCTCGCCGTGCGGGAGCGCCTCGCCTCGCCGTCTCCGCGGCGGCTGCCGGCGAGCGACGCGCGGCCGGCCTCGGTGCTGGTGCCGCTCTTCGTGGACGCGGGCGAGCTCTGGACCGTGCTCACCAAGCGCGCGGACGACCTGCCGAGCCACCGCGGCCAGATCGCCTTCGCCGGCGGCGGCCGCGAGCTCAAGGAGGACCCCTGGGGCGCGGCCCTGCGCGAGGCCCACGAGGAGATCGGCCTCGATCCCAAGATCGTCCTCGAGCTCGGCGCGCTCGACGAGCAGGAGAGCCCGGCCGGCTTCCGGGTGATCCCCTGTGTGGGCGCGATCCCCCACGGCGTCCAGCTCACGCCCAACGCCGGCGAGATCGCCGAGGTCTTCCCCCTCCCCCTGACCGCCTTCGCCAATCCGCGGATGGTCGAGGAGCGCGAGGTCCTGCTCAACGGCGTGCCCCGCAACCTCCTCATCTACCACATCGGCAACCGCCAGATCTGGGGACTGACCGCGCGGGTGCTCCAGAACCTGCTGGCGCGGCTGGGGATGGAGACGGAGCCGGAGGATTGAGAACTTCGCGCCCGTCTTCTACGTAGTTGACGGCATGCGCGCCACCGACTTCGAGTTCCGCCATCGCTTCTGGTTCATCTTCCTGCTCTTCTGGGTAGCTTTCTCGGCCTATTGGATCGACCACCGGAACGCCGGCGTGTCCCTGCTCCGCCTCTTCGTGCCGGTGAGCGACGCCGTCGTCCACGCGGTCTTCGGGTTGGCCGCCGTCCTGGTCGGGATCGCGGCCCTGGCGCGGACGTGGGCGGCCGCCTATCTCCAGAGCGAGCGGGTCCACGACGCCAACCTGCGCACCGAAGGGGTGGTGGCGGACGGCCCCTATCGTCACGTGCGGAACCCGCTCTATCTCGGCAGCCTCTTCCTGGCCGTGGGCATGGGCCTGATCGCCAGCCGTCTGGGGCTCGTCATCCTGGTCGTGGGGCAGCTGATCTTCTTTCTCCGCCTGATCGGCCGGGAGGAGTCGGAGCTGCTCGCCACCCAGGGGGACCGCTACCGGGCCTATTTCGACGCCGTGCCCCGGCTCCTGCCCGCGCTCCGGCCCCGCGTGCCCGCGAGCGGCCTCCAGCCACGCTGGCCGCAGGCGTTCCTCGGCGAGGTCTTCTTCTGGCTCCTGTTCGCCGGCGTCACCTGGTTCGCCGTCACCCTGAGCTCCCGGACGATCCCGATCGTGGCCATCGTGGGGATGGGAATCTACTTCGCCATGCTGGCGGTCCTGAAGCGCCGGCGGACCGCCCAGGCGGGGTGACCATGAGACGAGCGGCCCGGTTGGGGACGGTCCTGCTGCTCTCGGCGCTGGGCCTCGCCGCCACGTCCCGGCAGCCGGGCAAGCGCCTGCGCGCGGACCGGATCCTCGTCGAGAAGTCCCAGCGACACCTGACCCTGCTCTGGAAGGGGACGCCGGTGAAGACCTACCGCGTCGCCCTGGGCCGCGCGCCGGCCGGCCGCAAGCAGTGCCAGGGGGACGACCGGACCCCCGAGGGGCTCTACCGGATCGACGCCCGCAACGGCGCGTCGCACTATCACCGGGCGCTCCACGTCTCCTACCCCAACGCCCAGGATCTCGCCGATGCCCGGCACCGGCGCTGCGCTCCCGGCGGCGACATCATGATCCACGGCCTCCCCAACGGCTACGGCTGGCTCGGGGCGTCGCACCGGCTCCACGACTGGACGCTGGGCTGCATCGCGGTCACCGACGGGGAGATCGAGGAGATCTGGGACGCCGTCCCCAACGGCACCCTCGTGGAGATCCGACCGTAAGCGAAAGCCGGGAACCGGGCCTGGACGATCTGCTATCGTACCGGGCCAAACCCGTGTCGACGATCCCCGACATCCGCGTCCGGACCTGCCATTCCGCGCCCCTTCAGTGGACGGCTATGTCGCGCGGTATGGAAGAAAGGGGCAGATGGCGTTGCTGTAAGGAGAGGATAGATATGATGCGATCGATCATCCTGACGCTCCTCACCCTCCCCCTCCTCTCCTGCGCCACGGGGGGCCCGACGCCCGTGCCGTCCGTGCTGGCCCTCCGCCTGGAGCGGTACCTCCATCCGCCCGGCGGGACGGTCGCCGTGGTCTATCACAACCTCGGCACGGGAGCGGTCTACGCGCGCAACGAGGGGGAGACCTTCCATGCCGCCAGCACCATGAAGCTGCCCTTGATGATGGCGCTCTTCCAGGCGGTGGACGACGGCGAGCTCAAGCTCGACCAGCCGATCGCGGTGCGCAACGAGTTCCAGAGCCTCGCGGACGGCTCGCCGTTCGCGCTCGATCCCAAGGAGGACGGCGATCCGGACCTCTATCAGGCCGCGGGCTCCACCCGGACGCTGGAGGAGCTGATCCGGCGGATGATCACGCGCAGCTCGAACCTCGCCACCAATCTGCTGATCGAAAAGATCGGCGCCTCGCGGGCCCAGGACCTGATGCGCGGGCTCGGCGGCTACAACACGATCATCCTGCGCGGCGTCGAGGACGGGAAGGCCTACCAGGCCGGCCTCAACAACATCACCGCGGCCGAGGACCTCGCCATCGCCCTCACCGTGCTCGCGCAGGGCACGGGCTTCAAGCCGGCCTCGAATGAGAAGATGATCGCGATCCTCAAAGGGCAGGAATTCAACGAGAAGATCCCCGCCGGCCTGCCCCCCGGCATTCCGGTCGCCCACAAGACGGGGGACATCACGGGGTTCCATCACGACGCCGCGATCGTCTATCCGCCCGGCGAAAAACCCTACGTTCTGGTCGTCCTCACGGAAGGGTATGCGAACGAAAAGGACGCCGACCGCGTCATCGCGGCGATCTCGCAGGTGGTGTGGGAACGGCGGGCGGACCTGCTCTCGGGTCCGGAGGAGCAGCCGGCCAAGCCGCCGCGCGAGGGGGGATAGCGCCGGGATATGAGACGAAAGTCCAATTGATCGAGGTCTCCCCAGGCTGCCAGGCTGGTCGGTAGAGAGGAGAAGGGTGGCGTCCGCGCGGCCGGCCGCCGATCCTGCCAACCGATGAGCCAACCCTCGACCACCCTGGCGGAGCCGGCGCCGCGCTCCCGGCGGGAGCCGCGCTGGCCGGCCATGCTCGCGATCTTCCTCGTGCTCGTGCTGCTGGAGCTGATGTCCAGCCGCATCGCGCTGTTTCCAGGCTGGGTCCCCTGGACCCTCGGCTTCGGCATGTTCATCACCGTCTTCCTGGTCGCCCTCGCGTCCGACCAGACGCGGTGGCTGCCGTTGGAGCGCGCGGTGACCTACGTCTTCTGTGGGATCGGCACGATCGGGACCGTCGCCAACCTCACGAACCTGGTCTCCCTCATGGTGAATGGCGGGCAGACGATCGCCGGCCAGCAGTTGCTCGCTTCGAGCATCGCGGTCTGGCTCACCAACGTGCTGTCGTTCTCGCTGCTCTACTGGCAGGTCGACCGCGGCGGCCCGGGCCTGCGCGGCGGCGGCGGCCAGCCGCGGCCGGACTTCCTGTTCCCCCAGGAAGGGGCCCCCGCCGAGGACGTGCCGCCCGGCTGGCGGCCGGTGTACGTCGACTACCTGTTCCTCGCCTTCTGGACGGCCACGGCCTTCAGCCCCACCGACGCGCTGCCGCTGACCTCCCGCGCCAAGCTGCTGATGATGGCCGAGAGCTCGATCTCGCTGTCCACGATCATCGTCGTCGCCTCCCGGGCGATCAACATCCTCGGCGCCTGACGGCGGGATGAGCGGGTCGATGCCGATACGAAAGGTATTGATTGTCGCGCTCCTCGGGCTCGCGGCGCCCGCCGCGCGGGCCGCGGTCGAGGCGGACCTCTCGCGTCCGGACGCCACGGCGCCGACCCCCGTACGCGTGGGGCTCTATCTGGTGAACCTCCACGACGTCGTCGGCGCCGAGCAGGCCTTCCTCGCCGACGTGATGGTGAAGGCCGAATGGCGGGATGTACGCCTGGCGGGGAAAGGGTCCGAGGTGCGCAGCCTGCCCCTCGACGAGATCTGGAACCCCCGCCTGCAGTTGGCCAACCAGCGGTCGGTCAGCACCGCTCTCCCGCGGCGCGTCGAGGTCGACTCCAGCGGGCGGGTGACCTACCGGCAGCTCTTCTCGGGACGCTTCACGGCCCCCATGAGCTTCACCGACTTCCCGCGCGACCGCCACCGCCTCAGCATCCGGTTGGTGACCCTGGGCTACTCGCCCGCGGAGGTGGCGCTCCTGTACGAGGGAAAAGACCCCCAGTCGGGCCGCGCCGCCGAGCTCTCGATCGCCGACTGGGACGCGGGCCCGGTCCGCGTCACGAGAGCGGACTTCCTGCCCGGCCCCGGCGAGCCGCCGCTGGCCGGAGTCGCGCTCTCGTGGGAGGTCCGCCGCCACCTCGCCTACCTGGCGATGCAGGTCATCCTGCCGCTCGTGCTCATCGTGCTCATGGGGTGGACGGCGTTGTGGCCGGCCCCCGCGACGGTGCCACCCCGCATCAGCATCGCGGTCACCACCATGCTCACCCTGATCGCCTACCGGTTCGCCCTCGCCCGCTCGCTGCCGAACCTCGCCTACCTCACCCGCATGGACTATTTCATCGTGGGGTCCACCCTCCTCGTCTTCCTGGTCGTCGTGCTGGTGACCCTGAGCTCCCGCCTCCTCGGCCAGGGCCGGCAGCAGCTCGTCGAGCGCCTCGACCGCTGGGCCATCGTCGGATACCCCGTGCTGTTCGTGATGGTCTGCGCGCTCTCCTGGTGGGGATGATCCAGCCGTCCGAGCTATGAGACGAAAGTCCAATTGACCCCGGCCGCTCCGGGCCACCAAGCTGCCAGATGGAGGATTGTCTATGGACGCCGAGCTTCGTCGCCTGGAAGAATCCCCGGGCGTCACCACACCATGGCGGAAATGGGGACCGTACCTGTCGGAGCGCCAGTGGGGCACGGTGCGCGAGGACTACAGCGACTCGGGCAACGCCTGGGACTACTTCAGCCACGACCAGGCCCGCTCGCGTGCCTACCACTGGGGCGAGGACGGCCTGGCCGGGATCTCCGACGACCGCCAGCGGCTGTGCTTCGCGCTCGCGCTGTGGAACGGCCAGGATCCCATTCTCAAGGAGCGGCTGTTCGGATTGACGAACAGCGAGGGCAACCACGGCGAGGACGTGAAGGAGTATTACTTCTACCTCGACTCCACGCCGACCCACTCGTACATGAAGTACCTCTACAAATACCCGCAGGCGGCCTACCCCTATGAAGACCTCATCGCGACCAATCGCCGGCGGGGCCGCCAGGATTTCGAGTATGAGCTGATCGACACGGGGGTGTTCGACGAGGACCGCTACTTCGACGTCTTCGTCGAGTACGCCAAGGTCTCCCCCGAGGATCTGCTCGTCCAGATCACGGTGCACAACCGCGGGCCCGAGCCGGCCACCCTGCACCTGTTGCCGACGCTCTGGTTCCGCAACACGTGGTCCTGGGGCGGGGAGTCTCCCCGGCCCCTCCTCCGGCAGGCGGCCGGCGCCCCCGGCCTGGTCGCGGCATCGAGCCCTGAGCTCGGCGTGCGGTTCCTCTACACCGCGGACGCGGCCGAGCTGCTGTTCACCGAGAACGAGACCAACAACGAGCGCCTCTTCCAGACTCTCAACCCAACCCTCTACGTCAAGGACGGAATCAACGACTACATCGTCCACGGCCGTCAGAACGCGGTGAATCCGGAGGAGCGGGGGACGAAGGTGGCGGCCCACTATCCGCTGACCGTGGCGGCGGGAGCGTCGCGCACGATCCAGCTGCGCTTGAGCGACGTGGCCCCGGACATGATGGCCGACGGGCCGTTCGGCGACGGCTTCGACGTGCTCCTGGCGGCGCGCCGGCGGGAGGCCGACGCGTTCTACGCCACCGTGATCCCGGCCGCGCTGACCCCCGATCAGGCCAACGTGATGCGCCAGGCGCTGGCCGGCATGCTGTGGTCCAAGCAGACCTACTGCTACGACGTGAACAAGTGGCTGGAGGAGCACGGGATCGACCCCTTCAATCCGAAACGGCGGGCCGTCCTCCGCAACACCCACTGGCACCACATGGCCAACAACCATATCCTGTCGATGCCGGACAAGTGGGAGTACCCCTGGTACGCGGCGTGGGACCTGGCCTTCCACGTGCTGGCGCTGACGCTGGTGGACCCCGACTTCGGCAAGCAGCAGCTCGACCTCATGCTGTCCGAGCGCTACCTGCACCCGAACGGGCAGATCCCGGCGTACGAGTGGAACTTCGGCGACGTCAACCCGCCGGTGCACGCCTGGGCCACGATCTTCACCTACCGGGTGGAGTCCGCGAAAGGGGGAGAAGGCGACCTCGCGTGGCTCGAGCGCTCGTTCCAGAAGCTGCTGCTCAACTTCACCTGGTGGGTGAACCGCAAGGACCGCGCGGGCAACAACGCCTTCGAGGGCGGCTTCCTGGGCCTCGACAACATCGGGGTGTTCGACCGCAGCTCGCCGCTGCCGACCGGCGGCTACCTGGAGCAGGCGGACGGCACCGCCTGGATGGCGCTGTTCTGCCAGAACATGCTGGAGATCGCCGCCGAGCTGGCGCTCCACCGGCCCGCGTACGTGGACATGTGCCTGAAGTTCGTCGAGCATTTCCTGTGGATCGCCGGCGCCCTGGTGCGCGCCGGCGGCGACGTCGGCATGTGGGACGAGGAGGACGGCTTCTTCTACGACGTGCTGCGGCTGCCGGACGGCCGGGCGGGGCGCCTGAAGGTGCGGTCCATGGTGGGCCTGCTCCCCCTGTGCGCGGTCACCGTCTTCGACGGCAAGCTCCTCGCGCAGCACCCCGAGATCCGGGAGCGCTTCCGGAGCTTCGTCATGGCGCGCCCGGAGCTGCGGGCCTTCATCCACGATCCGGTCAAGACCGGCTACGCGGACCGGCGCCTCGCCGCCGTCCTCGACGAGACCAAGCTGCGCCGGGTGCTGGCCACCATGCTGGACGAGCGGGAGTTCTTGAGCCCCTACGGCATCCGCTCGCTCTCCCGCCACCACGCCGAGCACCCGTACGTGCTGCGGGTCGGCAACGACGAATACCGGGTGGCCTACCTGCCGGCGGAGTCCGACAGCGGCATGTTCGGGGGCAACTCGAACTGGCGGGGGCCGATCTGGATGCCGGTGAACGCCCTGATCGTCCGCGCCCTGATGCAGTACTACACATATTATGGGGACGACTTCACCGTCGAATGCCCCACCGGCTCCGGGCGGCGGATGACCCTCTACCAGGTCGCCGAGGAGCTCGTCCGCCGGCTCAGCAACCTCTTCCTGCGCGACTCGGACGGCCACCGGCCTGTGTACGGCGGCACGGAGAAATTCCAGGAAGATCCGCACTGGCGTGATCTCGTCCTTTTCTACGAATACTTCCACGGCGACAACGGGGCCGGCCTCGGCGCGAGCCACCAGACGGGCTGGACCGGCGTCATCGCCCGGCTCATGCAACTGTTCGCGACCCGGACGCCGGCGCAGATGCTCGAGCTCGGCAAGACGTTCGCGGTCAAGGAAGACGCCGAGCTGGTGGAGAGCGGCCGCAAACCCTAGCGAGCCGCGGCGCCCGTGCTGACCGCCCTGCTCCTCCTCGCCGCGCTGGCGCCGGCGCCGGCGGCCCCCGCCGGCGCCGCCGAGCCTCTGGCGTCGCCGCCGCCCGTCACCCTGCGGTATTTCAACCGGGACATCGTCACGCTCCGGGCCTCGTCCTTCGGCGTGCCGCCGGCCGGCCGCGCGGCGCAGGGTGTGGCGCGCATCCGTGAGGCCCTCGCCAAGGGGGGACCGGGAGCGGTCGCCGTCCTGGAGACCCCCGAGGGGCTCAACGTGACCGTCGACGGCCTCAAGGTGTTCCGGGTCCTCCGCGACGATCTCGACCTGGAGGACGGCCAGACGTTCGACGAGGCGCGCGCCACCGTCGGCCCCCGCCTCACGGCGGCGATCGCCGCCGCCCGGCAATCGAAGCGGGGCCGCGAGCTGGTCCGGGAGTCGGGGCTGGCCCTGGCGGCCACCTGCGGCTTCCTGTTGATCCTCTGGGTCCTGTTCCGGGCGCGAATGTGGATCCGCCGGCGGATCGACGTGCGCCTCCGCGGCTGGCTGGGGCACCTGGGCCGGGACGAGCTGGCCCCCGTCGTGCGGCTGGTCCGGGGATTCGGGAGCGTCCTCTTCGTGGCGCTGGTGGCGGTCCTGGTCGAGGAGTGGCTCCGCTTCGTCTTCGGCCTCTTCCCCTACACGCGGCCGTGGGCCGAGCGGCTCACCGGCTACATCGGCGGCATCATCGGGCAGGTCGTGACCGCGATCGTCGCCGCCGTGCCCGGGCTGGTGATGGTCGCGGTGATCGCCGGGCTCGCCAGACTGGCCGTCCGCGTCCTCCGCGTCCTCTCGCGAGCGATCGAGATGGGCCGCTTCCAGCTCTTCGGGATCGACAAGGACGTGTTGCGTCCCGCCCGCCAGCTCACCACCGCGGCCATCTGGCTTTTCGCGCTGGCTCTGGCCTATCCGTACATCCCCGGCTCCGGCAGCGAGGCCTTCAAGGGCTTGAGCGTGCTCGTGGGCGTGATGCTCTCGCTGGGGGCGTCCGGCCGCGTCGGCCACGCCACCAGCGGCTTCATCCTCACCTTCTCGCGCATCCTGCGCGAGGGCGACTGGGTGCGGGTCGGCGACGCCGAGGGCGCCGTGACGCGCGTGGGGCTCTTCACCACCAAGATCCGTACCTTCGCCGACGAGGAGATCAGCCTTCCCAACGGCCTCATCCTGGACAGCGTGACCCGGAACTTCTCGCGGCCCGCGGAGGCCGCGTCCTCCATCCTGGAGACCGCGGTCACCATCGGCTACGGCGCGCCCTGGCGGCAGGTGCACGCCCTGCTGCTGGAGGCGGCGGCGCGCACGCCGGATCTGGAGCGCGAGCCGGCGCCGCGGGTGCTGCAGACAGGGCTCTCGGACTTCTATGTCCAGTACACCCTGCAGGTCCGCCTCCTCGACCAGCTCCGGCGCCCGGCGGTTCTGAGCGCGCTCAACGCCAACATCCAGGACCTGTTCAACGAATATGGAGTGCAGATCATGTCCCCCCACTACCTCGGCGATCCGTCCGCGCCGGCGATGGTGCCGAAGGAGCGGTGGTATGAGGCGCCGGCCGTCCACGCGAGCCAGGAACGGCCGCGATGAGCAAGCCCCGGTATCCCGCCCTCGATCAGCGCTCCGCTACAAGACT
>DASXJP010000450.1:0-1860 GCA_036497345.1 Thermoanaerobaculia bacterium
TCGCGATTTTGCTCCACGCTTCTTTCGGACGGCCCCTCACGGGACCCTAGAGCCCTTGCGCTTCGCTAGCACTTCGCCTCCATCAGGCTGTGCAGGGGACTTTCACCCCCAAGCTGTTGAACATGCTCGACACACTATGCCCGCGCCCCTTTCGGGGCTGAAAAAGCCTTTCTATGGACCCCAACTTGCGATAGGCTTCCTTCATGCCGGACGCCTACGGTCTTCCCACGATCCCCTACCTGCGCCTGCGGGTGACGATGCGGGCGGCGGAGCCGGCGGCGTTGCCGGAGTATCACGGGTCGATGTTGCGCGGGGCGTTCGGGCATGCGTTGCGGCGGACGGTGTGCGTGATGGGGCCGGCGCAGCCTTGCGCGTCGTGCCAGTTGCGGCGGGCGTGCGTGTATACGCGGATTTTCGAGACGTTCGTGGAGGACGAGCCGCCGCCGTTCCTGCGCGGAATCGATCAGGCCGTGCGTCCCTACGTGTTCGAGCCGCGAGGCGGCGGGGAGCGGTTGCCGCGGGGCGGGCGCCTGGAATTCGATCTCCTGCTGTTCGGGCAGGCGGTCGAGCTCCAGGCGTATGGGGTGCTGGCGCTGGAGCGCATGGCCCGGGGCGGGCTGGGGGCGGGGCGGCCCCGGTTCGAGCTGGTGCGGGTCGAGGCCGTGGACCCGGCCGGGGCTCCGCGCGCGCTGTTCGCGGACGGCGCCGCGACGCGGGCTCCGGTGGCGCCGGCGCTCCCTTCCGAGTCTCCACTGCCGGAGGGGGCGGTCACGCTGCGCTTCGTGACGCCGTTGCGGATCAAAGTTCGCCACCAGCTCACGGACCACCCGCGGTTCCGGGATCTCGCGTTCCACATGCTGCGCCGGGTGCTGGAGATGGCCCACTGGCACGTCCCCGGCGCGGCGGTGGATTGGGAATTCCAATCGCTGCTCCAAAGGTCGGAAGGGGTCCGCGTGGCCGGCGCCGATCTGCGCTGGCTCGACTGGGAGCGCTGGAGCCAGCGCCAGAGCGCCGCCATGAAGCTCGGCGGTCTCGTGGGCGCTCTCACCCTCGAAGGCGACCTCCTGCCGTTCGCCCCTCTGCTCCGCGCCGCCGAGATCCTCCACGCCGGCAAGGGAGCCGTCTTCGGACTCGGCAAGGTCGAGGTGGCCTAGTGCTTCGTCAACCCAGAAGTGATGCGTTTTTCGTAGGGGCGGCCCTGTGTGGCCGCCCCTACATTGCCCCGGAGCTGATACCTTCCTCCCATGACTCTCGCCACCCTGCTCGCCCATTTCGTCGACTGGCGGGTCCGCGAGCGGGGCCGGCAGTATTTCCAGACGGGCAAGGTTCAGATCGCCTCCGCCGGGCCCGAGGAGGTCGAGGCGGTGGTCTCGGGGGGCGAGGAGTACCGGGTCTCGTTGCGGCGGGAGGAGGCCAATGTCTGGGTCTTCTGCACGTGCGCGTTCTTCGAGGGGGGCGAGCCTTGCAAGCACGTGTGGGCCACGGTCCTCGCCGCGGACGAGCGGAAGGCGCTGCGGGGGTCGGCGGGCGATCTGCCGCGCACGATCCTCATGCCCGGCGCGGCCCAGGAGCGCATACGGCCGGTGCAGACGTGGCGCGATTCCCTCGCCCAGCTCGCCGCCAGCCCCGCCCCCCATCCGGCCCCCTCGCTGCTGACCGACGGCCGCGAGATCCTCTATCTGCTGGACGTCCCGGACACGCTCAAGCGCCAGCAGCTCACGGTGCGCGCCGCGACCGGCCGGCGGCAGGAGGACGGCTCGTGGCAGGCGGTCACCCCCTTGAGCCTGCGCCGCGACGACGTCCCCCAGCTCCCCGAGCCCGACCGCACCCTCCTCTCCCTGCTCAGCCTGGCCGCGGCCG
>DASXJP010000451.1:0-3588 GCA_036497345.1 Thermoanaerobaculia bacterium
GGGTAAAAATTTCAACTCACTCCAGCCGCTCGACCGCGTAGCCGTGCTGGCGGAGGGCTCGGCGCAGCTCCTCGATGTGATCCGCGTTGCGGGTCTCGATGATGGAGTCCACCTGGGCCTCCCAGAAGCCGGCGTGCATGAAGACGCGGTCGTGCTGGATGGCCTTGACATTGGCGCCATGACTGGAGAGGACCTGGAGCATCTCGGCGAGGCCCCCCGGACGGTCGGGGACGTGGGTGCGGAACCGCACCAGGCGATGGCTCTCGACCATGAACCGGTCGATGATGCGCGACAGCATGGCGATGTCGATGTTGGCGCCGGAGAGGATCATCACCACGTGCCGCCCCGCCGCGGCGGGGATGCGATGGCGGGTGAGGGCGGCCAGGGTGGCCGCGGCGGCCCCCTCCGTGGAGGTCTTGCCGGTTTCGAGAAGGCGGATGATGGCGGCGCGGATCTCGTCCTCGGAGACGGTGCAGATGCCGTCCACATAATGACGGATGTGCTCGAAGGCGCGCTCGCCCGGCCGCTTGACGGCGATGCCGTCGGCCAGCGAGCGCTCCGCCGGATGGGAGACCAGGGTGCCCGCCTTGAAGCTGTGGGACATGGCGGGCGCGGCCTCGGTCTGCACGCCGTAGATCCGCACCGAGGGCTTCTTCTCCTTCACCGCGGCGGCCACGCCGGAGATCAGCCCGCCGCCGCCGACCGGGACGACGATCACCTCCACCTCCGGCGTCTGCTCCAGGATCTCGAGGCCGACCGTCCCCTGGCCGGCGATCACCTGGTCGTCGTCGAAGGGGTGGACGAAGACGAGCCCCCGCTCCTGCTCGAGCCGCCGGGCCGCCTCGTAGGCGTCGTCGAACAGCTCCCCTTCCAGCTCGACGATGCCGCCGAGCCGCCGGGTGTTCTCGACCTTGATCAGGGGCGTGGTGATCGGCATCAGGATGGTGGAAAGCACGCCGAGCCGGGTGGCGCTGTAGGCCACCCCCTGGGCATGGTTGCCGGCCGACGCCGCGACCACCCCTCGCCGGGCGGCCTCCGGAGAAAGCGAGGCGATTTTGTTGTAGGCCCCCCGGACCTTGAAGGAGCCGGTGAGCTGGAGGTTCTCGTATTTGAGCCAGGCGTGCAGGCCGAGCTCGTCGGAGAAGGCCTTGGAGAGGTGGCAGGGGGTCTGCTGGGCCACTCCGGCCAGCCGCTCGCGCGCCTGTTCGATGTCGCGTAGACGAATCAGGGTTTCTTGCAGATGGATCAAGCGGCCGCCTCTCGGGACCGGAGCATACCCCAGAAGCGAGCTTTGCCCCCTTGCCCTCTTCTTAGAGTGAGGGGCGGGGGCAAAGGCGGGACGGAGAGGGATTCATCCAGATCTGGAGGCGCCCGCTACTGCCGCGGGGCTCCGGCCGCGACGGCGATCTCCTCGGCGACGGTGGGCGCCGTGCCCTCGGAGCTCTGCGCTGGATCGAGGCTGGCGCGCTTGATCAGCGCCTGAGCGAGGCTGGTGCGGACCTGGGACGCCATCCGTCCGTCGAGCTCGACCGCCTTGCCGTAGGCCTCGCGAGCCGCGCTCATCTCCCCCCTGAGGGTCAGGATGGTGCCGAGCTGCTCGTAGGCGCGGGCCTGGTCCTGCGGCGAGGAGTAGAGGGCCAGCGCCATGCGAGTCACGTGGAGGGCGGCGTCGTACTGCCGGGCACCGCTGTAGGCGCTGCCGACGCCGAGCAGGCAGTCGGGGCAGGGGCCGCCGGCGAGATCGCTCGCCCGCTCGAATTCGGCGGAAGCCTCCTTGAAGTGCCCTTCCTGGACGAGACGCTCACCCCGCTGCATCGCCCTCACAGCGTCCTCCCGCACGGCAGCGGCATCCCCGGCCCACGCGCTGGAAACCCAGAGAAAGGCGGCCAGAGCTCCGAAGAGAGAAGCGGTACGGATTCGTGGCGTCATCGTCGTAACTCCTTGTTTGTCAACCAATAAGCGGTACGTCTCATCCCTCGCCCCGGCGCCGGGAGCGGCCTCGCCCGCCGGGACGCCAACCAGATAGGGCAAAGAGCGTGCCAACCTTCCGCGTGGCGACGGCCGAGCTCGGCCGTCCATGGCACTTCCCTTGCTTGATTTCTATGGCAAGGCAGCCCCACGTTCCCAGAATGTCGGGGCCATCTCTTGCCTGCATCCACTCATGAGGAAAGGAGAGGAAGAAAGTATGAAGAGCAGCAACCGGATCGCCATGGCTACTCTGACGGGTCTCCTCACTCTGGCTGCCGGGGCTTTCGCGCAGAGCACCTCGGGCTCGATGAGCAAGACCACCAAGACCACATCCACCACCTCGACCTCGAAGCTGAGCGCCTCCGACAGCAAGTTCGTCAAGGAGGCGGCGGTGGGCGGCATGGAAGAGGTCCAGCTCGGACAGTTGGCGGCCCAGAAGGCTTCCGACCCCGATGTCAAGAATTTCGGCCAGCGCATGGTCGACGACCACAGCAAGGCGAACGACCAGCTCAAGCAGGTCGCCTCGCAGAAGGGGATCACCGTCCCCTCGACGCTGCCGGCCAGCAAGCAGAAGGACGTCGACAAGCTCTCCAAGCTCAGCGGCGCCGCCTTCGACAAGGCCTACGTCAAGATGATGGTCGACGACCACAAGAAGGACGTCGCCGAGTTCAAGAAGACGTCGACGAGCGCCAAAGACGCGGACGTCAAGAGCTTCGCCTCGACCACCCTGCCGACCCTCCAGGACCACCTGAAGATGATCGAGGACATCCACTCCCGGATGAGCAAGGGCGGCGCCAAGACCGCCGCGAAGAGCGGCACCAGCCACTAGCGGCAAGGGGCACGTGCCTTTGCAGGGGCGGTCCTGCGGGGCCGCCCCGTTTCTTTTACAATCGCCCGCCATGACCGACGGCTCTCTGGACCGGCTCCCCCGCACGCGGGAAGCCATCGCGGCGGGGATCCGCGACCGGCTCCACCTCGGCGCGCAACTCTACGTCTGCCTCCAGGGCGAGACGGTGGCCGACGCCGCGCTGGGGGAGGATCGGCCCGGCGAGCCGCTCACCCGCGACCACCTCATGCTCTGGCTCTCCGCCACCAAGCCGGTGCCGGCGGTGGCCATCGCCCAGCTCTGGGAGCGCGGCCTGCTGGAGCTCGACGATCCGGTGGCGCTGCACATCCCCGAATTCGCGGCCAACGGCAAGGAGGGGATCACCCTCCGCCATCTCCTCACCCACACCGGCGGCATCCGGATGCTCGACACCGGCTGGCCCCATCAATCCTGGGCGGAGATCATCGCCAAGATCTGCGCCATGAAGCCCGAGCCGCGCTGGGTGCCCGGACAGAAGGCCGGCTATCACCAGGCGTCGAGCTGGTTCATCCTCGGCGAGGTCGTCCAGCGGATCACCGAGAAGACGATGCGCGAGGTGCTGGCCGAGCTGATCCTCGACCCGCTCGGGTTCCGCTGGGGCAACTACGGCGTGGCGCCGGAGGACGTCGAGAAGGTCAGCCCGTCCTACGTGACCGGCCCGCCGCTGCTGCCACCGTTTTCGAACATCGTCAAGCGTGTGCTGGGCCAGTCGATCGACAAGGTCGTTGCGGCCTCGAACGACCCGCGCTTCCTCA
>DASXJP010000452.1:0-6288 GCA_036497345.1 Thermoanaerobaculia bacterium
CGTCGGCCCGGACCCGAAGACCGCTGGTCACCTCAATGGCGACAAGGCCGCTCTGGTCTTCCAGGACGAAATCGATCTCGAGATCCTCCCCTTGCCGGAAATAGGAGAGCCGGCCCTCGAGCTCACGGGCGGTCTCCCGGAGATGGCGATACACGGCGGCTTCGAAGGCCTTGGCCCTGACGCTCGCGTCCTGGACCGGCAGCGGCGCGAAGGCCATCACCAGCCCGGGATCGGCGGCGTAGATCTTGGACTTCGAGCGGAGGCCGGCGGCAGCGTTGCGGTTGAACCGCTCCAGAGGAGAGACCAGGAGGGTATCGCTCAGCAGGCGGCTCCACTCGCGCACGGAGCGGGGATCGGCGCCCAGGTCCCGGGCGCGGGCTTCGGCGTTGAGCTCCGCCCCGGAATCCTGAAGAAGGTAGACGAAGAGGTCTTTGACCCTCTCCACGTCCACTCCGAGGCCCGAGAGGTCCCGCAGGATCGCCCGCTCGGCGATGTCGCCGCGCAAGCGGCGACGGACCTCGGGAAAATCCTCCTGAAGAACGTATTCAGGGAAGCCTCCGAGGGCCAGGTAGCGCTCGTGGATGTTGGGGGTGCGGCGCAGAACGGTCTCCAGCTCCTCCCCCGGCCGGCCATGGAGCTGGATGAATTCCCGGAAGGTGAGCCCCTCCATATAGATCTCGTCCCACCGGCCCTGGCCTGACTCCCGGGCGCCGTCCCGCAGAAGACGCGCGGCGGAGTCTGTCGCCACGATCCGGCCAGCCCGAGCGTCGACAGCCGGCTTCAACCAGAGGTCCCAGCTCGGAGCGCTGCGGATCTCATCCAGGAGAAAGACCCGAGGATAGTCGGGATTCAGCCCGACCGGCTCAGCCTCCACCACCTCCCGAGCTGTGACATCACCGGTAATCCGGTCGTCGGAGAAATCGAAGTAGGTGAGATTCCGGGCAGGCCAGCCCCCTGCGAGGAGATCGTCGGCCAGTTGCAGGAGCAGGACCGTCTTGCCAACCTGCCGGGGTCCCAGAAGGACCACGGCCCGCCGGTCGTCCACACGCAGAATCCGGCGCAGAATCCTCGGCTGGAGATCCCGGCGGACTGGATACCCCCGAGCCCGGCGGATCTCACCGTCCCGCCACCAGGGGTTCTGGTCCTGCATGAGATCGGCAAGGCTCATCCCAATGTCCCTTCATGGGGATCTTAGCAGCATTCCGATGCACAGAGATCGGTTTCCGCGGCGGCTAAGGCGAGGAGGTCGTGCCTGTTCCCTCACAGCCGGAAAAGCCTGCGCGAATTCAGGCAGGCTCCGCGAGACGTCCTCGGCGTTCCCGCCGAAGTAGAGCAACGCCTTCGGCCCCTCGTGCGGCCGCGCCGACACCAGCACGTCCGCGTCCCGAGCCCTGCTACCATAATGGGGCAAGGGTCGTACATTCCCACTGGGAGGAGGTCGCCGTGGGCGGACTCATCGCAGGTCTCCTGGGGGGCGGTCTGTTCAGCGCGGTGCCCGCGATCCTCGCGGTCGCCGCCCTGATCGACTGCGCCCGCGCCGGGGCAGGCTGGTACTGGTACTGGATCATCTTCGCGTTTCCGGTCGTCGGTCCGCTCGCCTACTTCATCGTCGTGCGCAGCCCGCTCTTCGCCGGGACCTCGTCGACGTTGGTGCCGCCCCACGTCGCGCGCCGCCGGCAGGCCCGCCGCCGGCTGCGGGAGCTGCAGGTCCAGCTCGCCCACTGGCGCGGGCCGGGCGTCCTGGCCGAGGCCGGGGAGGAGCTCCTCGTCCTCGGCAAGTTGCGCGAGGCCGAGGCGCATTTCCGCGAGGCGCGACAGAACGGCGCCGGAGTCGAGGACGTCAACTTCGGCCTGGCGCAGGCGCTGGAGATGCAGGGGCGGTGGACCGAGGCCGCGCCGCTGTTCGCGGAGCTGGTGGCGGTGGAGCCCGATTCCCACCTCGGCGAGGGCCCGCTCCATCTCGCCCGCTGTCTCGACGAGAGCGGCCGGCGCGACGAGGCCGAGGCCGCGCTGCGCAAGGTGCTGGAGAAGCGCACGGTGATCGAGGCGCAGGTCCTGCTGGCGCGCCTCCTCTACGCGAAGGGACAGAAAGACGAGGCCGACCGCATCGTCGCCGAGGTGCGCAACGACGCCAGGCTGCTGCCGCGCTACCTCAAGCGGCTCCACCGGCGCTGGCTCTGGGCCGCCCGGGGCTTGAGCGCCACCACCCGCCTGCCCCGGCCGCGCGTCGAAGGCGCCCTGGCCCCGTCCGGCGGCCGGGTGCTGACCGTGGTGGCGGCGCTGGCCCTGGCGGCGCTGGCCGCCGGAGCCTTCTACTACTGGGCGGGAGCGACGAGATCGGCTCCGCGCTCGACAAGGGCCCCTGGCGGCCCTGCCTCCGGGGTCGCCGGCGCATCGGCTCCGCGGGGGCACTGACTACGAGATCAGGCCCTGCCGGCGCAGCTCCTTGCCGGCCTCCGCGGCGATCTCGTTGATCAGGCCCACCGAGTTTGTCGGGTTGAACGTCTCGCTGACGCCCGCCCAGACCAGCTTGTCGTCGGTGAGGGAGTAGATCTTGATCTCCACCATGACGACGGTGTCGACCCTCATATCCATCGCCGGGTAGTAGGTGCCGTAGTAGCCCCAGAACGTATCGACCGGCGCGGTGGGATAGGTCGTCCAGCTCAGCTCCTGCCGCGACGAGGTGAGGCGGAGGACGACCACGCCGTCGAAGCCCTCCTGTCGCAGCCGCTCCTTGGCCTTCTCGCGGTCGGCCAGGTCCCCGAGGTCGAACATCGTATAGCTCTGCACCGCTTGCACGCTCTTCAGGTTGCCCTTCAAAGCATCCTCGGCGTTCTGGCGGAGCCCCTGGTTCTTGAGGATGGCGACGGCCAGGACCTTCTTGAAGTGCAGCGGGCCGGCGCCCGGCGCCTTCCAGGACTCCACGATGCGCGTGGAGGCGCACGCGGCGAGCGCCAGCCCGGCCATGAGAAACGCCGCGAGTTGGATGCGCTTACCCGACATTTCCGCTCTCCTTTCCGCCCCCTTTTGCAGACCTGGGACGTCTCCTGCGCGGACTTCCGCCGCGTCAGGTAGCAGAGAGGATAGGGACCGCGTGCCGGGGCTGGAAATTGGACCTTGGTCCAACCGGGAACGAAGGTCCAAGGAAGAGAGCGGCTACGGGTGCCCGTTGACGGTCTTTCCTCCGCCCTTGGTCCAGGCGTCCAGCCCGCCGAGCAGGCACGCCACCTGGGGGAAGCCCTTCTCCCGCAGCTCGAGCACCGCACGGGCGCTCGTATGCTCGGAAGGTCACGTGCAATAGGTGATGATCAGCTTGTTCTTGGGCAGCTCGCCGGCGCGCGAGCCGACTTCGGCGAGCGGAATCGAGAGGGCGCCCTGGGCGTGGCTCCCCTCGTACGCCTCCTTGCTGCGGACGTCGACCAGCACGGCCTCCCCCTTGGCGAGCGCCTGGCGGGCCTCGTCCACCGAGATCCGGCGGGCCGTGTCCTCGGTGGGCGTCATCTGGGGCTTCTCTACCGGTGTGGCGGTCTGCGGCGCGGCGAACGCGGGAGTCACCGCCACCGCCAGCAGCACCCCCACGGCGAGCGCCCGCCCTCTACGTGATATCCAATGCATGCTCAAGCCTCCTGGGCGACAGCCCCTCGCGGGGCGGCCCGGTCAGGGCCTCATTCTACCCTGGAAAACGTCACCGGCAGGGCCTCCAGCGAGCGCACCCCGAACGCGGGCCGCCACTGGGGCGTCTCGCTCGCCAGACGGAGATCGCCCAGGCGGCGCAGGAGCGTGGTGAAGGCGATCTGGCACTCCATCCGGGCCAGCGCCGCGCCGATGCAGAAGTGCGAGCCGTACCCGAAGCTGAGGTGGGGGTTGGGATGGCGCCGGACGTCGAACCGCTCCGGATCGGGGAGCTGCGCCGGATCGCGATTGGCCGCGGCGAGCACGCACACCACCTGCTGGCCTTCCTGGATCGCCTGGCCGCCGACGTCCAGATCGGCCGTCGCGGCCCGCACCACGAACTGGAAGGCCGGCTCGTAGCGCAGCGCCTCCTCGACCGCCGCGCCGGCCAGGCCGGGATCCTCGGCGCACAGGCGCCGCTGGTCGGGATCGCGCAGGATGTGGAACATGCCGCTGCTGATCGTGTTCATGGTGGACTCGTACCCGCCGTGCAGCAGGAGCATGCACTGCGACAGGATCTCGACCTCGCTCAGCGGCTCGTCCTGGGCCCCGAACCCGATCAGGCTGCCGATCAGATCCTCCCGGGGCGCGCGGCGGTGATCGTCCACGATCGCCCGCATGTAGCCCGCCATCTGCTCCACCGTCTCGCGGAGGGCGGCGATGGTCTCCGCGTTGCCGAGCGAGCCGATGGCGAAATACAGCGCGATGGTGTGGACCCAGCGCTGGAAGCGCTCGGAGTCGCCGCTCGACATGCCCAGCAGCTCGGCGATCACCATCGCCGGCAGCCGCAGCGCGAAATCGGCCACCAGATCCATCTCCCCGCGCCCCCGCGCCGCGTCGATCAGCTCGTCGGCGATCCCCTGGGCCCGCGGCCGGAGCCCCTCCACCAGGCCCGAGGTGAAGGCGCCGGACAGGGCCTGGCGGAGCCGCCGGTGCGCCGGGTTGTCCTGGAACAGGGCCCAGCGCCCCAGGAGCTCGTCCACCGGCGCGAGCTGGCGGCGCAGATCCTCGGAGAGCTGCGCCGCCTGCGCGTCGCGGGTCCGGGCCGCCGAGAGCCGCTTGTCCAGCAGGGCCGCCTTGACGTCCGCGTGACGCGTCAGCACCCAACCGCCGAGCAGTTGGCTCCAATAGACCGGCGTGGTCTCGCGCACGCGCCGGTAATTCGGGTACGGGTCCGCGTACCTGGCGAAATTGAACGGATCGTCCTCGACGGGGAGCATGAAGGGAGCGGACATCGGGCGGCCTCATCCGGATCTGACAGCCGGAAGAGTACCCCAAGGGCGCGAGGGGGCGCAAGGGCCTACCCCCTCGCAACAGGGAAGGCTACTTGTGGCCGTTGACGATAGGCATCTTCGACGCGAGCTGCAGATCGATCATCATCGAGATCCGGCGATCGAGTTGGAAGAAGGTCGCGGTGCTCCTGCCCGTCAGGACCTGCGAAACGATCGGCACGTATCTCTGCCGCAACTGGCTGATGGCAGTGTCCATCTCGGTCCACTTGTGAGCGAACGACAGGGCCTGCTCATCGGTCATCGTGGCCCACTGATCGGCATAGGTCTGGATGAGCGCGTACTTCTTGTCGTTGATCTTGATCAGATCCGCCGTGTACTTGTCGTAAACGGGCCAGAACTTCGTCGCTTCCGTATCCGACAGCTTCAGGTTCTGGGCGATCAGTTGTTTTTTCATGGAACGAAGATCCTGCCTCAGCAAGTCGAGATCCTGACTGCTGACGACATACTTATCCTCCGATGGCGGCGGCGTCTGCGCATTCACCCGTCCGCCGCAGACCATCCACGCCATCGCCAACACCACGACCGTAAACAGGTTCTTCACGAGGATTCTCCTTTGCGTTGACGCGTTCGGATCGGCGCCCGAGCCCAGGAGCTCACGAACGGGCACGGTGGGGCACCTGCTTCCACCTCTGTGCCCTATCATGCTCATTCTCTGAGGGGTCGCAATTGGACCTTGGTCCTATCCAAGCAAGACGAATCTGAAGCAAGTTGTGCCTCGGGCCAGTGATGCGCGACGCCGCCAGATAATCGCCAAGCTTCATGTAATGCATTTGAATTCTCGATGTACCCTGATGATCGTGCTGTCCCGTCAATCTGGCCTCGCCGTGATGAACGACCACGGCCTGACCTTGATGACCACGTCCTAGACGCGAAAGCCAGGGTCGGCCTTCCGCAGTCGGTGGAGCATGTCTCCCAGCGCAGTGATGTCGTCCCCGTGCTCCGAGGAGACTTCTTGGGTCAGCTTGCGGCCGGCAAAGAGCTGCTTCCGCCACCACGATTTCATTTCCACCATTCTACCGCAGGCTCTCGCCAGACGCATGCTCCCGACGCTCGCGGAGAGTTGAAATCCAGAGCCTGAGACGATATCCTACGGAACAGTCGAATTTGCCGTTCCATTGAGGGAGGACCGAGAATGGAGAACCACAAGCACCTCGAGCCCGCCTTCGGCCGCGTGGGCCGTTGGCTGCCCCGGAATTCCCGCCACACCGACGCCTGGATCCGCAGGCTCAAGAGGTCCGTCCGCGAGCGCCCCCGCCCCCTGGTCGAGCCGATCCTGGAATTCGAGCGGATGGTGGATTCCGACCCCGTGCTCCATACCAACGTC
>DASXJP010000453.1:0-2422 GCA_036497345.1 Thermoanaerobaculia bacterium
CTGCTTTTTCATGATCGTCCCCTTTATCGTTTTCGGTTTTGGAATCAGGCTCAAGCGCCCGTTCGCTCCCTTGGATGCCGGCCGGAGCTCCAGGTTTCACCGGGATTCGATATAGAGTCATGCCGCCCTGCGGCAAAGGTCTTGCAACGTCCGGGGCGGCATGGAGGGGACCGGCTGATGAATCCAATGGAGCAGCTCGCACGCCGCCAGCTCGTGGTAGTCACCGGCAAGGGGGGCGTGGGCAAGACCGTGGTCTCCGCCACGCTCGGCCGCGCCCTCGCCGCCGCGGGGCGGCGGACGCTGATCGTCGAGGTCGATCCGCGGGAGAACCTCCACCAGATGATGGGCACTCCGCCCTCCGGCGGCGACATCCTGGAGGCCGAGCCGCGCCTCTGGGTGCAGAACCTCAAGCCCCGGCAGGTGCTCGACCAGGTGGTGCGCGACCAGCTCAAGCTGGAGCTGGTGGCCCGCAGGGTGCTCAACAGCCCGGTCTATCAGCAGTTCGCCACCGGCGCTCCCGGGCTCAAGGAGCTCGCCATCCTGGGCCACGCCTACCGCCTGCTCCACGGCCTGGGCGGGCCGGGCGCTCCGGAGGTCGAGACCGTGATCCTCGACGCGCCGGCCACCGGTCACGGCGTGGCCCTGCTCTCCGCGCCGGCGCTGGTGACCGACGTGATCACCAACGGTCCGTTCTCCCGCATGGCCGGAGACCTCGCGACCCTGATCGCCGATTCCGAGCGCTGCGGCATCGTGGTGGTGACGCAGGCCGAGGAGATGCCGGTCGAGGAGGCGCTGGAGCTGCGCGCGGCCCTGCGCGACCGCGTGCGGCGCGAGCCCGAGCTGCTGGTGGTCAACGGCCTGTATCCGCCGGCGCCACCCGAGCCGCCCGCGTCCTCAGGACCAGAGAACGAGCTGGTCTCCCTCTGGCGCCGCCGCCGCAAGCTCAACGACCGGGAGCTCGCTCGCCTCAAGGAATCCTGGCCGGGGCCGCGGATCGAGCTGCCGCAATTGCCGCTCGATCGCGGCCTGCCGCTGCTCGGCACCCTGGGACGCTGCTTCGCCGAATCGGCCCGGAAGCTTCACTAGGAAAGAGGGAGAGCATGGACTTAATCTCGGGCCGCAACCCTCTGATCATCGTCGTCGGCTCCGGCGGCGTGGGCAAGACGACCCTCGCCGCCGCGCTGGGCGTGCTCTCCGCCCGCGAGGGACGGGACACCCTGGTGATGACCTTCGACCCTTCCCTGCGCCTCAAGCAGACGCTGGGAGTGGGGGAGGAGGCGCGGCTGCGCGAGGTGCCGGTGGCGCTCGACGCGCCCGGCAAGCTCCACGCCAGCCTGCTCGACGCCAAGCTCACCTTCGACCGGCTGATCGAGCGCTACGCGCCGGACGAGGAGTCCCGCCGCCGCGTGCTCGAAAACCGTTTCTATCAGCACCTCTCGGGCACTCTCGGCGGGATCCTCGAATACATGGCGGTGGAGCGCCTCTTCGAGGTGGCCGGCGACGGCCGCTACGGCCAGGTGGTGCTCGACACGCCGCCCACCCGGCAGGCGCTCGACTTCCTGGAAGCCCCGAAGCGGATCATCGGCTTCCTCGACAGCGGCGCCCTGCGCGTGGCGCTCAAGCCCTGGTTCGACGAGGAGGGGCACCTCAAGGCCGCCTCGCGCTGGGGCATCCTGGGCCGCCGCGCCGAGCGCTTTCTGGATGAGGTCGTGGGCATGGACCTGCTGCGCGACATGGCCGAGTTCTTCCAGGCCTTCGGACCGCTCTTCGAGGGATTTCGCCGGCGCGCGCTGGAAGTGGAGGAGCTGCTGCGCTCGAAGCAGACCCTCTTCGTGCTGGTCACCGGTCCGGGCGAGGAGCGCATTCCGGACACCCTCTTCTTCGCCCGCCACCTGGAGGAGGCCGGCTACAACCTCGGCCCGATCGTGGTCAACCGCGTCCACCCCCGCTTCCTGGTGGGAGGGCAGACGCCGTCGTCGAACGACCCTCTCCATCCGAGCGGCTGGGAGCTCCTCACCTGGGCGGGGGAGCGCGACCGCCGTGGTCTGGTCGAGCTGGCCAAGCTTCTCTCCCGCGAGCAGCCGCTGGTGGACCTCCCGCTGATGCCGGACGAGCCCACCGATTTCCCCTCGCTGGAGGCGCTGGGGCGGCAGCTCGATTCGCGGCTGTGCGAGTGGTAGCGGTATGTGAGCCGGACGTCGTAGGGGGCCGGCTTGGAAGGGGCCTCAGGGGTGGCAGGGACGAGGAATGCTGCTTGAGGTCCCTGCTGTCTCTTGGGTCCCTGAGGTCCCTGCCCGTTAAGGAGTCAGGCTCCTCTGCACTGGTTGAAACACTGGGCGAGGTCACCGCCGTTGCAGCGGCAACAAGCCTCGCAGTCGCCAGTCATGTCGCACTCACAGCACTTGTACTCGATGCTGAGTAG
>DASXJP010000454.1:0-4554 GCA_036497345.1 Thermoanaerobaculia bacterium
CGCTCGAGCTCCTCGACCTGCTGCTGGCTGAGATCCCTGTGCTCCCCCTGCTGCTCGTCGCCACCTTCCGGACCGAATTCTCGCCTCCCTGGCGCCACCCGACCGCGGTCACCCAGCTCAACCTGAGGGGCTTGAGCGAGACCCACACGGTGGAGCTCATCGAGCGGGTGTCCGAGGGGAAATGGCTACCCGCCGAGGTACGCCGGGAGATCGTCGCGCGGACCGACGGCATTCCGCTGTTCGTCGAGGAGCTGACCAAGACGATGCTGGAAAGGGGCGCCGCCCTCCACAAGCCAGCCGGCATCCCGCTGACGCTCGGCGGCTCGTTGCTCGCCCGCCTCGACCGGCTGGGGGAGGCGAAAGCGGTGGCCCAGCTCGCGGCGGTGATCGGCCGCTCCTTCCCTCTGGAGCAGTTGGAGGCCTTCTCCTGGATCAAGGGGGCGGCCCTGGAGGCCGCGCTGGGGCAGCTCCTCCAGGCGGAGATCGTCTACCGCCGCGGGCCGGCGTCGCGGGCGCGCTACGTCTTCAAGCACGCCCTGATCCAGGACGCCGCCTACCTGTCGCTGCTGGCGAAGGACCGCCAGCAGCTCCACCAACGGCTCGTCGAGCTGCTCCAGGAGGAATTCCCGGCGGTGGCCGCGGCCGAGCCCGAGCTGATGGCGCATCACTGCGAGCACGGCGGGCTGACGACGGAAGCCGTCGAATACCTCCAGCGGGCCGGCGCCCGCGCCATGCAGCGCTCGGCCCAGCTCGAGGGGATGCGACACCTGAGCCGGGCCCTCGCTCTCCTGCACACGCTGCCGCCGGCGCCGGAACGGACGATGAGGGAGCTCGCGCTCCGTGGCGTGCTCGCCCCGGCCCTGGCCGCGATCAAGAGCTGGGGGTCCTCGGAGGTGCGAGTCAACGCCGAGTGGCGCGTGTCCCTCTGCCGGGAGCTCGGGGACAACCGGCGGCTGATCCCCGCGCTCTACAACTTGCGGGCCCACCACGTCCTGCGGGGAAACCGTCAGCCCGCTTTCGATCTCGCGGCCGAGATCGCGCGCCTCGCCGAGACTCCCGAGGAGGTCTTCATCGGCTACTCCGCGCGGGTGATCGCCTGCTTTTACGGTGGCCGCTTCAGCGAGATGATGGCGCTGGCCGAGCAGGCGGCGGCGCTCTACGAGCCCGGCCTGTTCCCCGGGCTCGCCCAGGTCTTCGGCGGGGAAGCGTCCCTGCTGGCGCGCGTCTGCGTCTTCTGGACGCTCTGGATCGTCGGGCGTCCGGAGGAGGCGGTGCGCGAACGGGACGCCGTGCTCGCCACCGCCGAGGCCCTGCGCTCCCCCTTCATACTCTGCTACGCGCTGCTCTTCGACATGATCCTCTGGCGCGAGCTGCGGGAGCCCGAGAAGGCCGACCAGGCGGCGCGGCGGTTGGCCTCTCTGTCTCAGGAGAACGAGTTCGCCTTCCTCTACGCCACCGCTCAGCTCGGGCTCGGATGGTCCGCCTGCCAGCGGGGGGACCTGGAGGGCGGGACGGCGCGGATCCGGACCGGCCTCGAGCTCTACGCGGCCACCGGGGCGCGGCTGCCGCGGGCCTACTACATGACCTACCTGCTCGACGCCCTCCTGCTCTCCGGGAGCCTCGCCGAGGGGCTGGCCGCGGCCCGCGAGGCCCTGACCTTTTCGGAGACCCAGCTCGACGTCTACTACGACGCCGAGGTCCTCCGCCTCCAGGGCGAGCTCCTGCGCGCCTCCGGGGATGCCGCGGAGGCCGAGGCCTCCTTCCGCCAGGCGCTCGACGTCGCGCGCGCGCAGGCGGCCCGCACCTTCGAGCTGCGCGCCGCGGCCGGCCTGGGCCGCCTCCTCGCCGAGCAGGGCCGCGCGGGCGAGGCCCTGCCCCCCCTCGCCGCCGCCTACGCGGCTTTCCAGGAGGGTTTCGCCACCCGCGACCTCCAGGAGGCGCGCGAGCTCCTCGACCGGCTCTCCTCCTCATGATTACAAGATGGTTACGAGCGGGGATTTTTCGTATAAGATTATCTCGTGCACTCTGACAATCGGCGGCCGGAGCCTCCGGAGAGGCTCGGGCCCTACCGGCTCGACCAACTGCTCGGCAGTGGCGGCATGGGAGCGGTCTGGCGCGCGTGGGATGAGCGGCTCGAACGTTGGGTCGCGCTCAAACAGATCCGCGCCGACGTGACCGTGCGCCACGGTCGTGAACGCCTGCGGCGCGAGGCGCGGGCCGTGGCGCGCCTGAGCCATCCGGCGATCGTCCACGTCTACGACATCCTGGAAGGGGCGGACGGCGACTGGATCGTGATGGAGCTGGTCGAGGGGGGGACTCTCCGCTCCCTGCTCGACGAGGAGGGTGCCCTGCCGCCGGCGCGCGCCGTGCGGCTCTGCCGCGAGATCGCCGAGGGGCTCGCCGAGGCCCACGCCCAGGGCATCCTGCACCGGGACCTCAAGACCAGCAACGTGATCGTCGGCCCCTCGGGCCGGGCCAAGATCCTCGACTTCGGCCTCGCCAAGGAGATCCCGCGCGAGGGGGACCCGGAGATCCAGGAGCTGACGGCCTCGACGCCGGGCGTGATCCTGGGCACCGCCTTCGCCATGTCCCCCGAGCAGGTGCTCGGGAGCCCCCTCGACGAGCGCTCCGACCTGTTCTCCCTGGGCTCGCTCTTCTACGAGATGCTGACCGGCGAGGCCCCCTTCAAGGCCGAGAGCGCCACGCTGTCGATCACCAGGGTGCTCCATCACAGGGTGCCGCCGCTCCACCAGTCCCACCCGGAGCTGCCGCCGGACGTCTGCGACCTCGTGGACTGGCTGCTCCAGAAGGAGCCGCTCCACCGCCCCCAGTCGGCTGTCCAGGTGATCGCGGCGCTGGGCTCCGCCGCGGGCGTCTCCAGCCCAGGGCCGGCCCCGGCGCGCCGCCGGGCTCCGCGGGCCGATCTCGTCGACTCCACCGCCGTCACCCTCATCGAGCCGATGGCGCGGTCGGTCATGGACGAGGAGAGCCGGCAGAGCAGCGGCGAGCGGCGGACCGTGACCCTCGTCTGCTGCGCGCTGGTCCAGACCGACCGGGCTCCCGGGGACTCGGGCGCGCTCGACGTCGAGGTCCTCTCCGAGGCCCTGGCCTCCTTCGAGGGCCTGGCGCGGGAGGTCTGCCGGGAGCTCGACGGCTCGCTGGGCGCCGTGCTCAACCGCATGCTCTGGCTCTGCTTCGGCTACCCGCGGGCGCACGAGGACTACGCCGAGCGGGCCTTGCGGGCGGCGCGGCTGCTCCAGGAGCGCTTCGCGGCCTTGCCCGCCGCCGCCGCCCACCGGCTCGCCGTGCGCGCGGGCGTGCACACCGGTCCGGCGGTGGTGGTGACCCGCCCCCTCACCGGCCAGTCGCTCCAGCCGGGCGACACCTTCGACGTCGCCATGGCCATCCAGAGCCAGCTGCCGGCCGGCCAGATCGCGGTGAGCGCGGCGAGCCGCCAGCTGCTCGGCCGGCGGTTCGCCACCCGGCCCCTGCCCCCCGTCTACGTGAAGGACCTCGACACCACGGTCGAGGTCTACGAGCTGGGCCCCTCCCTGGAGCCCGGGAGCCGGGAGGGTGGCGCGCTCTCCCCCCTGGTCAACCGGGAGGCCGAGATGCAGATCCTCCTCGACCGCTTCCGCCTGGCCCGCGCGGGGGAGGGGCAGGCGGTGCTGATCGCCGGCGAGGCCGGCATCGGCAAGTCGCGCCTGGTGCGGGCCCTCGGCGAGCGCCTGGCGGCCGAGACGCCGGTCTGGCTGTCCACCCACGGCTCGGTCTTCGCCCAGAACACGCCGCTGTCCCCCATCGTCTATCTCCTCTCGCGGGCGATCTTCCTCCTCGACGGCGGCGCGGGAAGCTCCGGCGAGGAGAGGCTCCACCGGCTGGAGGAGATCCTCGACGGCTACGGCCTCCCGCGGCCGGACCACGTCCCGTTCCTGGGCGCGCTGCTCTCGGTGCCCACCGAGGCGCGCTACCCGCCCCTCGTCCTCAGCCCCGAGGCGTGGCGCAAGCGGACGCTCGCCGCCATCCTGGCGCTCCTCGGCGCCATGGCCGAGCGCCAACCGGTCGTGCTGGTGATCGAGGACCTGCACTGGATCGACCCCTCGACCCTCGAGCTGCTCGACCTGCTGATGGCGGAGATCTCCGTGCTCTCCCTGCTGCTGGTGGCCACCTTCCGGCCCGAATTCTCGGCCCCCTGGCGCCACCAGACCGCGGTCACCCAGCTCAACCTGGGGGGCCTGAGCGAGGCCCACACGGCGGAGCTGATCGAGCGGGTGTCCGAGGGGAAGCGGCTGCCCGCCGAGGTGCAACGGGAGATCGTCGCCCGGACGGACGGCATCCCGCTGTTCGTGGAGGAGCTGACCAAGACGGTGCTGGAAGGGGACGTCACCCTCCGGAAGCCGTCCGGCATCCCCCTCACGCTCGGCGGCTCGCTGCTCGCCCGCCTGGACCGCCTGGGCGAGGCCAAGGCGGTGGCGCAGCTCGCGGCGGTGATCGGCCGCTCCTTCACCCTGGAGCAGCTGGAGGCCCTCTCCTGGATCAAGGGCGCCGCCCTGC
>DASXJP010000455.1:0-6493 GCA_036497345.1 Thermoanaerobaculia bacterium
GAGCGGCAGCGGCGCCGTCGTCGCGCCGTCGTGCGCGCGGGTCAGCTCGGCGACCAGCGCATGGGCGCTGGCGGGCCGGCGCGCCGGGTCGAACGCGAGCCCGCGGGCCAGCACATCGGCTGTCGCCGGACCGACGCCCTCCGGCGGCACGGGCGCGGACGCGACGCGCGCGCGGACCTGGGCCAGGGGGGTGTCGCCGTCGAACGGGCGGCGGCCGGAGAGGAGCTCGAAGAAGACGACGCCAAGAGAGAAGACGTCGCTCCGGCCGTCCAGGTCCTCGCCGCGGATCTGCTCGGGCGAGAGGTACTGCGGGCTCCCCATCACCGAGCCGGCCATGGTCAGCTCGGTGCTCTGGCCGGCCATCTTGGCGATGCCGAAGTCCGCCACCTTCACCCGGCCGGCGAGGTCGAGCAGGACGTTGCTCGGCTTGATGTCGCGGTGGACGATCCCCTGGCCGTGGGCGTAGTCGAGGGCCTCGGCCGCCTGGCGGACGACGCGCAGCACCTGGCGCAGGCTGAGGCGCTGCTGCTCGGGGTCGAGCCGCGCCGCGAGGTCGGTCCCCTCGACGAATTCGAAGGCGAGGAAGAGGAGCCCCTCGGCCTCGCCGGCGTCGAACAGGGTCACGACATTCGGATGGAGCAGCCGCCCGGCGGCGCGGGCCTCGCGCAGCAGGCGGCGTTTGCGGTCCTCGATCTCCTGGGGGCGGCCGACCAGGCGGACGGTCTTGATCGCCAAGCGGCGATCGATCTGCGGGTCCTCCGCGAGATAGACCTCCCCCATGGCGCCGGCGCCCAGGAATCTCAGGATGCGGTAGCGGCCGACGAGATGGCCGCCGTCCAAGGCGTTCATGATTACTCCGGCCCCGGCGGCCCCTCGTCCTCGGTAATCGGCAGACCCGTCTCACCATCCTCGCCCGGCAGCGGCTCCCCGGCCATCTCCCCCTCCTCTCCGGTTTCCACGTCCTCGCGCTGGTTCAGCAGGGCGCGGGCCTCCTCGGCGCGGTCCGGGGGGACGCGGATGTTCACCGTCGCCAGCTCCCCGATGTCGGTCGTCGGAAACTCGCTCGCGAACAGGGACTCCGCCTCGGCCTCGATGCCGCTGCTCTGCAGGAAGCCGACGACCACGGTGGCCTCCTCCTCGCTGCCTACGATCTTGACGATTTCCCACTCTTCGGCTTCAGCCATCAGCTACCCTCCAGGCTCAAAAAAGGATCATATCGTAGCCGTCGGCGCGGCGGGGGGACGGGCGGGGACCGGCTCGGCGTTCCGGCCTGGAGCCTCCAATCCCTCCAGGGTGTAGGGCACGAGCTCCTGCCGGGGGTACCAGTGCCGGCTGTGCTCGGCGAAACGGTCGAGCTTGTGGTGCCAGCGGTAGTGGGAGACCACGATCGACTTGCCGTCCGCCTCGATCCAGTTGCAGGTGTTCGCCTCCCGCTCCCCTCCGCGGCCGCGGTTCGAGGTGGTCGTCCCCGAGTGGAGGATCACCACCGGCGGCCGCCCCTTGGGGTAGAACTCCTCGGAGCTCCCGATGTAGGCCTGGTGGAGGTGCCCGGAGAGGATGAGGTCCACCCCGGCGCTGGAGAACAGGTCGATCGCCTCGTAGGCGTTGGCGAGCACCTCCTGGGTGCCGAAGTTGGGAGGCGGGATCAGGTGGTGATGGGCCACCACCACCTTGAGCACCTCGTCGGGGGTCGCGCGCAGGACCTTCTCCACCTCCAGCAGCCGCCGGAGGGTGATGCGGCCGTCCTTGATCGTCCAGCCGAAGGCGGTGTTGATCCCCACCACCAGCAGCTCCTCGTCGCGGTAGAGCGGCTCCAGCTCCGGGCTGAAATACTTCCGGTAGCAGCCGTAGGGGTTGAAGATCCGCTCCCAGACGCGGTAGAGCGGCACGTCGTGATTGCCCGGCACGGTGAGCGTCGGCACGCCGAGCGCCTCGATGCGGTCGACGAAGGCGCGGGCCTGCCGGAACTGCTCCGGTTTGGCCCGCTGGGTCAGGTCGCCCGAGATCACCACGAAGTCGGGCCGCTGCCGCTCGACGAGATGGATCACCCCCGCGGAGACCTGGGGGAGGTGCGGCGGCCCGAAGTGGACGTCGGAGATATGGAGGATGGCGCGCAGGCGGCCGGTCTCCTACTCACCCTGGTAATCGACGAGATGGCTGACGTGGCGCGACACCTCGGCCGCCGCGATCCCGGAGAGGGCCTTCAGGATCTCCGGCCCGTGCTTGCGGCCGACGTAGAAACCGCCCACCGCCGCCACCAGCAGCGACGGGATCGGGTACCGCACCACCAGCCGCTGCCAGTCCAGCCCTTCGGGGATGAGCTCGTCGATCAGCTCCTCGACGATCGATTCGCGCTCCCGCAGCTCCATCGTCACCCTCCTTGTCTAGGCTCTCTATTCCTCGTCGTCCCGGTCGCCGCGCCCGCGGACGACCAGCCCGAGCAGGAAACCGACGCCGGCGGCCATCAGCAGGGCCTTGGCCGGGTTGTCCCGCACGTAGAGGCTCACCTCGCGCGACAGGTTGCCCGCCTCGGAGCGCACGCGCTCATAGGACTTCTGGGCGCTCTCGGCCACGTCGTCATACGTCTCGCGGGCCCGCTCGGCTCCCCGGCGGATGTGGTGGGAGGCGCGCTCGGCGCCCTTGCGGACGTCGTCGGACACCTTCTTGTAGCGGTCCTGGGCCTGATCGCCCAGCTTCTGGAACCGCTTGCGCGCCGTCTCGACGCCATCCGTCACCGCCTCGCGTGCCGAATCGACGCCGTCTTCGATCTCTGATTTGATGTCAGCCATGGCTGGCCTCCTGGATAAGCATGGGAATAAGGGTCTGCCGATGCTCTGGCAGAAGTGACGAGAGGTAAATGTAGCAGGATTCGTGCCCTGGGGGCGCCCGGGCCCCGGTGCTAAGATCCCCCACCTATGGCCACCGTCACCTTCCACGGCGCCTGCGGCGTGGTCACCGGCAGCTCCACCCGGCTCGACTGGGGGGAGCGGAGCGTGCTGATCGACTGCGGCATGTACCAGGGGAGCGACGAGCTGGAGCAGCGGAACTGGGCTCCGTTCGCCTATGCGCCGGCCAAGCTGGCGGCCGTGGTGGTGACCCACGCCCATCTCGACCACACGGGGCTTCTGCCGCGCCTGGTGGCCGAGGGGTACTCGGGGCCGATCTACTGCACGGGGCCGAGCCGGGGGCTGATCTCGCTCGTGCTCCAGGACGCGGCCCAGCTCCAGGAGGAGGGGGCCCGCTACGCCCGCCACAAGGGGTACAGCCGCCACGCCGAGCCCAAGCCCCTCTACACCGAAGAGGACGCCCGCCGGACCCTCAAGCTCCTACGGACCGTCCCCTTCGAGGAGGAGAGGGAGCTCTTCCCCGGCGTCCGCTTCCGCTTCACGCGCGCCGGCCACCTGCTGGGCGCGGCGAGCGTCGAGGTCACCGGCAAGGGGAGCGACGGCGAGGCGCGCACCTGGTGCTTCTCGGGGGACGTGGGACGCTACGGCGTCCCCATCCTCAAAGACCCCGAGCCGCCCCCCGTGCCCCCCGCCGCCCTGCTCCTCGAATCGACCTACGGCGACCGCCGTCACCCCCAGGAGGACGCCACCGAGGCGCTGGGGAAGGTCATCGCCGAGACCTACGCCCGCGGCGGCCTGGTGATCATCCCCGCCTTCGCCCTGGGGCGGACGCAGGAGATCCTCTACCACCTCTCGCGCCTGGTGGAGGCCGGCCGGCTCGATCCCGCCACCGTCTTCCTCGACAGCCCGATGGCGATCAACGCCACCCAGCTCTACGACCAGGCCGAGGGCGAGCACGACGAGGAATTCGACGCCCTGGCCGTCGATCCCCTGCGGGAAGGCCGCTTCCAGCGCTGCCGCACGGTGGACCAGTCCAAGGCCCTCAACACCCGCGGCGAGCCGGCGGTGATCGTGGCCTCCAGCGGCATGGCGAACGGCGGCCGGGTGGTCCACCACCTCCTCCACCGCCTGGGAGACCCGCGCAGCTCCGTGGTCTTCGCCGGTTACCAGGCGGAGGGCACCCGCGGGCGCGCCCTGCTCGACGGCGCCGAGACGGTCGCCATCCAGGGCCAGACGGTGTGGGTGAAGGCGCACATCCACCAGCTCTCGAGCCTCTCCGCCCACGCCGACCGCGACGAGCTGCTGCGCTGGTGCCGGGCCCTGTCCACGCCGCCGCAACGGATCTTCCTCAACCATGGCGAGGACCCGGCCCGCAAGGCGCTCGCGGCGGCCATCGCCGACGAGCTCGGCTGGCCCCGGCCCGTGCTCCCCCTGACCGGAGACTCCTTCCCGTGGTAGACCTCGACGCCACCCACGTCGCCCGGCCGCGCATGCCCGTGCGCCGCGACGACGGCGGACCGTCGTTCCCCGGCAAGCTGGCGCGCTACTTCCACCTCGCCTTCCGGGTCACCTACGAGGACTCGGTCCTCCTCACCGCCTCGGCCCTCGCCTTCGTCACCGTCCTCTCGCTGATCCCGCTGCTGACCGCCCTCTCGTTCATCGGCGCCCGGGTGTTCAGCCAGTATCCGCAGCGGAGCCTGGAGATCTTCGTCCAGATCCTCCCCTATTCCGATAAAAGCGTGGTGGACGCCATCGCCGAGTTCCTCGACCAGGCGGAGACCATCCACGGCGTGGGGGTGATCGCCTTCTTCTTCACCACCCTCTACCTCTTCGTGACCGTCGAGGAGGTCTTCAACAAGATCTGGAACGTGTCGCGGCGGCGCCCCTGGCGGGCGCGGCTGGTCTCCTACGTGCTGCTGATCTTCTGGGGGCCGCTGCTGATCGGGGCGACCTTCTCCAGCCTGCTGGTGCTGCGGCAGAGCCCGGCCTTCCGCAGGGTGCTCCAGGAGTCGTTCCTGCTCAACGTGCTGCCATTTTTGGCCACGGTGGTGGGGCTCACCCTGCTCTACTGGCGGGTCCCGTACACCAGCGTGCGCCTGCGCAACGCCCTGGCCGGGGGGCTGCTCACCGCCATCCTGCTGGAGATCCTGCGCGAGGGGTTCGGCTCCTACGTCGAGGTCTTCCGCAACGTCAGCATCGTCTACGGCAGCTACGCCTTCGCGCTGCTGTTCATGATCTCGCTCGATCTCACCTGGACGATCATCCTGTTCGGGGCCGTGGCGACCTACACGGCCCAGCACTTCGCCCTGCTCGCCCGGGGATTGCGCCGCCACCCGCCGGTGCAGGCGGCCTGGGTGGGGCTCGCCACCCTGACCCTGATCGCCCGGCGCTTCAACCAGGGCAAGCCGCCGCTCTCCCGCGAGGCGCTGGCCGACCGCATGTGCCTGCCCACCACGGAGCTGGAGCGCATCCTGAGGCCGCTGACCGTCCAGGGCCCCCTCCAGGTGGTGGGGGATCACGGCTATGCCCTGACCGCCGACCCGCAGGAGATCCGGGTCGAGGAGGTGCTGGCCGCCTACGACCATCGGGCCCGGCGCGGCGCCGAGTTGGTGGGAGGGGAGATCGCCGCCCGCCTCCAGGAGGAGATCAGCGAGCTCGCCGCCGTCCGCGACCGCACCCTGGGCGACCTCACCGTGGCCGGCCTGCTGGAGACCGCCCAAACCCGGGAAAAACCTCCAGCCTTGCCCCCGGAAGGGTCCCCGAGTACAATACCCGCCTCCCGCACCGTGGGGCAGTAGCTCAGCTGGGAGAGCACCACGTTCGCAACGTGGGGGTCGAGGGTTCGAGTCCCTTCTGCTCCACCATTTCGTTTCTTCTGTAAAACGGACGCCGGATTCCGGCCGCCTCGGCACTCCCTATTGACACCGCGGGCAGGACAGAGTGGTGTATACCTCAAGTCCATGATCCAAGACACTAGTGTCCGGTCTATTTGCTGTCTGCCGACCGTAAAGCCAGCATTGACTATAGTTTCGGGCGACTCAGGGGTGTCCACGATTTGAACTCCGGGGGGTCAATTTGCGATGCTTTCGGGTTGGACCGACCCGAGGTGACGCATGAATGTGGGCAAGACGCTGTTCGCACAGGTAATGGAGTTCGTGCCATGGAAGACTTTCGGACGCATCGTCGACCGGCACAAGGGCGACGCGGGCGTGCGCACTCTGACCTGTGCCGAGCTGTTCCGCGTCATGGCCTTCGCGCAACTCACCTGGCGCGAATCGCTGCGCGACATCGAGGCCTGTCTGGCCGCCAACCAAACCAAGCTGTTCCACATGGGGATGAAGGCGCCGCCTGCGCGCTCGACGTTGGCCGACGCACTCGAGCGTCGCGACTGGCGCATCTATCATGCGCTGGCTCAGCGACTGATCGCGCGCGCCAAAGCGCTCTACGCGCAAGATCCTTCGGTGCTCGAGCTCGATGCCAGCGTCTATGCGCTGGATTCCACCACTATCGATCTGTGCCTGAGCCTGTTCGACTGGGCGCCATTTCGATCGACCAAGGCGGCCGTCAAGCTGCACACGCTTCTGGACCTCCGGGGCTCGATCCCGACGTTTCTCCACATCAGCGATGGCAAGCTGCACGATGTTAAC
>DASXJP010000456.1:0-11559 GCA_036497345.1 Thermoanaerobaculia bacterium
GCACCAGGGCGAGCTGCAGGGCCGTGCGCCAGCGCCGGAACGACCAGACCATGGCCGCGCCGCCGGCGAGGATGACGAGGAGCCGGACGTTCATCGCCTGGCCTTTCTCATGGCGCCTTCCATCTCCCGCAGGTAGGCCGCCGCCATCCCGCTCGTGGAGTGACGGGCGAGGTGGGCCGGACCCAGCTCCTGACAGGCGGCGTCCAGCTCCGGGTGCCGCAGCCGGTGGCCGAGCACGCGGGCGAGGTCCGCCGCGTCGCCGTTGCGGAAGGTGTCGCCGCAGGGGCCGATCGCCTCCTTGAGGCCACCCCCTGCGGAGCCCACGACCAGGCAGCCGCAGGCGATCCCCTCCAGCGCCACGATGCCGAACGGCTCGTTGTAGCGGGAGGGGACGACCAGAATCCGGTGGCGGTTCAGGATCTCCACCAGCTCTTCCCCCGTGCGGACGCCGAGGAACCGGACCTGCCCGTTGAGGCCGAGCCGCGCCGCCTGCTGCCGCAAGGGGACCGCCTCGGGACCGCTGCCGATCACGTCGAGCCGGGGGCGCAGCCCCTCCCCGGCGAGCAGGGCCATCGCCGCGAGGAGGATGTCCATCCCCTTGTCCGAGACCAGGCGGCCCAGGAACACCAGCTCCGCCGAGCGCTCGACCCCCTCCAGGCGCCGGAAGATGTTGTCGCGATAGGCGTTGGGGATCACCACCGACGGCGTCGCGAGGTCGTTCGCCACCCCCTGGCTGACGGCGATCGAGGAGGCGGCGAAGCGGAGGAGCCGCCGCTTGAGCCGGTCCCGCCAGGTGATCCGGCCGTCGCTCTGGCAGTACCAGCTATGGTGGGAGACCACCCAGGGCCGGCGGACCAGCAGCAGGGGCCAGAGGCCGCGCAGGCTGACGTTGGCCTGATGGAACACGTCGCACCAGCGGACCCAGCGCAGGAGCTCCCAGGCCGAGGGATTGCGAACCACGCGGTAGCCCTGATCCAGGCTGCTCCCCGGCGTGGTGGTCACCACCGTCACCTCGTGGCCCGCCCGCCGGAGCTCGCCGGCGAGGTTGGCCGTGTTCAGCTCCAGACCGCCGATCTTCGGCAGGAAGGCGGGGGAGTAGATGAGGATCCTCATGCCGCCAGGAGCTCCCGGAAGCGCTCCACCTGCCGCGCCAGCGAGTGCCCGCCGTACCAGGCGCGGGCCGCCGTGGCCGTCTCCTGCGGATCGCCGCCGCTCCAGACCGGGGCCGAGCCGCCGGCCGGGGAGCGCCGCCGCCAGGCCTGGATCGGCAGCACGCCGTGGGCGCAGTAGGCGGCGAAGATGGTCGATTTGGGCAGGAAGAAGGCCGGATAGGCCACGAAGCCGGCCAGGGAATCGCGGAGCAGGGCACCGACCTCCGCGGCGGGCAGGAGGCCGCGCCGCCGCACGGGGACCCCGTCGACTCTCTCCACCGGCTGTTCCAGGGGAGGGCCGACGTCGACGATCTCCTCGACGGCGAGGGCCCGGCAGGCATCCACAAGGTCGCTCCGCGTCTCGCCGTAAGCCCGGCCGCGGGCGCCGCGGCCGCCGAAGATCACCATCCGCCGCGCGCGGGATCTCAACGGGGGGACCTCCCGCGGCTCGCCCACGGTGGAGAAGACGGGGGTCACCCAGGTCTTCTCCGGCGCCGCGGCCGGGCCGATCCGCCGGACGTAGAGGTCGAGGCTGGTGATCAGGGCGTCGCTCGTCTGTGCCACCGCCGCGGCGATCCGCCGCTGCAAGGGCCGGGTCCAGAAGGAGCTCCGCCAGGGGGGACCGGTGGCGTAGACCTCGTGGAACACGGTGACCCGCCGGCGGGCCCCGCTGCGCCGCAGCGCCCCGGGCAGCCAGAACGGGCAGCCGCGGCGCTGGTAGCCGTAGTTGGCGTAGTGGAGCAGGACGGCGTCCGCCTCCGCCTCCGCCAGCCGCTGGGCGAGCCCTCTATCCTCCGGCGGCTCCGCGGTCAGGAAATGCGTGGAGATCCCGTGCTCCGCCAGGGCCCGCTCCAGACAGAGAGCGTAGCTGCCGACCCCCTCCTCGGGAGGGGGGAGGCGCGGGACGATCTGGAGGATCCTCACCCCGCCTCCGCGTAGGCCGCCAGGCAGCGGTCGACCACCTTGCCCCAGGTGAATCTCTCCTCGACGGTCCGCCGGGCGCCGCGGGCCAGCCGCGCCCAGAGCTCCGGATCGTCGCGCAGCCGCTCCAGCGCCCCGGCGATGGCGGCGGGATCGTTCGGCGGCACCAGCAGGCCGTTCACCTCCGGCGTCACGATCTCGGGGAGCGACGCCGCGTCCGAGGCGATCACCGGGCAGCCGCGGGCCATGGCCTCGACCAACGCCAGGCCGAACAGCTCGTGCACCCCCGCTGAGCCCTGCTCGTCGACCGGCGTGGGGTGGACGAGGGCCATCGCCCGCCCCAGCCGCTCCACCACCTCGGCGTCGGAGAGGGGGCCGTGGAAATGGATCTCCTTTCCGGCGGCCCCCGAGGCGAGGCCGCGCAGGCGGTCGAGATAGGCGGGATCGGGGGTGGGCCCCACCACGTGCAGCGGGATCTGGGGCGGCAGCCCCGCGATCAGGAAGTGGATCCCCTTGTGCGGCAGCACCCGCCCCAGGAAGACGGCCGAGCCGTCGTGCGCCAGCTCCGGGCGCATGGGGTGGCGCTCCAGGTCCACGCCGCCGTGGATCACCCGGTAGCGCCGGTTGCGGCCGCGCGGGAGATGGCGGGCCGCGTACTCCGAGAGCGGCAAATGGGCGGCGATCCAGCGCGACTGATCGATCTGATAGCCCGGCGTCCAGCCGCCGCCGCCGAGGTCGGAGACGAAGACCCGGCTCCCCCGCAGGCGGCCGATCAGGGCGGCGAGGAACGTGGGCAGCACGAAGAACTGATGGCAGTGGACGACGTCGGCGCCGCGCAGCTCGCCGAGCAGCCCGGGGGCGAACGGCGTCATGCGGTCCCGCGTCCAGCTCTTCAGGATCACCCGCTCGTAGCCGGGCCGCGGCGTCTCGCGGAGCTCCCGGGGGCCGAAGCTGACGAGCTTGACCTCCGCCCGCTCCGCCATGGCGCGGGCCAGCTCCTCGGCGAAGCGCTCGCCGCCGCCGAGCGCCGACTCGGGGGAGAACCAGGTGGGAGTCACGTGGGCCACCTTCACTTCCAGTGCACCCAGGCCGGCCGGGTGAATCCGATCGCCAGGATCGCGAGCTGTCCGGCGAGCGCGGCGGCGCTCCCCAGGAGGTTGAAGGTGAGGACGCCCGCCGTGGTGGAGAGCGGCAGCGCCGCCACGAGCGCCGCCTGGACGGCGACCAGGCTCCCCACGGCGAGCCCCTGCCAGCGGGTCCACGAGCGGGCGAGGTTCACGCTCACCACGTAGCCGTCGAGCAGACTGAAGCCCGCTCCGGCCACCACCAGGAGCAGCTCGCGGCGGAGGCCCGCGTAGTGCTTGCCCAGCAGGAGGAGGAAGAGGCCGGGCGCCAGGGCGCTGGCCGCCAGCATCGCCAGCGCCACGGCGGCCAGGGCGGCGCCGAACTGGAGGCAGCGCCGGCGGTAGAGCCGGTCGTCCGCGATGCGCGCCAGGCGCGGCAGGAAGACCACCCCGCTCAGGGTGGAGAAGATCCCCACCAGCAGGCCGAGCCGCCCGAGCGCCCCCACCTCGGCGATGTTCCGCGTCGCGCCGAAGGTGGCCGCCAGCCAGACGGTGAGCGGCGCCTGGACGGCGAAATAGAGGGCGCTCGGCAGCGTCGGCAGCAGGTAGCGGACGACGCTGCGCCGGTAGGGGCGGAGGTCCTCCGGCGCGTCCGGCTCAACGGCGGCGGGGCGGGCCACGAAGGCCGCCACCGCCGATCCCACGGCCGAGGAGAGGACGCCCAGCCAGGACTCGAGGAGGGCGGAGGCGACCAGGGCCGCGGCGAGCGCCAGCCGGGTCAGCCCGCCCGCCATCTCCGCCCGGTAGGACCGGCCGTAGCGGTCCGTCAGCCGCAGCACCAGCACGCGCAGCGACTGCGAGATCTGGAACCAGACGCAGAGCGCGATCCCGGCCGTGGCCAGCAGCGCCTCGCGGAGACCGAACCCCTTGGCCTCCGCCAGGCGCGGGAAGGCCAGCAGGACCCCCGCGATCCCGAGGGCGAAGGCGGCGTGGCGCAGCGACAGCACCGCCCGGACGTACGGCCCGGGATCGCTCCCCTCCTTGCGGGACTGGTGGAAGAAGTAGACCAGCGAGGTGGTGCTCCCCAGATCGGTGACGAAGTTGAAGAAATTGACCACCGAGAACGCCAGCGTATAGAGGGCGAAGTCTCGCACCGGCATGAAGTTGACGAACAGCAGCCCGGCCGCGATCCCGGCGAGCTGGGTGAGGGTCTGGGCCGTGAAGTAGGCGGCGAGGATGCGGACCCAGCGGGAGATCCAGCCCGAGCCCTCACCGACGGAGGGGGCGAGGGTTTGGGGGGTGCTCACCGGAAGGCCTCCAGCACCCGCAGCGCCAGCCACCGCGACCGCTCGCCCGGCCGTTTCGCGGCCAGCTCCGGCCGCATCCACTCGGCGACGGGGATGTAGAAACCCGTCTTCGGCCGCCTGAGGATTGCCTCCGGCAGCTCCGGCGCGGCCCGCCGCACCAGCTCCGCCTTGCCCGCGCTCCGCGCCGGCTCGAACCCGTTCGCGGCCAGCCGCCGGTAGAGCCAGGCGTCCACCAGCGGCACCCGCAGCTCGACCGACCAGGCCATGGAGGCCCAGTCCGAGTCGCGCAGGAGCTGGTTGCGCATGTAGTGGGCGCTCTCCAGGAGGTGGACGGCCGTCCAGGCGCCGGCGGCGCGGCCGTTGCCCGCGGCGAGCGTCCGCGCCGCGTCCGCCACCGGATCGTGGCTCCGCAGCCCCTCGGAGGCGGCGTCGCGGCCCATCAGGCCGGGGAGCTCCTCGGGGAGGAACAGCCCCCGGCGGAGAAAGTAGGCGCCGGGGAGCGTGCGGCCGTAGCGCAGGAGACCGCGGAGCTTCGGGCGTCCCGGAGACAGCAGCCTTGCCAGGGACGGCCAGACCGCCGGGAGCCCCGGCACCCGTCTCAGCTTCTGCGCCATCCGCTCCAACCGCGGGACGTCCGTGAACGAGGGGTAGCTGCCGAAGGCCTCGTCTCCGCCCAGCCCGGAGAGCACCACCTTCAGCCCCGCCTCGTGGGCCGCCCGGCTCACCACCCAGGTGTTGAAGCCGTCGATGCTCGGCTGATCCATGGCCGCGAGCGCCCCCTCCCAGAGATCCGCACAGTCGGCCCGGCCCACCCGCCGCTCCACGTGGCGGGTGCCCAGCCGCCGCGCCACCTCGGCGGCGAGCGGCGCCTCGTCGTGAGTCGTCCCCTCCAGCGCGTCGAAGCGGATCGTGAACGTGGCCGGCGGCTCCGCCAGGTGGCGCCGGGCGAGCGCCGCGATCAGGCCCGAATCGAGCCCCGCCGAGAGGAACACCGCCACCGGCACGTCCGAGACCAGGTGCGCCCGCACCGAATCCTCCACCGCCGCGGCCGGCTCCATGGGCTCGACCTGCGGGACCTCGAACGGCGCGGGCTCGCCTGGGGCGCCGTCCCGGACGAGCAGGAAATGCCCGGCCGGCAGGGCCCGCACCGCCTTGCGGATCGTGAACGGCTCGGGGACCGATCCCCAGAGGAGGAAGCCGGCCACCCCGGCGGGATCGGTCTCGCGCGCGATCGCGCCCCCCCGCTCCAGCGCCTTCACCTGCGAGGCGAAGCGGAGGCACCCGCCCGCGGTCGAGACGTAGAGCGGCTTGATGCCGAGCGGATCGCGGGCCAGGAGCAGCGTCCTCTCCCGCTCGTCCCAGATCGCGAGCCCGAACATCCCGCGCAGGCGGGAGAGCATGGCGGTCCCCTCGCGGGCGTAGAGGGCGAGCACGACCTCGGTGTCGCTGCGGGACCGGAAGGAGACCCCCTCGGTCTCGAGCTCGCGGCGCAGCTCCAGGAAGTTGTAGATCTCGCCGTTCATCACCAGCCGGAAGCGGCCGTCCGCCGAGGCCATGGGCTGGGCTCCGGCCTCCGAGAGGTCGAGGATGGCCAGCCGCCGGCTGGCCAGGCCCACCCGGCCGCCGTCCGCGATCCAGGCCCCGCAGCCGTCCGGCCCGCGGGCGGTCATGGCGTCGCGGGTGCGCAGGAGCTCATCCCTGTCGACCGGGGGCGCTGAATCCGCGAGGCGGAGGATGCCGTTGATGCCGCACATCAGGAGATCAACCTCTCCAGCAGAGGCCACAGCCGCTCGCGGAACCGCTCGATCCCGAGCTCCTTGCGCCAGCGCTCGAAGCCGGCCTCGCCCATCCGTTTGGCCTCGCCGGGATGGTCGAGCAGGCGGCCGAGGGCGTCCCGTAGCTCCTCGCGGTCGTCCGGATCGACGAGGAGGCCGGTCGCGCCGTCCACCACGATCTCCTCGGCGGCGCTGCCGCGGGCGGCCAGCACCGGCTTGCCGGCCCGCATCGCCTCCAGGTAGACGAGCCCGAACCCCTCTCCGCGGCTCGGCATGACGAAGGCCGCGCAACGCCGGTAGAGCTCCACCAGGGTCGCCTCGCTGGTGAAGCCGGTGAAGAGGACGCGATCCCCGATCCCCAACCCCGCCGCCTTCGCCTCCAGACGGGGGCGGTCGCCGCCGTCCCCAGCCACCACGAGCCGGGCGTCCGGGACTCGCACGAGCGCCTCCAGGAGCTGATCGTGACCTTTATACCGCTCGCGGGGGTCCATGCGGCCCACGATCAGGAAGAAGCCGCGGCCGAGACGGCCGAGCAGGGTCGCGTCCACCGCTCCCTCGGGCCGGCGCTCCTCCAGGGCCAGCGGCAGGACGGGCGCGCCGTTCAGGCCGGGGACGAAGGCTTTAGCCCGCTCCCGGGTGTGGGCCGAGATGGCGAAGACCACCGTGGCGTGGGCGAGCGCCCGGCGGCGGTCCCATCCGAGCGGCCGCCAGACCTCGATCCCGTAGAGGGGGATGAGATAGGGCGCGCGGAACGGCGCCGGCAGATAGCTCTGCGTCCGCGCCAGCCCCAAGAGATCGAAGACGTAGGCCGCCCCGCGGTCCCTCACCTGGCGCTTCCAGACCTCCAACGCGAGCGCTCTCTGGTTTCCCGCGAAGCCCTGGACGGGGATCTCCTCCTCGGGAAGCTCGCTGCCGTCGAGCGTCAGGAGCTCGAAGCCGAGCCCGCGCTCGCGCGCGAAACGAGCGCACCCGCCGGCCAGCAGACGGCCGGCCAGGGCCCGCCCGCCGCCGTCCAATCCCAGGCCGGCGGAGACGAAGACGAGATCGCGTCGGGGTTTCATGATCGGTTGCAAGGTCCCGGGCAGGCTCCGCCCCCTTCGGTGTACATCGGCGAGACACCGAGGGGCTGAGCGCCTCCTGGGCGCCCGGAAAGCTCTAGCCGGCCGCGGCCAAGCGGCGCCGCAGGGGCGTCACGGCCTCGCGGTCGAGCTCGGCGGCGACCGCCTGCCGGAGGAAGGTCACGGAGACCACCAGCCGCAACGGGCCCTTCTCCCGCAGCACCGTGCCGGTCACCCCTCGGAAGGGCCCGTCCACCACCTCCACCTCGTCTCCCGGCCCCAGATACGGGTGGGAGACGAGCGGCACCCCGGCCTCCTGGAGGAGCCGGAGATTGCGCAGCTCGGCGTCCAGCCCCGTCTGATCGCTCACCGGCAGGATCTCCACGATGAGATCGCTCCGCAGGGCGGTCCGCCGCGCCTCGGCCGGGCCCCGGAAGAAGAGGTAGCCCGGGAACAGCGGCAGGCTGGAGACGAACGTCCGCCCCGCGCGCCGCGTCCGCTTCTCGGCCTGGGGGAGGTAGAACCCCACCCCGTGCCCGGCCAGATGGCGCGCCAGCCCCTTCTCCTGACGGCTGCGCACGTAGGCCACCCACCAGGGGTGCTCCGCCGCCGACAGCTCGAACAGGTGCGAGGGGGAGAGATCGACTTCGCGCTTCAGAATCGGCACGTCGGGTTTGCTGCAGCTCCGGAGGTCAGACCGCTTTTTCTTTCAGAACGCTGCGGGAATTGTTGCAGAAGAAGGGCTTGGAGGCAAGGAGAAGCTGGGCCGGCGAGGACGCCGGCGGTCCCAGGGGGCTACCGCCGCCCGGCCTTCTTCCCCATCGCCGCCCGGACCTTCAGGAGCGCGGGCATGTTCTCGCCGATCCAGCGCTCGGCCCGGGTGAGGTTCCGGTACCGGCGCTCGCGGCGGCGGAACTCGGGGGTGTGGAAGAGGCGCTTGCCGCCGCGGATCTCCGGGGGCATGTCGGCGTGGAGCATCTCGTGGAAGACCACCGCCTCCACCACGTAGCGCGGCACCTCGGGGTGGTCCAGGACGCGATGAATGCGGATCAGCCGGTCCTCATACGAATAGCTGCCGAGCTGCAGGCTGGCGCCCCGGCGGCGCCCGCAGCGGGAGGAGACCGACGACTTCCCCCAGGTGATCCCCGCCGCCAGCCGCCCCTCGAAATAGCGCTCGTTCAGATCGGTGAAGACCTCGCGCAGGTCGAGTGCCACCCCCACCGGCTCGAGGACCAGCTTGCGGATGCGGGCTGTCTGGCGATGGACGGTGAAGTGCTCGCGGATGAGCGTCAGCGCCTCCCGGGCCTGGTCGCTCCCCCGCTTGCTCTCCACGAACGTGGCCACCGCCCGCAGCACCTCCTCCGGCGCCTCGGTGAAGGAGTGGTGGATGCGCAGCTCCAGAGGCGCCCGCCCTCCCAGCCGTCCGGCGCGGACGCTCAGGATGGTGCGCCGGTTGTCGGTCAGCTCCAGGGAGCGGAGGCGGCCGCCGGTGAGCCGGTTGAGCCGGCGCAGGAGGTGGAACCGCAGGGCGTTGGGATCGCCCGGCGCCGCCGGCAGGGGCGGAAACGTGGGGACTGGAACCGGACGGAGCCCGAACAGCTCCAATTGCACTGGCCGCCCCGGGACGGGACGGCCCGCCCGGCTGCGTTCGGGCGCGGAGCGCCTGGAGTCACGCGGAAGCTGCTGCTGCGCCAAGGATCTCGTCGTACCCATGCGTGCTGCCCCAAGCTGCGGGAGGCCCGACTGTACCACAGCCGGATCGTCGCCGGCCGCAAGCGAACAGCGGCTTTCACTGCCGCATTGCAGGCTTGCGTTGATGCGTCGCATGCAGACATTGTCGCGAGATGACCCTTTCGCCCCTCCCCTTCCGGAGATCTCGCCTATCTTCGGCGCCATTTTGTTGCAAGATCGGTTTTTCATGCAGCAATATCGGCGCAGTCTGCTCCTCGACAGCTAGATATTGTCGCGATAAACTTTAATCTTGCCGCAAGATGGTGCGGTGTTGCGTTCTTTTCGATGCGGGAAGGGGCGATACGGGGTCGCCTTGCACCATTTTCTCTTCGTTGTATCGCGAAGAAGAGCGATCTTGCAGCAATTTATCTCCTCCCCATCGCAATATGGCGCCACCTTGCGGCGATGTCGATTCTTCTTGCGGCAATGTGGGGACATATTGGCGCAAGATTTCTGAGGATCGATGCACTGGAAAGGCGTCGGGCGTCGACTAGCGGTATCGGTGCAAGATGGCACGACCGTCTCAGCCGTTCAGCCAGCGCTCGCCCACCGCCATCGTCCGCACCTGGCCGCGGTCGGCGCCGATGCGGTCCAGGACCTCCGCCAGGACCTTGGGAGCGAGGTCGACGGGCTCGTCCGTGAGGTCGAAGCAACCCCAGTGCATGGGGATCATCGTCCGCGCGCCCAGGTCGAGGAAGGCGCGGTAGGCCTCCTCGGGATCGGCGTGCTGGGAGCGCATGAACCAGCGGGGCTCGTAGGCGCCGATGGGGAGGAAGGCGACATCGATCGGCCCGAGCCGCCGCCCGATCTCGGCGAAGCCGTGGAAGTAGCCGGTGTCCCCGGCGAAGTAGTAGCGCCGGCTCCCGGAGTCGAGCAGCCAGGAGCACCAGAGGGTGGCGTTGCGGGCCACGCCGAAGCGGTTCGACCAGTGCTGGGCGGGCAGGCAGGTGAGGGTCCACCGGCCGTGGCGGACGCTCTGCCACCAGTCGAGCTCCACGGCCCGGCGCCCGCGCTCACCGAGCCATCCGGCGAGCCCCAGGGGGACGAACCACTGGATCGACGCCGGCAGACGGCGCACGCTCCAGTCGTCCAGATGGTCGTAGTGGTTGTGGGAGAGGACGGCGAAGGCCTCCGGCGGCACGGCCTCCAGGGGGATGCCCGGCGGGCTCTTCCGCTTGGGGAGCAGCGCCCGCGGGCCGAAGTGGGGGTCGGTGAGGAAGACCTCCCCGCCGTCCTGGACCGCGAACGTCGAATGCCCCACCCAGGTCACCGAATCCGGCTGCCCCCGGTCCCTCAGATACGCGCCGTCGTTCGCCACCACCGGAATCCGGGGCGGGACGCTCTTGTCGTAGCCCTTGTTCCTGGAGAGCTGCCACCGGAGCAGGTCGAGGAACCGGTTGTTGAACGGCGGCGCCCAGGGGTTGAAGAAGCGTCCCGGCTCGCCGTGGGGGGCGTAGAGGAGGTCGGTCTGGGGATGGGGGTCTGCGGCCATGGCGGGCTCCAGAGGATATCCCGCCCGGCCTGACCGTGCCTCTTGCGTCCCCCATCGTTCCTTGTAAGAATGCCCCTTTCTTTCGAGGCATGTCGAACGGAGGCGCGGTGGCGGAGCACGATTCCGGATACAAGCTTCTTTTCTCTCATCCCGAGATGGTCGAGGATCTGATCCGCGGCTTCGTCCACGAGGACTGGGTGCGGGACCTCGACTTCTCCACCCTGAAGAAGGTCCCCGGCAACTACGTCGCTCCCAATCTGATGCCCCGGGAGAGCGACTGCGTCTGGAAGCTCCGCTGGAAGGACGACCGCGTCCTCTATGTCTATCTCCTGATGGAATTCCAATCGACCGTCGACTCCTCGATGGCGTTGCGCATGATGGTCTACCTGGGGCTGTTCTACCAGGATCTCCTCAAGCGGGGAGAGATCACTCCTTCGGGCAAGCTGCCTCCCGTTCTGCCGCTGGTTCTCTATAATGGATACGCGCCCTGGGGCGCCGCCCGGGAGGTCTCGGAGCTGATCGAGGAGGTTCCCGGTGGCTTGGAGAAGTACCGGCCCCAGCTCCGCTACTGTCTGCTGGACGAGATGCGGATGGCCGACTCGGAGCTCGAGCCATTGCGCAACCTGGCGGCGGTGATGGTCCGGCTGGAGAAGAGCCGGGGCACGGAGGCCATGGAGCGGGTCTTCAGGACGTCGGAGCGGTTGCGCGAGCCGGGTCTGGAGGGGGTGAGACGATCGTTCGCCCTGTGGGTGTTGCGGGTTCTGCTCCCGTCGCGGATTCGCGGCGTGAGGTTTCCCGAGTATCTCGACCTTGAGGAGATCCAGAGGATGCTTGCTGAAAGCGGCTTCAGTTGGTCCGACCAGTGGATGCAGGAAGGAATGGAGAGAGAACGTCAGGAGGCGCTCTCGAAGGCCCGTACGATCCTCCTGCGTGACCTCGAACGGCGCTTCGGCCCCCTGCCCGAGACAATCCTCCGACGGGTGGACGCGATCGGCTCGATTGAGGAGCTCACGGAATTCAGTCTCCGAGTGGGAGCGGCCTCGTCTCTGGCCGAGCTCAC
>DASXJP010000457.1:0-22582 GCA_036497345.1 Thermoanaerobaculia bacterium
AGGAAGGCGGGGGGGAGGGCGGCGGCGAGGTCGTCGGAGAGCCCCAGGGCCTCGGCGAGCGAGAGGACGACGGCGGGATCGTCCACCACCGGCCAGGCCTCGTGCGTGCCGGTCTGACGCTCGATGAGGACGGCGGCGGAACGGCCGGCGAGCGCCTGGGCGAGGCCGCGGGCGCTCTCGCCGGGATCGAGGACGACGGCGTCGGCGAGCGTCCCCAGGTAGATGTCGAGGCTCCGCTCCCACCCCTCGACCGCCTTGGCTTGGCTGGCGAGGTAGACGGGGACGTCGATGCCGGCCGAGGCGAGCGCCTTCTCCAGGGCGGCGCGGCGCTGAGCGTGGGCGCGGGAGAGCTCGGCAAGGATGCGCTGGCGCTGGCGGGCGCCGGAGAGCTGGTTCTCCAGCGAGCGCTTCTTCTCGGACGCCTCGGCCTCGCGGCGGAGGGTGGATTCGAGAGACTCGGCGACCTTCTCGGCCTCCTCGGCGCGGGCGTCGAGGGCGGACTCGGTCCCGGCGACCTTGGAGCGGGACATCTCCAGGACCTCGGCGGCCTGCTTGACCTCGAAGGCGTGCTGGGCGATCTCCTGGTCGATGCGGTGGCGGCGGAAGTTGCCCTTCTCCTGCTCGATCTGCGCCTGCTGGACGCGGTTGCGGGCGGCGTTGATCTCGGCGGCGGCGGCGAGCATCTGGGAGCGGAAGCCGTCGACGCGGGCGGCCACAGCTTTGAGGTCGCGCTCGGCGGCGGCGATCTGGCGCTCGTCCTCGTCCACGGCGGCGGCGGCCTGCTCGCGCTCGCCGGACAATTCCAGGCGTTTCTCGTCGAGCTCAGTCAGGGCCTCGCTATGGGTGGCGATCTCGGTCTCGCGGCGATCGGCCAGGGCCCGCCCCTGGGCCGCCCGCTCGCCCAGCTCCTGTACGGTCTGGCGGTTGGCCTTGAGGAATTCCTGGCGCCCCTCGATGATGGCGCCCAGCTCGGCGACCTTCTGGTGGCGCTCGGCCATGCGGCGGGCCAGCTCGTCCAGCCGCTCGCGGCCGGCGACGAGGGCGGCCTCGTCGCGATGGAGATCGGCGGCCAGCGCGGCCTCGCGGGAGGTGGCGTCCTCGATGCGGCCCTTCAGCTCGGCGAGGCGGGCGGACAGCGCCGCCCAGCGGCCGAGGAGCACGGCCTCCAGCAGCTGGCGGTACTCCTTCTCCTTCTCCTGATAGCGGCGGGCCGCGCTCGCCTGGCGCTTGAGCGAGCGCAGGGCCCGCTCGACCTCGGAGATCACGTCGTCGAGCCGCAGGAGGTTCGACATCGCCTCCTGGAGCTTGATCTCGGCGATGCTCTTGCGCGCCTTGTAGCGGGTGATGCCGGCGGCCTCCTCGATCAGCTTGCGCCGCTCCTGGGGCTTGCCGGAGAGGATCATGCCGATCTTCCCCTGCTCGATGACGGAGTAGGCCCGGATGCCGAGCCCGGTGTCCATCAGCAGGTCCTTGACCTCCTTGAGACGCGTGACCTTGCCGTTGAGGCGGTACTGCCCCTCGCCGCCGCGGAAGACCCGCCGGCCGATGACGATCCGGCCGTCCTCGGCGCCGGGGAAGGAGAGGTCGGTGCGCAGGGTCAGGACGCATTCGGCCATCCCCAGCGGCTTCCGGCTGTCGGAGCCGTTGAAGATGACGTCTTCCATGGTGCCGCCGCGCAGGCTCTTGGCGCTCTGCTCGCCAAGCACCCAGGTGATCGCTTCCGAGAGGTTGCTCTTGCCGCAGCCGTTGGGGCCGACGATGGCGGTGATGCCACCGGCGAAGCGGACCTCCACGGGATCGACGAAGGACTTGAAACCGGAGATCTGGAGGCGTTCGACTTTTAGCATGGGCTATCTGGGAGGAGTCATTCCAGCGACCGGAGTCAGCTTAGCAGAGGGGACCGGCGACCACAAGTGGATGGGGTAGGGGAAGGGGACGCCACTAGATGTGGCATTTTTTCCCTCTTCGTGGTAAAGCGTGCAAATTGGCTCTTGCGCCTAGTCTTTTCATGGTGATATGGTGAAAACACATAAACGATCCTCTCTCCCGAGGAGGCGACCCATGGATCGGCTGTTCGAGAAGCTCGTGCAGTGGAGGTCGGCCTCCCGCCTTCCTCTCCTCTCCCTGGCTCTCCTGGTCTTCCTGGCCGCGCCGGCCCGGGGCGACGAAAAGTGTACGGTGGGCCTGAGCCCGGCGGCGACCCTGTTGCTGCCCTACTTCGAGGTCGATCCCGGAAGCCCCACGGGGTTGACGACGCTGTTCTCGATCAACAACGCCTCGGTGGTGGCGGTGCTCGCCAACGTCACCGTCTGGACCGACCTGGGGGTCGCCACCTTCAGCTTCCCGGTCTACCTGACCGGCTATGACGTGCAGACGATCAACCTGCGCGATCTCTTCAACGGTAACCTGCCGCAGACGGCCTCGGCGGGGCAGGACCCCATTGACACGATCAGCCCGAAGGGGCCGTACTCGCAGGACATCAACTTCGCGAGCTGCTCGGCGCTGCCGCCGCCGGCTCTCCCGGCCGCCTTCGTGGCCCATCTGCGCGCCGCGCACAGCGGCCAATTCTCGGCCGTGCTCAACGGCTGCGCCGGGCAGAATCTGGGGGACGGCCGGCTGCGGGGGTACGTCACGGTCGACACGGTCAGCGCGTGCGCTCCGCTGGCCCCGGGCGATTCCGGGTACTTCGGGCCCGGGGGGATCGCCACCAACGACAACGTCCTCTGGGGGGACTACTTCTACGTCGACCCGGACAACAAGTATTCGGACGGCGAGAACCTGGTGCGCATCAAGGCCTTCCCGGGCGCCTTCAAGCAGGGGGACCTCACCTTCTACGGCCGCTATGTCGGGATGTCCGGCGTGGACAACCGGCAGCCGCTGCCGACCACCTGGGGCTCGCGGTACGTGAACGGAGGCGCGTTCTCCGGCGGCACGGACGTGCTGGTGTGGCGCGACAGCGGCCAGGTCGTGAAGCCTTTCCCCTGCGGCACGCAGCCAGCGGGCTTCCCGCTGGCCTTTGCCAGCGAGGTCACCTTCGACGAGCAGGAGCATGCGCAGACGATCCCGCTCTTCCCGGTTCCACCGGGATATCAGCCTCCGGGGCCGGTTCCCGGCGCCTTCGGGGCTGAAGCGAACCGGGTCCACGTGGGTGGGCCGGCCTTCCCGGTGCCGTTCAACTTCGGCTGGTTCTTCCTGGAGCTCAACGCGCCGCACGTGGGTGGCTACGTGCTGCAGTCCTGGGTGGAGACGATCATGAAGGCCCAGGGGCAGTACAGCGTCGGCTTCAGCGCCACGCCGTTCGCCAACGGCTGCGAGCAGGTTCCGCAGAACAGGCCTGGAGGTTGATCCTGGAAGCGGCCCGCCTGGTCTTCGGGTTCCTGCTCCCGCTCCTGGGGCTGGGGCTGACCACGTATGTCCTCGGGCGGACGGCGACGCGTTGGCCCTTCCTGGGGATCGAGACCGCCGGCCGCCTGGAGCGGTGGGCGGTCTCGACGGCGCTGGGGCTGGGGCTGATCGCTCACCTCCTGTTACTGCTCGGGTTGGCGCACCTCCTGCGGCCGGTGCCGGTCCTGCTGCTCGCGGCGGCCATCCATGGGTTGGGGATTCCCGCGTGGCGCGAGCTCGTCCAGGATCTCCGGCCGGGCTGGAGATGGGGGATCGCGCTCATCGCGCTGGCCGCGATCACCCCTCTGATCCTCCTCGCCCTCTATCCGCCCACGGCGTTCGACGCCACGCTCTACCACCTGCCGTTCGCCCGCGCCTTCGTGGAGTCCGGCGGCGTGCCCTACCTTCTCGACCGCCGCGTGCCGGTCTTCCCGCAGGTCAACGAGATCCTCTTCGCGGCGGTGATGCTGTTCGGGCCCGACGTCGCGGCCCACGGCGTCCAGCTCCTGATGACCCTGGTGAGCGCGGCGCTGGCCCTGGAGTGGGGGAGGCGGAGGTTTCCGGACAGCCCCTGGGTGGGGTGGCTCGCCGCGGCCCTCTTCCTGGGCAATCCGATCGTGGTCTACCTCGCGAGCACCGGCTACATCGAGGCGGGGCTCACGCTGTTCGTCACCGCCGGGCTCTATGCCCTGGACCGCTGGCGCTCCGGAGGCGGGCGGGGGTGGCTGATCCTGACCGCCGTGCTCGTAGCCACGGCGTGCGACGTCAAGTACCTCGGCCTCTTCTTCTTAGGGGTCGCGGGGCTCGGCGTGCTCCTGGCCGGTGGGCGCGGCCGGCCCCTGCCGGCGCGGCTCGGGGACAGCCTTCTGTTCGGCGCGGCCGCCCTCGTCTTCCTCGCTCCGTGGTACCTGCGCATCCTCGCCTTCAGCGGCAACCCGCTCTTCCCCTTCCTGCCCGGTGTCTTCGGCGCCAACCTGTGGGCCCCCACGAAGGTGCCCGCGCCGCAACAGCCCCATGGCGATCACTGGCTGCACTGGCTCCGGCTGCCCTGGGACCTGGTCTTCCGGCGGGATCTCTACAACCAGCAGCCCCCCTTCTCGCCGCTCTATCTGCCCGCCATCCCCCTGCTGCTCTTCGGAGCCGTACGCGACCGGTGGGTGAGGACGGCGCTGCTGGTGGCCGGGATCTATGCCTTCGTCTTCACCTTCCTGCCACCGGACGGGCGCTATCTGGAGCCGGTCCTCCCCCTGGCCGGCGTGGCCGTGGCGGCAGCGCTGGCCCTCGCCTTCGACGGCCGGGCTCCCAAGCGCGCGATGGCGGCCCTCTGTCTGCTCTGCTTCCTGCCCGGCTGGCTCTACGCCGGCTACCGGATGCGGAAGCAGGGGCCGCTGCCGGTCACCGCGGCGGGGCGCGAGAGCTATCTCGCGCGGAGCCTGCCGTTCTATCCCGCGATCGCCTGGCTCAACCGCACGCGGGGGAGCGCCTACACCGTCTGGGCGCTGCACGCCGAGAGCATGGCCTATCTGGCCCATGGCAGGTTCCTGGGGGACTGGTTCGGCCCGGCGGGCTTCGCGCGCGTGCTCTCCGGCGTGCAACGGCCGGAGGACCTCTACCGGAAGCTGCGCGGGCTCGGCGCCGAGTACCTCCTCGTCACCGAGAACGGCGGCCTGCCGTTCCCCGAGGATGACGCCTTCCGGCGCTGGCTCACGCCTGTCTATGCGGACCCTCACGCGCGGGTCTACGCCCTCCGCCCTTGAAAGCGGGGGCCTTACTCGCGGGCCGGGTGCTGAGCTCCGGCCGTCAGGTCCTGGTAGTAGAAACCCGCCCAGAGCAGGAAGGGGAGGGCGAACTTGAACGCCAGGTCGAGCACGTGGTAGGTGAGCCCCCAGAAGTTGCGGGAGAAGGCGCCGTAGTGGGCCGCGCTCCAGGGCCCGAGCTGCGTGGCGTAGGTGAACTTGACCAGGAAGAAGATCAGGAAGATGTCGAAGAAGATGGTGATCAGGAAGGCCCAGCCGAGGCTCTCCAGACGCCGCCGCCAGGGGATGGCCGGCACGGCGAGGAACAGCACGCCGAGCATGATGAGGTGGAAGTGGACGTCCGTCACCCGGAAGGAGTGGACCAGGCTGGTGGCGGGGGGGAAGTCCCGCCGTGAGACGTAGGCGAAGTGGTTGTCCTTGCGCAGCAGGTCCGTCACGCTCGGGTACTCCGTGAGGCGGACCAGGTTCTCCGCGCTCCCCAGCAGGAACCGGTTGTAGACGGGCGTCACCAGCAGCCAGAGCAGGGCCACCGGGATCATCCAGAACAGGGCGTTGCGGACGAGCCGGAGGGCCCAGCTCGGGCGCGGGATCGGAGCGGCCTTCGCGGCAGCCATCAGGCGGCCGGCTCGGCGGGCGGCGCGGCGAAGCGGTTCGCCCAGAAGATCCAGAGCATCACGCCGAACAGGATGACGATGGTCTGCCAGATCACCGTGTGCGAGGTGTCGAAGATCTTCGGGAAGTAGACCCCGGTCAGGAAGAGCACCACCACGCGGATCAGGTTCACCACCTGGATGGCGATGATCCCCAGCCCCAGCCCGGCCAGCCGCGACCTCCACGAGGCCGGGAAGGCGAGGACGGCGGCGAGGAAGATCAGCATCGCCTCGACCCCGTTGCAGCCGTTGCGGATGTTCACCGCGAACCGCGGGCTGCGGATGACCGTCCCCGCCATCGTGACATGCTGGCCGAGGAAGTTGAGCACCGCGCCGCTCACGCGGGCGATGCCGGCGGTGAGGGGCTCGATCGCGTGATCGTTGACCCAGTTGAGCGAGATCAGGCTGAATCCGGCGCCGAGCAACACGGCGAACAGGATGAGGAACGTCAGCTCCCGCCGGTTGCGGCGCCAGAAGGGGACCTCCTCGGCCGGAGGCTTCTTGGGAGATACGGGGGTCTTGCGGGCCATACGGTGCGCGATTCCAAGGTTGAAGACTGAGAGGAGATCTTAGGGGGATTGGGGCGAGGTGTCCAGCCCGGGCGGGCCTCATGCCTGGAAGGGGTGGCCTGTAACGAACGCCGCCGCCTGGGAGCCTAAGAGGTCAGAAGGATGCGTGAGAGCGCTGAACGACCAACGACAAACCACCCAGCAAAGGAGATATCCATGCCCCCGTTCACCATTGAAAACCTGCCGCGAGAGGCGGCCCACCTGCAAATCCTGTCCAGGCTCGGGAACGTCTGGCTCGTGATCGAGAACGGGCACATCTATGTCCTCCCCCTGGGGGACGGGCCCGGCCCCAACGACCCTTCGCCGCTACGCGCGCTCGAGATCACCGCCAAGACCCTGGAGATCGCCATTCCCCAGGTTCAGAGGCAGTTGGAGGCCCACGCCCGCCATTAGACCGCCAGTCGTGGTGCCGAGGAGCGTGGAGGCCCCTACTCCCGCTCCTCGGCCTGCGGTGCTCCTTCGCTTTCATTGACATCCCCCCGCCCCCGGCATACGATGCCGCGGATCTGGAGAGCCTCCCGCCGATGGCCAAGAACCTGACGCCGAAGACGACGATCCTCGACGCCAAGCAGATGGCCCGGATCATTCGCCGGATGGCGGGGGAAATCGCCGAGCGCCATCACGGCAGCCTGGGCTCGGTCCTCCTGGCCGGCATCCGCACCCGCGGCGTCCCGCTCGCCGAGAAGATCGCCGCCGAGATCGAGCGGATGGAAGGGGTCAAGCTCCCCGTCGGCATCCTCGACATCACCCTCTATCGCGACGACCTCTCGACCGTCGGTCCGCAGCCGCAGGTCAAGGCGACCCATCTGCCGCGGTCGATCGACGACTGCGCGGTCATCCTCTGCGACGACGTCCTCTACACCGGCCGCACCGTGCGGGCGGCGCTCGACGAGCTGATCGACTTCGGCCGCCCGCGTATCGTCCAACTCGCCGTGCTGATCGACCGCGGCCACCGCGAGCTGCCCATCCAGGCCGACTTCGTGGGCAAGAAGGTCCCCACCTCGCAGAGCGAGATCATCGAGGTCTCCTTCCTCTCAACCGATGGGACGGAGCAGGTGCGCATCCTGGAGCGGCCGACCGCCAAATGACGCCGGAAACTCCCATCCGCTGGCAGCGCAAGGACCTGCTGGGGATCGCCGAGCTCTCCCCGGCCGAGATCGAGCTGATCCTCGATACCGCCGAGTCGTTCAGCGAGATCGGCGACCGGCCGATCAAGAAGGTCCCCACCCTGCGCGGCAAGACCGTGCTCAACCTCTTCTTCGAGGCCTCCACCCGCACCCGCTCGAGCTTCGAGATCGCCGAGAAGCGGCTGTCGGCCGACAACATCAACTTCTCGACCTCCGGCTCGGCCCTGGAGAAAGGGGAGACGCTGGTCGACACGGCGCTCAACCTCCAGGCCATGGCGCCGGACTTGGTGGTCATCCGCCACGCCCACCCCGGGGTCCCCCACATGCTGGCCAAGCGGATCAAGGCGGGGGTGATCAACGCCGGCGACGGCGCGCATGAGCATCCGACGCAGGCCCTGCTCGACGCCTTCACCATCCGCCGCCACAAGGGGACGCTGGCCGGGCTCAAGGTGGCTATCCTCGGCGACATCGAGCACAGCCGGGTGGTGCGCTCGAACATCCATCTGCTCAACAAGATGGGCGCCCGGTTGACGATTGGCGGGCCGCGCACGCTGATGCCGGTCGAGATGGAGGCGATGGGCGTCGAGGTGGCCTATACGCTGGAGGACGCGATCCGCGACGCGGACGTCATCATGATGCTGCGCGTGCAGCTCGAACGGCAGGGGCGGATGGCCTTCCCGTCGGTCAAGGAGTACTTCCAGCTCTTCGGCCTCACCACCGCCCGCCTCGCGGCGGCCAAGGACGACGTCATCATCATGCACCCCGGACCGATGAACCGCGGCACCGAGATCGCCAGCGAGGTGGCGGACGGCCCCTACTCGGTGATCCTCGAGCAGGTCACCCACGGCGTCTCGGTGCGCATGGCCGTCCTCTACCTGCTCTCCGGCGTGCACGAGGAGACCGTCTGATGGCCAAGCTGCTGATCCACGGCGGCCGGGTGATCGATCCCAGCCAGGACCTCGACGAGGCGCTCGACCTGCTGATCGAGGACGGCCGGGTGACCAGGCTCGACGGCGCGATCAAAAGACCCAAGGACGCCGAGACCTTCGACGCCGCGGGCCTGGTGGTCGCGCCGGGGCTGATCGACATGCACGTGCATCTGCGCGAGCCGGGGCAGGAGTACAAGGAGACGGTGCGCACGGGCACCCTGGCCGCGGCGGCCGGCGGCTTCACGGCCGTGGCCTGCATGGCCAACACCGATCCGGTGAACGACAGCCGGTCGGTGACCGAGCACATCCTCCTCGAGGCGCAGCGCCACGGCTACGCTCGGGTCTATCCGATCGGCGCCATCAGCAAGGGGCTTTTGGGAGAGGAGCTGGCGGAGATCGGCGAGATGGTGCGCGCGGGCGCGCGGGCGGTCTCCGACGACGGCAAGCCGGTGATGAACGCCGAGCTGATGCGCCGCGCCCTGCTCTACGCCCAGCACTTCGACATCCCGGTGATCCAGCACGCCGAGGACCTGACCCTCACCGGCAGCGGCGTGATGCACGAGGGGGTGTGGTCCACGAAGCTGGGCCTGCCCGGCATTCCCGGCGCCTCCGAGGACGTGATGGTGGCGCGCGACCTCATTCTTGCGGAAGACACGGCCGGCCGTTACCACGTCGCCCACCTCTCGACGGCGCGCAGCCTCGACATGGTGCGGCGGGCGAAATCCCAGAAGATCAACGTCACCTGCGAGGTGGCCCCGCACCACCTCATCCTCACCGACGAGGAGGTGGCGAAGAGCGGCTTCTCGACCAACACCAAGATGAAGCCTCCCCTGCGCTCGGAGAAGGACCGCGCGGCGCTGCTCAACGGCCTGGCCGACGGCGCGGTCGATTGCATCGCGAGCGATCACGCGCCGCACCACGCGGACGAGAAGGACGTACAATTCAGCGTCGCCCCGTTCGGCATCGTGGGGCTGGAGACCACGCTCAGCCTCTGCCTGGACCGCCTGGTCCGGCCTGGGATTCTGAGCCTGCCGCGCCTCGTCCATCTGTTGTCGACCGGCCCGGCGCGGGTGCTCGGCGTGCCCGGTGGTACCCTGAAGGAGGGGAGCCCGGCGGACGTGACGGTCTTCCATCCCGACGAGGAGGTCACGCTGAGCAAGACCTCCTTCCGCAGCAAGGGGAAGAACACGCCTTTCGACGGGTGGAAGCTGCACGGCCACCCGGTAGCCACGTTCCTCGAAGGCCGGCGGACGCTCGTCTCCTAGCCTGTTCGGGGAGAGGAGCCTTTGATGAATTCGAAAGCTTTTCCGTGGATCGCGCTCGGCGTCGCCGGGCTGCTGGCCGCGCCAGCCTTTTCCCAGACGACATCCCAGACCGCTCCTGCTCCCGCCGCTCCGGCGCCCAAGCCGGTCGCGGTGGTCGATCGCCAGGCGGCCCTGGATTCCCTCGTGGCCGCCGAGAAGGCCTTCGCCCAGAGGGCGGCGGAGAAGGGGACGCGCGACGCCTTTCTCGCCTTCCTGGCCGACGACGGGATGGTGTTCCAGCCCGATCCGGTGAACGGCAGGGAGGCGTGGAAGGCCCGCCAGCCGTCGCCGGCCCTGCTCTCCTGGTATCCGGTCCATTCGGAGGTCTCGCTGGCCGGCGATCTGGGCTTCAACACGGGACCTTTCGACTACCGGGAGAAGCGTGAGGACAAGCCGGTGGTCTTCGGCCAGTTCGCGACGGTCTGGGCGCGGCAGGCCGATGGCTCGTGGAAGGCGGCGGTCGACCTCGGCTCGGCCACGCCCGAGCCCCCTTCGCCGGTGGCTCCGGCGATCGCCCTGACCGGCCCCGCCAAGGTGGAGGTGACCGCTCTCCCCACGGTCGACATGAAGACGGCGCTCACCGCTCTGCTCGACGCCGACCGCGCCTTCGCCACGGCCACCCAGGAGAAGGGGAGCGCCGCCACCTATGAGCCGCTGTTGACCGACGACGTCCGCCTGGTGCGCGCGAGCCGGCAGCCGGCCCTCGGCCGGGAGGCGGCCCGGGCCCTCCTGGCGGAGAACCCGCAGCCGACCACCTGGGAGCCGCTCGGCGGCGGCGTGGCCCGCTCGGGGGACCTCGGCTACACCTACGGCTTCGTGAAACGGCACGAGGACGGTCCGGAGAGCGCCTGGATCAACACCTCCAACTATCTCCGCGTCTGGCGCAAGGAGAAGGACGGTCCCTGGAAGCTGGCCTTCGAGGTCTTCAGCCCGCGACCCAACAAGCCGAAGGCCTGATGGCTTCACCGGGCCGGGCCTTCCTGTTCCCGCTCTTCCTGATCGCCCTCGCCTGTGCGCAGGGAGGCGAAGCCACACCGGCTCCAGCGCCACCCGGGGATGGGATGGCGGAGATCCGGGGAGACCGCGTCGTCCTGCGCGTTCCTCCCGCCGAGAAGAGCCGCTCCGAGCTCGCCCGACTGGCCGCTGGGCTCGACCGGGCCCTCGCGGACATGGCTCCACGGGTCCCCGTCACCCTCTCCTCGCCGGTCACCATCATCGTCGAGCCGGACTACACGGCTCAGGGACGCCACGCGGGAGAGGTCGGCGAGGCCGTGCGGGGCCGGCAGGCCGACCTCCATCTCGTCTATCACCCGGACGACCTTCCGGCCTACCGCTACGCGCTGGCGGGCGTGCTGCTCGACCGCGCCGGCATCGCCGGGAAGCTCCCGCCGGAGCTCGCCCGTGGAGCCGCCCTCTGGCTCTCCCGCGACTGGTACGGCAAGCCCTATCCTGAATGGCTCCCCCTGCTCACCGCCGCCCGCGTCCTCCCCGATCCCGAAGAGATCCTCGCCCAGGAAGAGGCCGGGGACGCCTCGATCCTCCTCTCGACCCCCGTTGCCGCGGCGGTGGTCGATCGGCTGCCGGGCTCTACGCTGAAAGAGAGATTGTCCCATCTTCCTTCAGCCTCGCAGGTGGGAACGATCCTGTCCTCATTGCGCCCGGCGGCAGAGGCTCCAGCCGCTCCTGCGTCACGCCAGGAGGAGCCCTTCCTGAAAGGCATCTCTCTGGCCATGCTCAACAGCCTGGACGGGGGCTACCACGCCCCGGCGGTGGAGAAGCAGCTCGACGCCTTCTCGCGGCTCGGGGCCAACGCCGTGTCGCTGATGCCTTTCGCCTTCCAGCGCGGGGCGGACCGGCCGGGGCTCCGCTTCCTCAACCGGCGGCCGGCCAGCGAGACCGACATCGGCCTGATCCACGCGGCGCGGGCGGCGCGGGCGCGGGGGATGCGCGTGCTCTGGAAGCCCCACGTCTGGGTGTCGGGGGCCTCCTGGCCGGGAGAGATCGCGATGAAGAGCGAGGCGGACTGGGCCGCCTGGTGGCGGAGCTACCGGCGCTACGTCCTCCACCACGCCCTGCTCGCCCGTTGGGCCGGGGCCGACCTCTTCTGCGTGGGGGTGGAGCTTTCGAAGACGACCGGCCGCGAGGCGGAGTGGCGGGACCTGATCGCCGCCGTTCGCCTCGTCTATCCCGGTCCGGTGACCTACGCCGCCAACTGGTACGGCGATCTGGAGACCGTCCGCTTCTGGGACCGGCTCGACTTCATTGGAGTCGACGCCTACTTCCCGCTGGCGGAGAAGCCCGGAGCGGGGAAGGCGGAGCGGGAGCGGGGAGCGCGGCAGGTGGCCGAGCGGCTGGCCCGGGCCGCGCGCCGCTTCGGCAGGCCCGTCCTGCTCACCGAGGTGGGCTTCGCGGCCAAGAGCGAGGCCTGGATGGAGCCCCACGTCGAAGGGGGAGCGTACTCGGAGGAGGACCAGGCCGCGGCCTACGAGGCGCTGCTCGCCGCCCTGGACCACCACCCCTGGCTGGCCGGCACCTTCGTCTGGAAGGCCTTCAGCGCCCCGGGAGCGGAGGGCGGCCCGGAGGCCGATTTCCGGTTCCAGGGGCGGAAGGCGGAGGGGGTGGTGAGGCGGTACTACGGGGGAGAGCCGCGCCGGTGAGCCCTCATCATCCCGGATTCCTCTCCCTGCTCATTGTCCCTTCGGAACCAAGGTGGCCGAGATCCCTTTTCCGGGCTCGGCTCTGAAACGGCGGCTCCAGGGCTCGTAGCCCGCCAGGACGATCTTGATCTCGTGGATGTCGGACGCGAGCTGGAGCGTGATCGGGGTCTTGCCCATATAGATGCCACCCAGGATCACGTCGGCGTTGGCGGGTGTCGAGGTGACGGGCACGTCGAGGAACTGGCCGGCCACGGGGAGCCCCCCCACGACCTGGGCGAGGGCGCTCCGGATCTCAGGCTGTGCCTGCTCGAGGAGCGCCTCGAGGAGCTCGCTGGTGCGATCGATCGGCTGGGAGGGAGCCGAGCTCGCCTTCGGATACTGCGAGGTGCGCTCCACCTCGAAGCTCTTGGAGAACTGTACACGCCCAGAATTCACGTCGAGAATCTGCAGGCTGAGGGCCATGCGGAAGACGTCCTGGAGCGCGCTGGTGCCGAAGCCCGCGAAGGTCCGGCGCTCGACGTCGTAGCGAATGATGGATCCGGTGACGAGGGCGTCCGCCTGGAGCAGGTGCCCGACGTTGGTGATCCCTTTGCCCGCTTGAACGGTGTCCGGAAGCTTGATCTCCTTGCGCACCGAATCCAGCCGGTCGCGGGTGACCAGGACAACTCCAGGCAGGGTGTGCAGATAGGGGGTGGTGATGTCCTGGGCGACGTTTCCCAGATTCGGGAGGTCCTTGGTGCTTCGATTATCGAAGCCCACCACGGCCACGTTGATCTGTCGCGATGCCGGCGTTTCGACCTTCTGCGACGGTGGCTCGTGCAGACTGATGTCGAGCTTCCAGCCCTGAATGATCTTGAGAATAGGCTCAATGCGGAGGGCTCGGCAGAAGGGCGGTTCGGCATCGATCATCATTCCCACGAGCCTCCAGCGTTGGTCGAATACGGCGCCTCCGGAGTGGCCTCGCGGGCAGTTGAGCTCGAAAAGGAAGGCGTTTGCGCCAACGGTTCTGGCGAAATGGACCGGTTGCTTGGGAGCGATCCAGGCGTTGTCGGGAGAGTGACCCAGGCTGTACAGCTCAGTACCGGGATCGAGATTATTGGAAGCGCCGAGTTGGTTCAGGGGGACTCCTTCAAGCACCTTCGCGCGTGAGAGGCCCAAGGGACCCAGGTCGATCCGGAAGACCGCGAGATCTTCCTGGTAATGGAGCTTGATTGCCTCAACCGGGAGCTGCCGGCCCGGCCAGGCACGCAACTCCGCATGGAGCCCCTCGATCATCTTGCCATGCTGAAAGACCACGTGCTTGGCCGTGATGCCGTAGGCGTAGTGATCGTCGATGTGAAAGAGGATGCCGGCCCCGTCGCTATTCTCGGCACTGATACGCGCCACCAGGAGCTCCGCGTGCTCCTGGCTCTGGTAGAGCTCGGCGCGTTCGTCTGCCTGCATTACCAGGGTGGCTGACATCAAGAACAGTCCGATTATCAGGATGCGTACTACCTTTGGTGTCTCCATATTTCCCCCTTAGTCGCCGGGATGATAAAGGTCGAAGTCCTGCACGATGGAAGAACCAGATTTGGTAAGGGCCGTTATGGTGACGCGATAAAAGCCGACCGGGCCGAGCTTTCCCGTGGGGAATGTCGTCGGCTCCCCGTTTGGATAGTATTCTTCGACCAGCTTTTCGTCCCGTAAGACCGTCGGATCTCCTTGACCCGCGAGTCTACTCACCTTCACGCGGACTTCCGAAAGCTTTGTGGAGGGAACGAAGGCGACTGTATAGCCGGCCTCGGCCTTCGGGGAGCCTGTACCTATGCGAAGCGGGAGGTAGACCTCGCGCTTCGTGCCTCCAGGCTCGGTAAGCTCTGTCCAGGCGAGGAGGCCGAGGTCGGCTTGACCGAGCCCCACCGAGTCGAGAACGTCCGTGGGCCAGAGATAGGTGCTGTGGCCAGAAGCTACCTTGGTATCCATGCGGTAATAGACGAGTTGCTTGAAACTGAACGCCCGCAGTTGCACGTAGCGATTGCTTCCGGGTGGCGCTGTCCAGGCCAGTACCACCTCACGGTCTTTTTCCGGATCGAAGGGTTGAAGGGTGCCCACCAGAGAGCGGATCTCGAGATGGGGAGAGCTGACCTGCTGAGCGAAGATTCCCTCGCAACGATCTTCGCGCATTTTGTAGGTTAAGGCTCCGTTCGTGTTCTCGGCCAGTGCCGGATCGCAGAAGGATTCCGCTCTCGCCGGCCTGGATGGACAACCGAGCAAGACGAGCAGAACGATGGCGAGGAATGAACGCATGGATAAGGCTTCTTGGTGTGTCAATGGCGGATCTCCTCTTCCTTATCCTTTGCGGTCTTCTTGAAGAGTAGTATTTTCGATCCCCACTTGTCGATGAACGAAACGCTCTCCTTGAGGCGCACGATGCTGGCGACGCGGACCTCTCCTTTCGATTTGATCTTGCAGGTGGAGATCTGGGGAGAGGCGGTCACCACCTTGAGCTCACCGATGACTTTCATGGGAGCGGACAGCACTTTGCCGGTGACGGGATGGACGATCTGCTCTCCCTCCACGACGATTTCGAGAGTGTCGCCGTCTTGCAGCCCGGCCTCGCTCCCGAGATCGACGACGACCTCCTTGCCGTTGACGCTGACCACGTAGCCCACGGGAGGGAACGCTTCGCGAATGCCGCGGTAGAGAAGCTCCCCGGCTTCCCGGGGCGTCGACGACGGCAGCAGGAGGCTGGGGCGATTGCTGGTCACAGTCGCCAAGAGCGACGCCGTCTTCACGTCGATCAGGCGCACGTCGATGATGCATTTGACCACGGGCTCCCCCTTCGGAGACCTCGTGGTGTCGACGGTGTAGTCGACGACGCCCACGAGGTCGAGCCCGAGGACGTCACTCAGCTTGTTGTTGACCTGGCCGCCGATGAATTCCTGCAGGCTCTTCTCGGTGAATACGGCGTTGAGCTGGTTGCGTTCGACCATGGTGAAGCGGCGCGCGGCGACGAACGCATCGGTCGCCGCATTGAGGACGTCCTCGCGATAGCGCCTTTCCTTGTCGGTTTCATGGCCCTTGTTCTTCTCGTTCGAGATGAGACCCAGCTTGTAGTGGCTCTTTTCCACCTGCGCCGAGGCTGGGAGGGCGGCGGCGAGGCAGAGAAGAATGACGGGGAGCGGGGAGAGCTTCAAACGCATTTTCGATCTCCTTTGCCAGAGGTCAGGATTGGACAGAAGAACCGGCTGCCACCGGTCGGAGGCGACGCCGAGGCAGACGGACGTCGAGCGCGGTGAGGATCAGGATCACCAGAGCCAGGACACCGGCGGCGGTCTGCAACGCGCGGCGGGCCGGGCGAGAGATCCACAGGTCTAGGACAGAGGGCATCAAAGTCTCGGGCGCGAGTCCCGGAGGAATTCGTTCGAGGCGTGAGACGCGGCCTTGGAAGCAGAGGTGGATGCCGTCCGCGGCGACCCGCAGGTCGGTGAGCGACCCCTTAATGACATCGAAACGCAACATTTCGCCCTGCGGAATCCGGATTTTCCGGCCGGTTGCCTTCAGGAGCACCTCGCCGGCGAGGATCGTGGATTCCTTCTGAAGCAGGGTCACCTTCGTGGTCTGTTGGTCGATCACTCGGACCAAGCTGAGCTTGTCGATTTCGATCTCATGGGAGAAGTTGTCCGGCGCGAAACGCGCGAAGCTGACGTCGGCCGCTGCGGCGCCGCTTTGCGGGATGAGGACGAGGGCGTCGGGGTTGTCGAGATGCAAGGTGGCGGGCGGAGCTCCTAGGGGCTTCAGCCTCACGTCGCCCAGGAAGGTCGCCTGGAGAGGTTGATCTGATCCGGCGATGGTGATGCGATAGGAGGTCTCCTCCTCCTCGTGCTCGATCGAGACTTCCGTTTTTGGAAGTAAGAGCGGTGTATGGAGGGTGACGTGCGAGCCGGCGCCGCGGGTGGTGAGGTGGAAGCCCTTCATGCCTTCGCCGCGCTGCGCCCCGTGTCCCAGCGCGGGGAGGGACGAAGGCAGGCGCAAGTCGGCGAGTCGGGTCGCGTCGAGCTCTTCGAGGTCGAGGCGCTCGACGACCTCGGAGGCCTTCGCGAGTCGGAAGGCGAGCTGCGATACATGGAGATCGAAGCGCGTCTCGGCCTGGGCCGCCGGCCAGAGGCCGAGGACGAGCAGGATCAGCGTGAGGAGAGCCGGCACCCAGGGGAGAGGCTGGCCAAGGCGGCGGAGGGAGAGATGGAAGAGAGGGCTGCGGGTCTCGACCACCGCCTCCTGCTCTTCCGGAGCCTCTTCTCCGTGAGGGAGCCAGAGCCGGCCGTCGATCAGGCGCGAGTAGAGCACCGGGCTACTCCAGGCGATCCCCTGGGGATCCGCCAGATAGAGCTGCTGGCGCGCCTCGTTGACCGCGGCGTCGGCCCGGCCGGTCTCGGCGATGTGGGTATAGAGATGATTGGTGAAGAGGTGGGCGGTCTCGACGCTCACCTCCCGGCGCATGGCGATCACCGCCGGGACGCCGCGCTGGACGAGCCGGCCGGCGAGACCGCTGAAAGGATCTTGTGAAGACGGCGCGCCGCCGTGGCAGGCGATCAAAGTGATGAGGCGCAGCGAGTGAACGCCCAGGAAGACCTCCGCCAGCAGCTCCTCTTCCACGAATTTCGCCCGTCCCTGCTCGTCCTCGAGAACCAGAGCGGAGATGCCGTTGCGGTTGTGGCCGTGGCCGAAGAAGTGCAGGAGATGGAAGCCGCCGCCCGTCATCAGCCGCTGGCGCAGCCTTTCGAGCGTGGCTGGAGGCTCGAGGACCTCGATGTCGGCAGCCTCGGCCAGCATGCCGAAGGGCGCCTCGAGACGGTGCGCCACCTCGTCGCGGCGGATCTCGGCCAGGCCGAACCGTGCGAGGTCGGAAGGGGCGGCGACGACGCATAGCAGGCGCGGCCGCAGGGTTGTGGGAGCCCCCGGCGCCTGCCGTACGCCCAGGTAACGAGAGAATGCGGTGTCCGGTGAGCGGGCCAGTGCGAGATGCCGGCCGAAGTCGTTCAGGAGCTCCCAGTACAGAGCATGGACCCACTCGGGCAGGTTGGTCGCGAGGTTCAGGAGAAAACGGAGGCGGCGCTTTTCTCTCTCGGCCGCGAGGATGGCTTCTCGCAAGCCTTCGCGCAGCTCGCTGCCCGGCGGGAAAACAGCGTCGAAGAGCTCGCGTCCATAGGCCTCGGGCTCCAGCTCCAGGGCGGCCAGCTTCAGGGCCAGCTCTGCGTCGAGCGCCGGCTCTCCCAGGTACTCCCGGCCGCCCCAGGAGAAGCGGGCGGCGTTGATGCCCGTCAGGTAGAGCATGCTGTCGAGATAGGCTGCCGGCGGCATGACGGCTCTCCTCAGGCCCCCACCGGTGACACCAAGCGCACCGCCGGGTCGCCGAGCACCACGTAGGAGCGGGCGTCATGGGCGGCCGTCCATAGATCCGCGAGGCTCAAGAAGTCCGGCTGTGCGCCCCACCGGACCTCCTCGGCTTGCTCGCGCAGGTCGGTGAACAGCTCGGCGTACCGCTGGTTGAAGTACTCCATGGCCGCGCCGACCGGATAGCCTTCGAGCAGCCTCCCCAGGGCGCTTTCGAACACCTGGACCTGCTCGCCGGACTCGGGCCAGTCGAAGGAGAAGGTCCAGGCGCGGTCGACGTGACCGATCACCGCCAGGGCGCCGCCCCGCGGATGGCCGAGCAGGCGCTGGGGGAGCCGGGCCACGAAGCTTTCGGCGGCGATCCGCCGCCGCTCTCCTTCCACCGTGAAGCTGTCGAATTGCGGAGTGCCGGCGCCGTAGCAGGCGAAGAAGAAAGCGATCAATCCCGCCGGCGAGGCGGAGCCCGCGACGTCGTCGCCGGCCAGATAGTGCTCCGGTGGAATGGAGCCGTGCCAGGCCTCACGGCCGGGCCAGTCCTGGCAGAGCAGGGCTCCCTGGTGGGGGAGGTGGCGAGGGTCCGCGGGGTCGAAGCCCAGGCCGTGAGAGGCCGTGAAGAGGAGGGCGGGAGTGTGGGCGCCGCCCAGGCGCTCCGCGAGCGCCGCCTTGGTGGCCCGCGGACCGAGGACGGTCTCGACCGTCCAGTGGGGACGATCGCGGGCGATCCTGGCGGCCAACGGCTCCACCAGGTTGTGGAGGCTCATCCCGGTCGCGTAGTCGTCGGGATTGGCCACGCCGAAAAAGGAGACATCATGGGAGGCCGCGTGGGAGCCCTGTTCCGCGGCCACCACGTTCGCGGCGTAACACGCGTGCTCCTCCGCGGTGGCGAGGTCGAGCCGGCCGACGGCGTACTGGACGTCGAGCTGGTGCTGGAAGCCGAAGGAGACCTCGTTCGGATCGGCGGCGATGAGCAGATAGTAGGGGAGCTTGTCGGGATCGGCCGGCCCGGGACCCGCTCCGTGGCGGGCCAGAAAATGGGCCTTGGACTCTCCGGGGCGATAGACGAGCTCCCGGTACCGGTTTTCGCACAGGCTCCCGGCTTGAGATTTCCGCAACGCCAGGAGAGGGGCGAGGGACTCCCGCAGCTCGTCCTGCCGGTCCTCCGGAAAGATCACTCCCCATCCGCTCTCCGCGAGATTTCGCGGATCGATCTCGAATTTCGTATCGAGATGATCCTCCCGGAGCTGAGCCCGCCGGCGCCGGAGGTCTTCGCTCTCAGCCGTGGTGAGCTGCTCGTTGCACGCCAGGGCCGCGATCTGCTCGAGCGTCGTTCCCGCGAGCAGAGGCTCGCCCGTGGTGGCGTTGATGCCGTTCAGCGCCAGGGTCTGATTTTCGATGGAAGGCATGGATTGTTTTTCCTCCTCGACCTCGGATGATTTCCTAACCGTCGGTGGCCGGCGCCCGGTAGGTGATCCCAAAGGCGTCGTCGACGCGCCATTCGGAGTAGGGGCGCCGGCTCACGCGCGCGCTCTCGACGTTGCGGACAGGGTTTTTGACCACGATCTCGAGATGGACGACCCGGCCCCGCATCTCGGGCGGGCAATCCTTGCCGTCGAGGAACGTGTAGTTCCACCAGATCCAGCGCTCGTCGGCGTCGAAGACCACCTGCCGGCTGTCGGGCTCGCCCAGGAGCTGTAGGAGCTGCTCGGCGGTCTTGCCCTGGACAAGAGCCTGGATCTCGCTGAACGAGCGCGCCGACCGCGCCCTGGGGCCGCGGCAGCCCGAGGCCGCGATCAGCAGCAACGCCACGCCAGCGAACAGAATCCTGTTTTTCGCAGCCATAACGCCTCCGTGCTGGATGGAGCCTTTGTCTTCCGCCAACGTGGCCCACCGGGCCCGCGATGCGTCAACGAGAGCGGACCCGGTGGAGCCGGGAGCGCCGCGGAACGGCGTCAGTGCCGCGGCTCGCCCTTCTCCGGCTTGCAGCCAGGGTCGAAGTCGCCCGGCGGCCGCGATCCCGCGATTGGTTCGTCGACCGACTGGGGATTGCTGGTCGTCGGGAGAGGCTCGTAGTCGTGGCCCTTCAGCGGCGCGGGGTTGGGGACGGGAATCGGATCGTTGCGGTGGTTCTCCATCTCATCCTCCTTAAGTCTCCTGCAGCCATCCGGAAGATCCGGAGCAGGAGGGGCATTGGACGTTTGCGGGAGGGAGAAGCCGCGAGAATGATTTTGGTTAGCCGGGGAGCGAGAGAGCGGGAAAGCTGCGATGGGCCCGGGCGGGGAGCCCTTTCACTTCCACTCGCCCTGCAAGACGAAACCCGCCCAGTAGTAGGGCGCGTGCCAGCGGTCGTGCTGGAAGAGAGCGATCTGTGCCTTCCGCAAGGCCTGGGCCGGCGACAGCTTCTCCCGCAGGAGAGCCGTATAAAAAACCTTCATGAGATCACGGGTCGCGGTGTCGTTGACGTCCCACAGGGAGACCACCAGCCGCGGAGCCCCGGCCCGGAAGAAGCCCTGGGCCAGGCCGACGAGCCCTTCACCGCGGACCTCCTCGCCGAGCGCGGTGCGACAGGCGCTGAGCACCACGAGGCTCGCGCGGAGATCGAGATCGGCGACCTCGTAGGCGCGGAGCTGGCCGTCGACCGGCCGGCCCGAGGGGTCGAAAGCGGAAAGAGCGAGGGAGGACAGCTCAGGGTACAGATCGTTGAGGAGGCCATGGGTGGCGAAGTGGAGGATGCGGTAGCTCTTCAGGCGGCCGCTCCGCACCAGCTCCCGGCTGGCGGCGAAGCCGGACGCGGCGAGCACCGGCTCGGAGCCGGCCAGGGCCAGGATGGTGGCGGCCTCCCCTCCCGTGCTCGGCAGGCGCCGCAATTGGGGCGTCCGCCGGTTTGCGACGGCCGCGCGGTGGTTTGGAAGCCGCTCGTCATCGGGACCCATGACCGGGTCGGCGATCACGGCCAACAAGCCCCGGGGAGGCCGCCTGCTGGCCAAGCGTGAGCGCAAGGCGGCGAGGACCGTGGCGGAGGGAAGGCTTACGATCTCGTGATCCAGGATCAGCGGGCGCGGCTCCGCGGGCCTCTTCGGATCACCGGCCGCGGGATGGGGGAGGGCGGCGAAGGGGACGGCCTGAAGAGCGCCGGGGGCCACGATCACCAGGCGCCGCCGGCCCAGGAGATCGGCCACCGGGCCGAGGATCATGGCGCTGAGCTTCGCGGCCGCTTGCGTGGACGCGACAGCTTCCGTCTGATGATGGCTTTCGGTCATGCGCTCATACGTCTGGCGCGCGGCGGCCTCCACCTGAGATCTGCCGGGCAGGTTGGTGACGAACCGGACGTCCCGGGAGGTCACCGCCCAGAGGAAGCTTCGCTCCTCACCCAGGAAGTACTCGAGCAGCAGGGTCTCCTCGCCGAGAAACCGGGCCTGGACCTGCGCGAGCGGGACGGTGGGCGGAGAGTCGCGCTCCGTGGGACGAGCCTCCTGCGCGACCGCTTTCGCCTGGCGAAAGCTTTCGAGCAGGTCCGTCAGCTCCCGGTTGCCCTGGTCGTTGCTCGGAATTCCCCGCGAAGCAGCCCCCAGCATCTCGAGATGGCGGACGTTGATCCGCCGGCTCAGATCGTCGAGGTGGCTCAGCTCCTCGTCTTTGAGGGGGTGGCGCGCGCGAGAGAGCAGGTCCAGGAGGCTTCTCGCCCGGGCGCGTTCGCTGACCGCGAAGGCTTTGGCATCGTAACCGCTCCCCGGCTCGCGCCGGTGCCGCTCCGCAAGGAGATCGATGAGGAAGCCATAGCGCTCTTGCCGGGCGGCCTGATAGGACGCCTGCAGGTCCGGCCTTCCCACGCGGTCGCGGATCGTCTCGACGATGGCCAGGGATTGCTCCATCCGGAGCTCGGCCTCCGCGAGCTTGCCTTCCGCCCGCGCCACATGGGCGAGCCCGAAGAGGGACGTCTCCCGCTGCAGCGCGGAGATCCTGTCGGCCAGCGCGAGCGCGTTCTCATAAGGCTCACGCGCCCGTCCGGGGTAACCGAGCCGCTCATAGACGAGCCCCAGGTTGTTGAGCACGGTCGCCTGCGCCAGCCGATCGCCTTCCCTCCGGAAGATCTCTAGGGCCGCGTTGAATTCCTGGAGGGCCTCCGCCGGATGGTTGGCCGCCAACTGCGCGAGGCCCATGCTGTTGAGCGTCACCGCCTGTCCGCGCCGGTCGTTGTTCCGCCGCCGCAGCTTGAGAGCCTTCTGATACTGCGCCAACGCTGATTGCGGTCCCTCCAGACCCAGCAGCACGTCACCCAGCTTGTTGAGGGCGATGGCCCGTTGGGGGGATTCAGGGTGCCGGTCGAGCAACGCCAGGGCGCGGCGGTATTGATCCAGGGCCATGCGGCTCTCGCCCAGAAGGTCGTAGATGATTCCGAGGTTGGTGAGCGTCGTGGCCAGCTTCTCCCACTCACCGCGCACGCGCCAGACCTCGGCCGCCCGCGAGTAGAGGTCGATGGCGGCGATCGTCCGTCCCTCGTGGACGCGGATGATCGCCAGGTCGTTCAAACGTGCCGCCTGCTCGGAGAGGTTGTTGCCCAGCTTTTCCCACAGGACCAGGGCCTGCTCCTGGCAGCGTCCAGCCTGCTCGTAGTCCCCCATCTCCTTCCGCACATTTCCCAGATGGGAGAGGATGATCGCTTCCTGCCGTTCATCTTGAAGATGCCGGAAGAGGCCGAGGGCCCGGCTCAGAACCTCGGCCGACTCCCGGCGGTGGGCAGGATCGCTGGTGTAGAGCATGCCCAGCCAGTTGAGCGCCCAGGCTTGGCGGCTTTCATCGCCCACCTCCCCCCAGAGACGAGCGGCTTTCCGGTA
>DASXJP010000458.1:0-20042 GCA_036497345.1 Thermoanaerobaculia bacterium
AGCGGCGACGGCCGGCGCCGCGGCCAGCAGAGCCAGCATGAGCACGGTTACCCAAGACAGCAGACCAGCCCTATTCAATCTCAAAGACATCGTAATTTCTCCCTTTCCGGGTCACGAGCAGCGGATACGGACCCATTCCAATCGCTCTATCATAGCCCTGCCCGGGCTTCCGCGTCCCCCCATTTCTTCGTTGTCTGGAACACTTTTCGCAGACCTGAACGGATCGGAGGTGCAAGATGAAGCCATTCAGACAGTCCAGGCTCGTCCTCGTCCTCTTGGCCGGCCTCGTGGCCGGGCTGGGGATGCGAGGCTCCGCGGCGGCCCAGCAGGAGGACCGCAAAGGCTCCGCGACGGCGCACGGAGGCTCCCCCGACGTCACGTTGATGCTCACCGGCACCTACCGGCTGCGGAGCGACGACGCCGACCTTCAGCTCCAGATCACCAGCAGCGGCGGCACGGAGCGCTCCGGCACCCTCGTGGCCACCCTGTCGGGGAAATACCAGGGCAGGCCCATGGATCAGCGGGGGGTCCTCCACGTGAACAACCAGGGACCGCAGGTGCTGCTGACCGTCACGCCCCAGTTCCCGGAGGGCCCCGAGTCGATGGCGAAGAGCCCCCACCAGCTCTCGGCCACCGAGATCCGGGCCGCCTGCGCGATCTACCTCAACCCCTCCGGCGAAGGCTGGACCGGTACCACCCAGGATCCCGGCAACTGCGTGAAAGCCCTGGCCCTGAGCCAGCCCGTGGGCCAATGGCAGCTCCGGCTGCTGCCGAACGAGCTCCGGGTAATCGATGCCACGAGCAAGCAGGAGCTGGTGTTCCAGAAGGTGAGCGAGAGCGGCGGGGCGAGGCAGTAGGGGGAAGGGAACACGGACGATCACGGACGGACACGGACAAACACGGACGTCCGTGAGGTCCGTGCTCGTCGGTGAAGGTCCGTGGGGGTCCGTGTTCTATAGAATCCCCCCATGGCCACCGAGACCAAAGCCGCCCCCCCCGCCGAGGAGACCGAGCGGAGGACCTCCTCCGAGATCCCCGTCCGGCGGTTCTATACGCCGCGGGACGTGGCGGGCCTCCCGTACGAGGAGAAGCTGGGCGATCCCGGCCAGTACCCCTATACCCGCGGCCTCTATCCGGACATGTACCGGCAGCGCCCCTGGACCATGCGCCAGTACGCGGGGTACTCCTCGGCCGCCGAGTCGAACCGGCGCTACCGCTATCTCCTCTCCCAGGGGACCACCGGCCTCTCCGTCGCCTTCGACCTGCCGACCCAGATCGGCTACGACTCGGATTCCCCTGTCGCCCGCGGCGAGGTGGGGCGGGTCGGGGTGGCGATCGACTCGATCGAGGACATGCGCCGCCTGTTCGACGGCATCCCGCTCGACCGGGTGACCACCTCGATGACGATCAACGCCACGGCGGCCATCCTCCTCGCGCTCTATCTCGCGGTGGCCGAGGAGCAGGGGGCCGCCTGGGAGAAGCTGGGGGGGACGGTCCAGAACGACATCCTCAAGGAGTACGCCGCCCGCGGCACCTACATCTATCCCCCCAAGCCGTCGCTCAAGCTGGTGACGGACATCATCGCCTTCTGCGCCGACCGGGTGCCGAAGTGGAACACGATCTCGATCTCCGGCTATCACATGCGGGAGGCGGGATCGACGGCGGTGCAGGAGGTGGCCTTCACCCTCGCCAACGGCCTGGCCTACGTGCAGGCGGCGCTCGATCGGACTTTAAGCATCGACGAGTTCGCCCCGCGGCTCTCCTTCTTCTTCAACGCCCACAACAACTTCCTGGAGGAGGTGGCGAAGTTCCGGGCCGCCCGCCGGCTGTGGGCCGAGCTGGTGCGGGAGCGTTTCGCGCCCAAGGACCCGCGCTCGCTCTGGCTGCGCTTCCACACCCAGACGGCCGGCTCGACCCTCACCGCCCAGCAGCCGCAGAACAACGTGGTGCGGGTGGCGATCCAGGCCCTGGCGGCGGTCTGCGGCGGCACCCAGTCGCTGCACACGAACTCGCTCGACGAGGCGCTGGGGCTCCCCACCGAGGAGGCGGCCCGCCTCGCCCTGCGCACCCAGCAGGTGATCGCGTACGAGAGCGGGGCGGCGGACGTGGCCGATCCGCTCGGCGGCTCCTACGTGATCGAGGCATGGACGGAGGAGATCGTCCAGCGGGCGCGCGACTACATCCGCCGCATCGACGAGATGGGCGGAGCGCTGGCCGGTCTCGAGCGGGGGTTCCAGCAGCGGGAGATCGCCGACGCGGCCTACCGCCACCAGATGGCGGTCGAGGAGAAGCGGGAGATCGTGGTGGGGGTGAACGCCTTCGCCGCCGACGAGGAGCCGCCGACGGAGGTCCTGCGCATCGATCCCGCGGCGGAGCGGGAGCAGGTGGAGCGGGTGCGCGCCCTGCGCGAGCGGCGGGACCGGCAACGCGCCGCCACGGCCGTCCAGGCCCTCACCGCCGCCGCCCAGGAGGACCGCAACCTCATGCCGGCCATCCTCGACTGCGTGCGGGCCGAGGTCACGCTCGGGGAGATCTCGGACGCTTTGCGGGGGGTCTACGGGGAGTATACGGAGGCGGGGCTGGAGTAGGCCGCACGTATTCAAGCCCTTGCTTCTTCCCCCCTTTTTGTCCCGGGCGTACAATCCGGATGCACAGATGGATCAAACGAGGGGAGAAAGCGTGGGGGGTTGCCCGGTCCGGACGGGGCGTGCCCTCCAAGGTTGTCATGCGGAGCCGAACCGTTCATCTGCCCGCCGGCCGCTGCCCGCGGGAGATCCTGCTCGCCGCCTGCGAGGAGGCTGGACGTCCGCCCGACGTCGTGCTCGCGTTCCTGCCGCCCGAGCAGCATCTGCGCGAGACGCTGGGGACGCTGACCGCGATCTGGCCGGACGCTCTGCGCTTCGGCTGCGAGTCGGTGACCCAGTTCGCGGACGCGGAGATGACGGGCGCCGGCACGGTCCAGCTCTTCTGGCTCGCGGACCCGCGGCGCCACCGCGCCAGCGTGGAGGTGATCCCCGGCACCCACGGCGAGCCGCCGCCGGCCCGGCGGGTGGAGGCGGTGGCGCGACGCATCGCCGCCGCCGACGGAGCGCTGCTGCTGGTGGACGGCCTGCGCTTCCCCGCCGAGGGTTTCCTCGCCGACCTGCGGCGGACCCTGGTCAGCACGCCGCCGTTCGTGGCCGGCGGCCTCGCCTCCTATCAGGAGCCGTTGACCCGGGCCGGCGCGCGGGTGTTCGTGGGGGACCGGCTCCTCCCCAGCGCGGCCCTGGTGGTGACCCTGCACGGCTTCAACATGCAGGTGGAGGTGGTGCGCGGCTGGAGCCCGGCCTCCCCCGTCTACACGGTCACCCGCGCCGGCGCCGGCGGGGTGGTCCACGAGATCGACGGCGAGCCGGCGGCCGCCTGGTACCGCCGCTTCTTCACGCTCGACGGCGAGCTCGCTCCCATGCCCGCCGCGGCCAACCGCTTCCCCCTGATCGTGGAGGGACCGCGGCCGGACCGCCAGGGGCTCTATCGCAGCATGCGGCTGTTCGACGATCCTCCGGGGACCGTGACCTTCCTGGGGGACGTCGAGACGGGGGACCACGTGCGGCTCGGCATGGGGAACGACCGCTCCCTGGTGCGCACGGCCGCCCGGCTGACCGCCGGCACGGAGCCGGAGGCGGCCATCCTCTTCTCCTGCATGGGGCGCGAGGCGGTGCTGGGCGACCGCGCCGGCGACGAGGGGGCGGCGGTGCGCGACGCGCTCGGCGGCGTCCCCCTCTCCGGCTTCTTCACCTGCGGGGAGATCGGCCCCACGCCGCGTGGGAACCTCGCCTTCTACAACCTCACCGCCATCCTGGTCCTCCTCCGCGAGGTGGGCGTATGACCCCCGGTCCGCACGAGCTCGACAACGCGATCCTGCGCAACTTGCTCACGGAGACCACGCGGGCCTACGAGAGCCAGATGGCCGAGCTCTACGCCGAGAAGGAGCTGGCCCAGGTCACCCTCGCCTCGATCGGCGACGGCGTGCTCGCCACCGACGAGAAGGGGCACGTCAAGTACCTCAACCCGGTGGCCGAGAAGCTCACCGGCTGGGACCGCGCCGCGGCCCTGGGCCGGCCGCTCCCCGAGATCTTCCGTCTCACCGGCCAGGGGGACCAGCGCGAGGACGTCGCGGAGCTGCTTCGCCGCTGCCTGGAGGAGGGGCAGAGCTTCCGCCTGGCCGAGCGCGTCACCCTGGAGCGCAGCGACGGCCGGCGCTACGCGATCGAGAGCACCTGCGCCCCCATCCGCGCCTGGGAGGGGGGGATCGTCGGCGCCGTCCTGGTCTTCCAGGACGTCTCGGACAAGCGGCTGATGGCCCTGCAGCTCGCCCATCAGGCGACCCACGACGAGCTCACCGGCCTGCTCAACCGCCACGCCTTCGACGGCCATCTCCAGCGCGCCCTGGAGGAGGCCCGCTCGCGCGCGGTCTCCCACGCCCTCTGCTACATGGACCTCGACCAGTTCAAGCTGGTCAACGATACCTGCGGCCACCTCGCGGGGGACGAGCTGCTCTGCCGCGTCGCCGCCCTGATCCAGGAGTCGGTGCGCGACACCGACCTCGTCGCCCGCCTGGGCGGGGACGAATTCGCGGTGCTGCTCTCCCGCTGCTCCCTGCCGGAGGCCGAGCAGCGGACGGCCGAGCTCCACCAGGCCCTCCAGCAGCTCCGCTTCACCTGGCGGGACAGGACCTTCGCCGTGGGCGCCAGCCTCGGCCTGGTGCCGATCACCCGCGAGCTGCGCACCGTGGCCCACCTCCTCTCGGCCGCCGACCACGCCTGCTACGCGGCCAAGGACAAGGGGCGCAACCGCGTCCAGGTCTACCGGGAGGACGACGCCACCTTCGTCCGCCGCCACGGCGAGATGAGCTGGGTGGCGCGCATCCAGCAGACCCTGGAGGAGGACCGCTTCCGGCTCTTCGCGCAGCAGATCCAGCCGCTCTCGCCGCACGCCCCCTCCGGGCTCTACTTCGAGGTGCTGCTGCGCATGGTCGAGGAGGACGAGCGCATCCACCTCCCCTCGGACTTCCTGCGCGCCGCCGAGCGCTATGGCCTGATGCGGGCGATCGACCGCTGGGTGATCCGGCGCACGCTCCGCACCCTGCGGGACCAGCCGGCGCCGTTCCTCGATCTCCTGCGGCACTGCGCCGTCAACCTCTCGCCGGTCTCGCTGGGGGACGAGGATTTCTACGATTTCCTCACGAGTGAGCTCGCCGGCTCGGGAGTGCCCGCCGGCAAGCTCTGCCTCGAGATCACCGAGACGGCCGCCATCGAGAGCCTCCCCCAGGCGCAGCGGCTGATGGCCGAGCTGGCGGCCCAGGGGGTCCGCTTCGCCCTCGACGACTTCGGCACCGGCATGTCGTCCTACGGCTATCTGAAGGAGCTGCCGGTGGCGTTCCTCAAGATCGACGGCAAGCTCGTCAAGGACGTGGTCAACGACCCGCTCAACCTGGCGATGGTCGAGTCGATCAACCAGGTGGGGCACGTGATGGGGATCCAGACGGTGGCCGAGGGGGTCGCCAGCGCCGCCGTGGTCGAGCGCCTGAAGGCCCTGGGGATCGACTACGCGCAGGGGAACTGGATCAGCCCGCCCCGGCCGCTGGAGCCCTCGCACCCCCGTCCCTCCTCTCCCGTCTCGATCCATCCTCCCCCACCCCGGGAGGAGGGAGCCTGACCGCTCCTGGTGACATCACGGTCAGTCCCCTGTAGGATTGGGCGAATTTTTTGGGGGAGAATCTATGTCGGAAGGCATCGCCGCGACCCCGAGCCGTAGCCAGGAAGCGACGACCGGCTTCATCCGCGAGCTCGGATTGCTCGACTCGACCATGATCGTGGCCGGCTCGATGATCGGCTCCGGGATCTTCATCGTGCCGGCGGAGATCGCCCGCCAGGTGGGCTCGGCCGGCTGGCTGCTGATGGTCTGGGTGGTGACGGGGCTGCTGACGGTGGCCGCCGCCCTCTCCTACGGGGAGCTGGCGGCGATGATGCCGAAGGCGGGCGGGCAGTACGTCTACCTGCGCGAGGCCTGGTCGCCGCTCTGGGGGTTCCTCTACGGCTGGACGCTCTTCCTGGTGATCCAGACCGGCACCATCGCGGCGGTGGCCGTGGGCTTCGCCCGCTATCTCGGCGTCCTCGTCCCCCACATCGGGCCGGAGGACTGGATCGTCCGCCCCATCGACCTCTCCTCCAGCTACGCGATCAGCCTGTCGGTCCAGCAGCTCGTCGGGATCCTGATGATCGTCTTCCTCACCTGGCTCAACACCCGCGGCATCCACCTCGGCAAGATCATCCAGAACACCTTCACCTCGGCCAAGACGCTGTCGCTGGTCGCCCTGATCGTGCTCGGCATCCTGGTCGGCCGCAACGCCACGGCGGTCGCGGCCAACTTCTCGGACTTCTGGACGCCGCGCGACGTCACCCCGATCCCGTCGGATCTGTTCGGCGCGCCGGCGATCGCCACGATGGGCGCCTTCGGCCTCTTCATCGCCTTCTGCGTGGCCCAGGTGGGCTCCCTCTTCTCCTCGGACGCCTGGAACAACATCACCTTCACCGCTGGCGAGGTCAAGGAGCCGCGGCGGAACATCCCGCTCTCGCTGGTGGCCGGCACCGGCCTGGTGATCGGCCTCTACATCCTGGCCAACGTGGCCTACCTGTGCACCCTCACCCTCCACCAGATCCAGACCGCGCCGGACGACCGGGTGGCGACCGCCGCCCTGCAGGCGATCTTCGGTCCGCCCGGAGCGGTGATGATGGCGATCGCCATCATCATCTCGACCTTCGGCTGCAACAACGGCCTCATCCTGGCCGGAGCCCGGGTCTATTACGCGATGGCCCAGGACGGCCTCTTCTTCCGCCGGACCGGTGCCCTCAACACCAAGCACGTGCCGGCCTCGGGCCTGATCCTCCAGGGAATCTGGGCCTCGCTGCTGGTGCTGCCGCGCACTCGCGCGGTGGACGCCGCGACGGGCGCCGTGACCTATGGCAACCTCTACGGCACCCTGCTCGACTGGGTCATCTTCGCGGTGCTGATCTTCTATGTGCTGACGATCGCCGGGCTGTTCGCGCTGCGGCGCAAGCGGCCGGACGCGGAGCGCCCCTACCGGGCGTTCGGCTATCCCGCGGTGCCGGCGCTCTACATGGCCGCCGCGTCGGCCATCGCGCTGGTGCTGCTGGTCTACAAGACCAAGACCGCCCTGCCGGGCCTGGTGATCGTGCTGATCGGCATCCCCGTTTATTTCGCCTGGCGCCGCAAGTCCAGCTAACCCTTCCACGGAGGATCCACCGGATGTCGCTGACTCGAACGAAACCGATCGACCAACTGATCGCCGAAGGAGCGGCGACCGGCGAGGGGACGCTCAAGCGCACCCTCGGCCCGGGTGCGCTCGTCGCGCTCGGCATCGGCGCCATCATCGGCGCCGGTCTGTTCGTCCGCACCGCCGCGGCGATCGCCGACCGCGCCGGTCCGTCCGTGGTGCTCGCCTTCGTCGTGGCGGGCATCGGCTGCGCCTTCGCCGGCCTGTGCTACGCCGAGTTCGCCTCGATGATCCCGATCGCCGGCAGCGCCTACACCTACTCCTACGCCACCATGGGCGAGCTCGTGGCCTGGATCATCGGTTGGGACCTCGTCCTCGAATACGCCGTCGGCGCCGCCACGGTGGCGATCGCCTGGAGCGAGTACTTCAACCGGGTGCTCCACCTCGTGGGCATCGGTGCCATCCCCTACCAGTGGTGCCACTCGCCGCTCGAGCGCACGGCGGCCGATCCGAGCGTGCACGGCATCATGAACCTGCCCGCGATCGGCATCCTGCTCGTCCTCACCGCCCTCCTGGTGCGGGGCACGCAGGAATCGGCCTGGGTCAACAACATCATCGTGATCACGAAGGTCACGATCGTGCTCATGGTCATCGTGCTCGGCTGGGGCTTCATCAACCCGGCGAACCACACGCCCTTCATCCCCGAGGCCACCCAGTACGTGACGCCCACCGGCATCACGCACCACTACGGCGGCATCATGGGCATCCTGGGCGCGGCGGGCGTCGTGTTCTTCGCCTTCATCGGCTTCGACGCCGTGTCCACCGCGGCGCAGGAGGCGAAGAACCCGAAGCGCGACATGCCGATCGGCATCCTCGGATCGCTCACGATCTGCACGGTGCTCTACGTGCTGTTCTCGTACGTGCTGTCGGGCATCGCGACGGTTGAGGACTTCCGCAGCACCGGCCGCGAGGCCTCGGTCGCATATGCGATCACCAAGTACATGCCGGGCTACGCGTGGCTCTCGAACTTGGTGACCTTCGCCATCCTCGCCGGCTTCTCGTCGGTGATCCTGGTCATGCTCCTCGGCCAGTCGCGCGTCTTCTACTCCATGAGCCACGACGGCCTGGTGCCGAAGGTCTTCTCCGAGGTGCACCCGCGCTTCAAGACGCCGTACAAGTCGAACTGGCTGTTCTTCGTCTTCACGGCGCTCTTCGCGGCGTTCCTGCCCGAGGACATCGTCGGTGAGATGACCAGCATCGGAACGCTCTTCGCGTTCATCCTGGTCTGCATCGGCGTCTGGATCATGCGCGTCAAGCGGCCCGACATCCCGCGCGGCTTCAAGGCGCCCCTGCTGCCGGTGACGGCGATCCTCGGCGTCGTGGTCTGCCTCTCGATGATCTACGGCCTGGGTTGGACCAACTGGGCGCGGCTCATCGTCTGGCTGCTGATCGGGTTCGTCATCTACTTCGGCTACAGCAGGAGGCACAGCCTGCTGGCGGGCAGGTAGCGACCCGACGCGGCCGCGTGCCGCTCTCCGAGCTCTCGACCGGCCGGCTTGGCAGCCGGCCGGTTTCGTTTCTGGCGCAGGGTCAGCACGGTCACCTCCGGCGGCGTGCCGAGGCGGAAGGGGATCCCCCAGTAGTTGGTCCCCGGATTGATGTAGAGCTGCGAGCCGTCCCGCTGGTGCCGGCCCATCGCGTGCTCCAGGAAAGGCGAGGCCAGGCTCCACCCCAGCCGCGGGATCGCGATCTGGCCGTAGTGCGTGTGCCCGCTCAGCGTCAGCTCAACGCCACGCTCGGCCAACGCCGGCCAGAGCGCCGGGTTGTGCGCCAGCGCGATGGTGAAGCCCTCCGGCGGCACGGCCGCGAGGGTCCGCTCGACGTCCGGCGCTACGGGTGAGCCGCGACGGCCCGCGGGGTCGCCGGTGCCGGCCACCCAGAAACGCGTCCCGTTGCGCTCCAGCGGCACCGCGCGGTTCACCAGCACGGTCATCCCCATCGCCTCCAGGCCCTGATGGACCGCCGGCCACCCCGCGTAGACGTCGTGGTTGCCGGGGATGGCGAACACGCCGAGCGGCGCGGAGAGCCCTTCGAAGGCCTCGGCGAACGCCTCGACGTCGCGGGCGTGGTCGTCCACCTGGTCCCCGGTGACGGCGATCAGGTCGGGCCGGGCCGCGCGGACCGCCGCCGCCACCCGCGCCAGGTGGCGGCGCGAGGTGTGGGGCCCGACGTGGAGATCGGAGATCTGGACGATCCGCATCCCCTCGAGCCCGGCGGGCAGGTCGTCGACCCGCACGTCCAGGCGGCGCACGACGAGCCGGCGCGCCCCGGCATACCCCAGCAGGGCGAGCCCGGCCAGGACCGCGGCGCCCAGGCCCAACGCCCAGCGGCCCGCCAGCCCGCCCGCGCCGAACGGCAGGCCGGCGGCAACGCCGATCGCCCCGGAAACCGCGAGCAGCGGCATGAAGAGCTGGGCATACCAGAACGGACGCACCAGCCAGAGCCGCCGGAGCGCCGAGGGGTAGGCCGAGCGGCCGAGATTGCGGACCATTCCCAGGCTCGGAGCCACGCACAGGGAGGCCAGGACCAGCACCGTGAGCCAGCCACCCGGCAGCACCGGGCGGAGCAACCCTCCGATGATCAGCCAGCAGGCCGCCGTCCAAAGGAAGAGAACGACGAGGATGCGCCAGTACGCCTTCATGAGAGGAAGAACAGCGGGGGGATCTCCCCCTATTCTCGCTCAAAAAGGACCCCGCAAAAAAGACCCCGCCATCTCGGCGGGGTTTTGGAGGAGGGAGGTTTGGAGAGGAGATTGTCTAAGCTTGTTTTCCGTCTCCATCCCTCTATACGGATCACCGGCCCGAAGTGTTTAGGCCGGCATTCCACTTTCCCCCACTTTCCCCGCGGACCGGGATAACATCAGGACAGCCGTCCTGAAAACGGCGAATGGCGCTACACGACTCTGATTTCTTCTAAAAGAGGGCTACCTGTGAGCGAGCCGACGCGGACCGGAGCCTCGACGTCGACGGCGGGCTGGACGTTCCTGACCAACCACGCGCACGTGCTCTTCTGCATCGCCGAGGACCCCGAGGTCCGGCTGCGGGACGTGGCGGCGCGGGTGGGGATCACCGAGCGGGCGGTGCAGCGGATCGTGACCGACCTTGAGGCGGCGGGGTACCTGACGGTGTCCAAGGAGGGGCGGCGGAACCGCTACCGGGTCCACTACGAGCTGCCGCTGCGCCATCCGATCGAGCGCCACCGGAACGTCAAGGAGCTGATCGAGCTGGTGGTGGGAGGCGGGGACGGATAGGCGGTGCCGGGACCGCGGCACCGCCCGAGACCCCGTGGCGGCGATCAGAACATACAGACGCCGGAGCACATCACCGCGCCGTTGTCCGTCCACACCCCGAAGATGCACGACTGCCCCTTGTACTTGGTGTGGCTGATGCAGCAGCCGTCGTACAGCCAGCGGTTGGAGCCGTTGGTGCAGGCGGCGAAGGCCGGGAGGGTGGTCAGCGCGGAGAGCACCAGAGCGAACAGCAGGGAAACGCCGCGGACGAGAACCTTGCGTGAAAGCCTCATAAGAATGTCTCCTTTGACCATGAGCGACCTGAATGGGCGCCTGAGGATTGATGAGCTTAGTGAATTGTTGACTTAACGACAAGAGCGAACCAACAACCGCGGAGGTCCGGGATACTCATGATCGTCGCCACCTGGAACGTCAACTCGGTCCGCTCCCGTCTGGAGCGGGTGGTGGGCTGGACGGAGCGGGCCCGCCCGGACGTGCTCTGCTTTCAGGAGATCAAGACCACCGACGACCTCTTCCCCCTGGAGCCGTTCGCGGAGCTCGGCTACCACGCCGAGGTCTTCGGCCAGAAGACCTACAACGGCGTGGCCATCCTCTCGCTGACCCCCATCACCGACGTGGTCCGCAACCTGCCGGACGATCCGGAGGACGCCCCCCGGCGGCTGATCGCGGGAACGGTGAACAAGGTGCGGATCGTCAACGTCTACGTGCCCAACGGCCAGTCGCCGGAGAGCGACAAGTTCGTCTACAAGATGGACTGGCTGGCCCGCCTGCGCGCCTTCCTGGAGGAGACCGCGAAGCCTTCCGACCCCCTGTTGCTCCTGGGCGACTTCAACATCGCCCCCGAGGAGCGGGACGTGCGCTACCCCGACCTCTGGCGGGGGCACATCCACTTCCACCCCCGGGAGCACGAGGCGCTCGCCCGCATCACCTCCTGGGGGCTCCACGACCTCCTGCGCAAGCATCACGAGGAGGGGGGGCTCTACTCCTGGTGGGACTACCGCCAGCTCGCCTTCCAGAAGAACAACGGCCTGCGGATCGACCTCATCCTGGGGACGAAGAAGATGCTCGACCGCTGCGCCGGGGTCGAGATCTTCCGCGACGAGCGCAAGGGGGAGTCCCCCTCCGACCACGTGCCGGTGGTGGCGGCGATCAAGTAGCCATCCAGCGCGCCGTCTCCCAGCCCAGGTGGCCGTGGCCGTTGAACAGGCGGATCACCGGCCGCTCCCCCCAGTCGACCACGCTCAGGGTGGCGGGATCGAGGAACAGGTGGCGGCAGGTCGCCAGCGGCGCGCCGAGGGCGGCGCAGAGCAGGGCCTTGATCGGCCCCACGTGGCTGACCAGGGCGACGTGCTCCCCCGGGTGCTCGCGGGCGAGCTCCTGGACGAGAGAGAGCATCCGCGCCTGGACCTCCGTGAGGGGATCGCCGCCCGGTGGGGAGGTCCCGAGGTCGGCCTCCCAGCGGAGCAGGCGCTCGCGGTCGCGCTCCAGGACCTCGGCGCGGGTGAGCCCCTCCCACTCGCCGAACGACTGCTCGCGCAGGCGCGGCTCGATCCGCAGGTCGACCGCGCGCGCCGCGGCGATCCGGCGGCCGGTCTCCCGGGCCCGCAGGAGCGGGCTGCTGTAGACGGCCCGGATGGGCAGGGGGGCCAGGGCCGCGGCCAGGTGGTCCGCCTGCGCGATCCCGGAGTCGGCCAGCGGCTCGTCGCGCGTTCCCACGTAGCGCATCTCGCGGTTGGCGGGGACCTCGCCGTGGCGGATCAGGAGGAGTCTGAGAGAAGGAGCGCTCATCTGGACGGAAGACACTCTATACTGTAAGGATCGCTATGCGCCGCCTCGGCCTCCATCTCCTCGCCGCCGCCCTCGGGATCGCCTGCGCGGTCTCGCCGGCCGCCCTGCGCGCCGAGGAGGGGCGGAGCGTCCCCGTCCGGCTGGTGAGCCCCCAGGCCGGAGCGACGCTCACCGCCGGCTCGACGGTGGAGCTCGCATGGGCCCCGCTCGCCGGTCTCGGAGACGCCGAGGAGTGGGAGGCCTTCCTCAGCCTCGACGGCGGCCGGAGCTATCCGATCCGGATCACGCCGCACCTCGATCTCGACCTCCGGCGCGTCCAGTGGCGGGTGCCCGCCGTCTCGACGGAGTCGGCCCGCCTCCTGCTCCGCTTCGGCGACGAGCGCCGGGAGACGGAGCTCGAGCTGCCGCACCGCTTCGCCATCGCCCCGGCGCCGGTGCCGCCGCCGGTGACCGACCTCGCGCTCGCCCGGGTGGTCCCCTCCCGGGGTGAGCCTGCCCGGCTGGGGTCTGCCGGCGTCGTCTCCTGGATGGAGGGCTCGCGCCGCGGCGGCTCCCTGCGCCAGGTGGTCGCGGCCGAGCAGCCGGGAGCACGGGAGCGTCTCGCCCCTCCAGAGAGCCACGCCGTGCCCGCTCTGCTGGCCTCCGGCCACTCGCCCCTCCCACTGCCGCGGCCCGTCCGTGGCAGCCTGGCGCAGGCACCGCCGCCGCGTCGCTCCACGCCGCTCATCGCCTCACCCCTCGTCTCTTCCGACATCCTCATCCTGATCCAGCGCCAGAACGAATAGACCGAGACACCGTCTCGCCTCGTCGAAGCCGGTCCGCCCCTGAGGGGTAGTCCGATCGATCATTCGTTCATGCTTTGTATCGCGCAGGAGGAGCTTTCATGTTCTTCTCCGGGATCTTCCGCGAGCTTCATGCACCCGTGGCCTTCGCCTGTCTTCTGGGAGCCGCGCTCCCGCTCTCCGCCCAGGCTCCCCAAGGGGGGCCCACCCCCACCGTCACCGAGACGATCCAGGTGACCGCCACCCGCACGCCGGAGGACGTCGAGACCGTCCCGGCCTCCGTCACCGTGATCTCCGGCGAGGACCTGACCGCCCGCGGAGCCACGGACCTGCCGTCGGCACTGGCCCTGGCGGCCGGCGTCTCGGTCGCTCCCGGGGGCGAGAACGGCCCGGCCGGCTCGGTGCCCGAGATCTGGGGGCTGCGCGAATTCGACGCCTTCCTGCTGGTGGTCGACGGTGTCCCCTGGGGGGGAGCCTTCAACCCGGCCCTGCCCACGCTCGACCTCACCAACGTGGACCGCATCGAGATCCTCCGCGGCGCCGCGCCGGTGCTGTTCGGCGCCACCTCGTTCGTGGGGGTCATTCACGTGATCCACCGCCAGGCGGGGGCTTCCGGCGCGGCGGTCAGCGCCTGGGGGGGGAGCTTCAGCAGCGGCGGCGCCGCCGTCGCCGTCCCCCTGCCGCAGTCCGGCGGCTTCCGCCAGTCGCTGACCGTGAACGGCGAGCGCCAGGGGTTCAAGGACGACCGCGCCCGCTTCGACCGCGGTCACGTCCTCTACCGCTCCTCCCTCGACGCGGCCGGCGGCACCTTCCGCTTCGACCTCGACGGCTCGATCGTGAGCCAGAAGCCGGCGAGCCCGGTCCCCATCGAGGATCCGGACGCGGCCCTGCTCACGCCGCTCGACTCCAACCAGAACCCGAGCGACGCCAAGCTCGACGAGGACCGGCTCCACTTCGTGACCGGCTACGACCGCGGCCTGGCCGGCGGCTCCTGGTCCACCACCCTGGCGCTGACCCACTCCAAGCGCGACTCGACCCGCGGCTTCCTGACCGACGTCGAGGAGGTCGACCCGAACGCCGAGGGGTTCAACCAGAGCCTGAAGACCGACGACGTCTACTTCGACACCCACCTCGCCTGGCGCCTGGGAACGAGCGCCCATCTGGTGGCCGGCCTCGACTATCTCTACGGCCGGGCCAAGGCCGACTCGCGGACCTTCGACTACTTCATCCCGCTCGACGGCTCGCACCCGCCGCCGAGCGCCGACCAGCCGCTCGACCACGGCTTCAATCTGGACGACGAGCGCAACTTCTCCGGCCTCTACCTGCAGATGGAGTGGGACCCCACCTCCCGCTTCCACGTCGTCGCGGGCGGCCGGCTCAACCACACGGTGGAGAAGCGCACGGCGGGCGACCGCGAGCTCAGCTTCCCCGACCCCGGCGACGAGGGGACCGACCAACGGACGGTGACCCGCGGCAGCGGCTCGCTCGGCGTGAGCTGGCTCGCCTGGGGGGACGCGTCGAAGGGCCTCTGGCTGTTCGCCGACTACCGCGACACCTTCAAGCCCGCGGCGCTCGACTTCGGCCCCGAGGCCGAGCCGGACATCCTGAATCCCGAGACGGCCCACAGCGTCGAGGCGGGGCTCAAGAGCCGGCTCAACGGCGGCCAATTCGAGTGGGAGCTCACCGCCTTCCAGATGGACTTCGAGAACCTCGTCGTCCCCCGGGCGACCGAGGAGGGGCTGCCGGAGCTCGTCAACGCCGGCTCCGAGCGCTTCAAGGGGGTCGAGCTGGAGGTCAAGGGACGGCTCCGCCCCGACTTCTGGTGGCAGGCGACCTACGCCTGGCACGACGCCAAATTCCGCGATTTCGAGGAGGAGCTCGACGGCGAGAACACCGTGCTCGACGGCAACCGGCTCCAGCTCTCGGCGAAGGACCTGGCCTCGGCCGGGCTCGTCTACTCGCCGGCCCGCGGCCTCTTCGGCTCGGTGGTGGTGAGCTACGTGGGCTCGCGCTTCCTCGACGAGCAGAACGAGATCCTGGCGCCGAGCTACACCACCTGGTCGGCCGGCATCGGCTACCGCTCCGGCCCCTGGGAGCTGCGGCTGGACGGCCGGAACCTCAACGACACCCGCCCGCCGGTGTCCTTGAGCGAGCTGGGCGACGGCCAGTACTACGTCCTGCCCGCAAGAACCTTCCGTTTGGGCCTCGGATACCGTTTCTGAGGCCAATCCGCAGACCCCCCGCCCGCGAGGGCGGGGGGCCCTTTTTCAAAGCCCACCTGAACGGCAGGTAAGGCTTCATTGTATGCGTTTCCGGAAGTCCGCGGCCCGGGATCGGTGTCCCCGCGGGCGGATTCTGTGACAACCTATGGGAAAGCAACCACTTTCCGAGGAGGGAGGGTCACGATGGAGAAGGACTTCGGCTTCGAACGTCGCCCCATGGTCGACTGGCTGGCTCCGGGACAGCTCGCGCAGACCGGCATCAAGGCCGTGATCTCGGACATCTTCGGGTCTTACGCCGACAAACGGGACGTGATGGCCGCCCTGGATCCCGATCCCAAGCTCGACGAGCTCTATGCCAAAGAGGACGAGCTGTGGCTCGACTTCGTCGCCGACCTCGGGGACGGCTTCGATGCCACCTACACCATGGCCCGCCTGCTGGCGGCGCCGCGGCTCTCCCTGCAGCGCGGCGGCAAGGCCTATGACCTGCCGCGCGGCAAGATGCTGGTGATGGGCGGCGACCAGGTCTACCCCACCTCCAGCTTCGACGAGTACTACAACCGCCTGATGAAGCCCTACGAGGCCGCCCTCCCCCGCACGCCGGAGGGCGAGACGCCGCCGGCCCTCTACGCCATCCCGGGCAATCATGATTGGTATGACGGCCTGTCGAGCTTCACCCGCATCTTCTGCCAGCGGGGGTGGCTCGGCGGCTGGAAGACCCGGCAGAGCCGCAGCTACTTCGGCCTCAAGCTGCCGCACTGCTGGTGGCTGTGGGGGATCGACATTCAGCTCGAAGGGTTCATCGACCAGCCGCAGCTCGACTACTTCTACCACCTGGCGATGAACGAGGTGCAGGAGGACGACCGCGTCATCCTCTGCGTCGCGGAGCCGCGCTGGGTCTACGGCGTGACGCGCGGGCCGGAGGCCTTCGGCTCGCTGCGGTTCTTCGAGGACCGCTACATCCGCCGGACGAAGAAGGCGCGCCTGGCGGTGAGCCTCACCGGCGACCTCCATCACTACGTGCGCTACGAGACGCCGGACCGCAGCTTGCAGCGCATCACCGCCGGCGGCGGCGGCGCCTACCTCTTCGCCACCCACAGCATGCCCGAGGAGCTCGCCCTCGAAGAGGGGTACAAGGAGACCGCCCACACCGTGAAATATGAGAAGAAGGCGAGCTTCCCCGACCCGCCGACCTCCAAGCGGCTGACCTTCGGCGCCCTCCTCCTGCCGATCCGGAGTAAGAAGTTCTGCGCCTTCCTGGCGCTCTTCTACACCCTCTTCAGTTGGGTCCTGCAAAGCGCCAGCAAGACCCGGCTGGACCTCCTCGCCGACCACCCGTCGTTGATGAGGTACCTCCACGATCAGCCCCTCGCGAATGGGTGGCAGGTGCTGAAGACCTTCTTCCTCCTCATCACCAACGAGCCGACCAGCGTCCTCCTCTGCGTGATCATCGTCGGCGGCTTCTACGGCTTCTGCGGCGCCCGCAGCAAGCTCGCCCGCTTCGTGATCGGAGCGGGCCATGGGGTCGCCCACGTCCTCCTGAACCTGTCGCTGATGTGGCTCTTCGCGGTCGTCAATCTCAGACTGCTCGACCGTCCTTTCGAATCCTGGCTCCAGACGGCCCTCTTCGTCGTCGAGATGCTGGTGTTCGGCGGCGCCCTCGGCGGGGTCCTGATGGCGGTCTACCTGGTGTTGTTCAGCTTCGTGGGCGGCTTCCACCTCAACGAGGCCTATTCGAGCCAGCGGCTCCCGGATTACAAAAACTTCCTCCGCCTCCACCTGGACGCCACGGGCAAGCTGACGATCTACCCGATCGGGGTCCGCAAGGCCGCGAAGTGGAAGCCGCGGGAGAATCCTCCGGCGGGCGAGCCCTGGTTCGACCTGGACGGGCCGGCGCCCCAGCCCGAGCTGATCGAGGACCCGATCGTGGTCTCCTAGGACGCCTCGGCGGCCTCGACCATCTCCGAGGCCGCCGCTTCCAGGGCGGCGGGCGCCGGCGCCTCGTTCATCTTCTCCTTGAGGGCGGCGTACTTGCCGTCGAGCGTCTCGAAGACGCCCGCGATCTGCTCCAGCCGCTGGTCGAGGTCGATCGTCCAGTGCTCGTTGCGCACCGGCTCCAGCTTCAGGCCGCTCAAGCGGTAGGAGAGGGCGTCGAAGCGCAGCGGAATGGTGCCGACGTGGATCTTGGCCGCGAGGATCTCCGCCCCTTCCTCCAGATAGCGGAAGAGCTCGTTGAGCACGGCGCCCGCGAGGGTCACCCGGGCCTCCCGGGTGGCCAGGCGGACGCTGCCCGTCTCCGGCTCCACCATCACGTCCGGCTCTTCGAGCAGGGCGCGCAGGAAGCGGCACCCCAGCACCGACTGCCCGGGCTCCCTGGGGATCACGACGTCGCTCATCTCGTCCGCCTCGGGCGCCTCGTCGAGCCAGGGGGCCTTGAAGTCCCCCTCGACCCCGGCCTGCCGGAGCAGGGTGATCACCGTGCCCAGATAGGTCTTGGCGGTGCTGGCCACGTAGAGGATGGGGCCGTCGATGCAGCACTCGACGATCTTCGTCCGCGGCGCCTGCCGCATCGCCGACTCCGCCTCGGCCAGCTCGCGCAGCCGCTTGCGCGTCTTGGGGCCCACGAACGTCTTGCCGGTCGCCTCCATCTCGGCCTTGACCAGCTCGCGCAGCCGCTCCTTGACCGCCGTCGCGTCCGGCCGGATGCGGTCGATCCGCATGCGGAAGGCGTAGCGCCCCTGGGCGACCTCCCAGGGGGCGTCGAGCTCGAAGGGGACGAAGCCCATGCGCTCGCGCACCTCCGAGCCGGGCTCGATCTCCCAGAAGCGGGCGCGCTCGAAATCCGGCCCCTCGGCGGGCACGGCGACGTTGAACCGGGTGACGGCGACAGTACCGCTCAAAAGTCCCATCGTTGAAAAACCTCCTGCGGATGTCCGGCGGACGGAAGGGGACGAGGAAGGGATCTTAGCCCAAGACGGTACCTCCTGGCCTACGGGACTGCCCGCGATGTCCCGTCCACGAGCGACGATGCCGATTTCACCGCGCGAAGATTCTGTGGAGCGCCCCTCTTGGGGATCGTACCGTCCCTCGCGGGGAAGGTACCTTCCCTCAAAAGGGCGCCGCGCGCCCTCTTTTGGGCGCGCGGCATCCCCGGATTTTTTCGTCGCGCCCTCTTTGGGGACGGTTCCATCCCCGACGGGGATCGTCGCGCCCACGAGGGGGAAGGTAGCGTCTCTCTTTGGGGCCCGTCGCGCCCTCTTTTGGGACGGTCGCGCCCTCGAGAGGGACGGTCGCATCCCCGAGAGGGAAGGTACCTTCCCCAAAGGGGATACAGCGCGCCCCAAAGAGGGCGCGAGCAAAAAAATCGTGGGGCCAAAGCCGCACCTCGAGGGCCCGTCCGCGCACCTTGAGGGCCCGTCCGCGCGCTTTGAGGGGCCGTCCGCGCACCGGGAGGGCCTGTCCGTGCACCGAGAAGGCGCGTTCGCGCACTTCGAGGGCCTGTCCGTGCATCTCGAGGGCCTGTCCGTGCACCGGATTCATCCGGCGCCGTTCTCAGCCCGGGCCTTCAGGCGATTTCAATCCCGGGCTGGGAGGGGGGATTGGAGCGCCGGCGGCTTGTCGGTGCGCGTCCCCCTTGGCGGCCGCGGGCTTCGCCTCCTTCTTGGCGGGCTCCTCGGGAACGGGCGCCTCAGCGTCTCCAGCCTCGGGGGCCTCGGGGTCAGGCTCGGTGACCGTGGCGCCGTCCTCGGCCGGCGGAGCCGTCGCGGATTCGGCCGGCCCGGCGGCCTCCTCGTCCTCGCCGTCGGACGCGGGGATGGGATCCGCGACGACCGTCGCCTCCCGGACCTCCTCCCCGGGCTGGAAGACCTCGACCTTCGCGGCCGGGGCCGCCCCCTCGTCCGCGGACGCCTCGGAGGGGGTCTCCGGCGTCTTGCCGAGATCGGCGACGAAGACGTGGCCGATGTCGGCGTCGACGTAGAGGTCCTGCACCGTAGCCTCTGCCGCGGTCAGCTCCGCAGGGGGAGCGGTCTTGCGGACGTAGGGGACGTTGGCCTGCCATTCGCCCCGCATCTCGCTGGTCGCGATCAGGGCGTTCAGATAGGAGGCGAGGTCGGCGGACGCCTGGGCGATCTGCTCGGCCTCGGCGCGGAAGCGCTCCATCTCGGCCGCCGTGGCCGCGTCCCGCCGCCGCTGGGCCTCGTCGCGCAGCCGCCGCAGGCGCTCGGCGAACCGGCGCTCGGACGCCTGGAGACGCGCGAGCTGCTGGCGCTCGGCCTCGCTCAGCACGCCCCCCTGCTTCAGGCGGAGCCCCTCGCGGCCGAACTGGGAGCGCAGGCTCCGGTAGGCGGTGGAGGCGATCCGGAGCTGCTCGGCGATCTGCTCGTTCTTCGCTCCTAGCCGGGCCCAGGCCACCCGCAGCTCGCCGAGATCGGAGCTCCCCTGGTCGACCAGCAGGAAGAATTCGTCCCCCCCGGCGCCCTCGATCCGGCTCACGCGCGTCCGCATCGCCTGGAGAGCGCTCCAGAACGGGGCATAGCGTGGATTGCGGGAGTCGAGCTTCTGCGCCGCCTCGGCCGCGCCGGCCAGCGCCGCGTCCACCGTCCGCACGAGCTGCCCGGCGGTGACCAGGGGCAGATCGGCCCGCCCCGCCTGGGGGATGGCGAGGA
>DASXJP010000459.1:0-5616 GCA_036497345.1 Thermoanaerobaculia bacterium
AGAGGTCTCCCGGCCGCGCGTCCGGGGTGTGGCGGCTCATGGCGTGATCCCTCTCGGACCGGCCGGGGCGAAAGGCACCGGTAAGGGGGCGGACTGTTTTCCGGAATTGGCGGCGCGGCACCGCTCGAGAAGCTCGCCGAGAGTCTTGTAGAGGTCCTTGAGGCGATCGCGCGGGACGTCCAGGTGGTCCGCCAACCGCCGGTCGGAAGGGCGCCCTTCGTTCCCGCTCAGGGCGTTCACCCGCACGAATTGCCAGAGCTTGGCCAGATAGGCCCGCGTTTTTTCCGAGGCGTCCAGCCGCTCGATGGACGTGAGCACGCAGTCGACGAGCCTGCGGAAGAGCTGCCGCTCCTCGAAGCCGGTGTCCGGCCGGGTCAGGCGCACAGCCCGGGCGGCTTCGTCCTCCTCCCACTCGCTGGCGGTCTCCCCGGCCGCGTGCTGAAAGAGAGCGTCCCAGCGCGCCCGCACGTCGGATTTGAGGGGATCGATCAAGTCCTTGAAACGAAAGGCCCCGGCGCCGGAGAGCTCGGCCAGGCGCTCGCGCAGCCTCGCCACGACCTCCTCCTGCCGCCGCCCGCGCAGGACGACGAGGTCGGCCAGCAGGTCGTCGTTCCAGCGCGCCACGAGTGGACGGAAATCCTGTGTCGACGGTGCGGGATCGGCGTCCGGCCGGAAGCCGAGGACCGTCTCGTTGCGCACCCTCGGATCCCCCGCGAGCACGTGGAGCTCGCCGGCCGCCAGGGCCCCGCGCACGGCGGACTGAAGGACCTCGAAGACCTGGGAGCCCAGGGGATCGTGCTCTTTCTGCCGCTCGTGGAGGAAGTGGCGGACGTTGAGATGGACCAAGCCGTCGACGTTCGGCTTGACCCGGAGCTGGGCCTGCAGGCCGCGCAGCCGGTCGACGAAGACGAAGGCGAAGCAGGCCGCGAGCAGCTCCTCCAGGGCGTCCTCCCAGCTCTTGGAGCCGTACACGCCGAGGTAGTCCGGCGGCAAGCTCCAAAGCCCCCGCCGCCGCAGCTCGCCGCGCAGAGCCCTCCGCAGAGCCTCGCGCACGGCCGCCAGCCGTTCCGGGTCCGGCTCTCCTCCGTGCTCCAGCGAGCGGACGTAGTCCGTGAAGACCCGCGCCCCGGCGGCGTCCTCTCCGTCTTTCCAGGAAAGCCCGGCGATGCTCAAGGTGAGCGCTATTTCACCACAAATCGTCGCCGCAAAACCGCGCCGAAATCCCGCCAATCTCCGAAAAGGTCCCGTTACCCCCCCGGAGGCGAGCGTGGGACGCCTCTCGGGCCGGCCGGCCAAGTCCCCATGGGGACATCCCAAAACTTTCAACCGCTTCACGTTTTGGGGCCGTTTCGGCCTGAAAGGGACAGGTCTATGTTCACGAAATTCGCAGCTCGCAAAGCCTCGCTCCAGCTCGCGGGTATGGCTCTTCTCCTCCTGGGCTCCACCGCCCGCGCGCAGCAAATCCAGGACTGCCAGCAGGCGCTCCAGGTCTCCGGCGGCGGCATCCTCCTCGCCGACGCCACGACCACCACGACCACCAAGAAGACCGACGAATGGGAGGGGGACATCCTCAAGCTGCAGATCAACCGGCCGGGGGTGCTGGTGATGTCGGGGGAGGGAGCCGGCGTTCAGGGATCGCTCTACGCCGCCGATCCGGCTTCCGGCGGGGCCCGTCTGGAGGACGGCGGCGCGATCGGCACGGCCCATCGCCCTCTCACCATGGTCGTCCAGCCCGGCGAGCACTGCGTGCGGGTGACGCCGGACGCCGGAGCCACCGGCACGCTCCGCCTGCGGACCACCTTCTTCGACGTCTGTGGCCTGGGGCCGCAGGACGACCATGGCGACAGCTTCCTCTGCGCCACAGAGATCGGCCTGGGGGAGAGCCGGACGGGGGAGATCTCGCCGGCCGATCAGGACGTCTTCTCCTTCACGCTGGCCGCCGGGACCGCCGTCACGATCGCCGTCACCGGGACGCCGGACCTCCAGGCCGGCCTCTACCAGGAGGACGGCACCCTGCTGGCCTCTGACGGCCGGGGGACCCGGCAGCTCGACGCCGGATCATACTTCGTGCGGATCGAGGACGGAGACGGCCCCGGCGGCGCCTACGCGATCAGCGTATCGGCGAGCCTCCAGTAGACAGATCCCATCCCAGGGGCGTAGCGCGCCTGCGCCCCTGGGCATGTCGCGGCGAACAGGTAGAGATCTTCGCGACCCCGGACGCCGCGCACGGCGGCGCCGGGGTGAGGCTTCAGGAGCGGATGGAATCCCGGCGCGCTACGGCAGCGGCCCGAACCAGCACTGGCACTGGGGTGTGCCGTCGGAGCAGTCGTTCCCCAAGGCGGCGATGCACTTGTAGACATTGGTGCCGACGATCTTGCAGGTCGAGTTGTACGCGACGCCCCGACAGGTGGGAACGCTGCATGATCCGCAATTCAGCGTTTGCTTGTTCTGGAACGCCGGGATGGAATCGGGAAGCTGCGCCTTGGTGGAATTCCTGATGCAGAGGCCGGGAGCCGGGGCGGGTGCCGCGGCCGCAACGGGCGCCGTCGACGTCGGGGCCGGCGCACCGGCCGGATCCGCCAGCGCGGCCCCAGCGATCAGCAACAGCGAGACGAACAACAGCAAAGTGGATCGAAGATTCATTCCAGTCTCCTTTCTCAGACCGAACACGAGCTTCCCGGGATCGGGCTCGGATCGAGCCCTCCATCATCCAAGGTGCTCAAGCGCTACAATTGGGAGCCGAGACGGACGGACCTGCTGGACGAGGAGCCTCCGGTGGACACCGAGCCCAGGCCGGACGTATAAAGACACGGCGGCCTCCCACTCCTCGGAACGTGAGATGGGAGTGGAGCTGTAGAGACGCCCAGCCCGTTTCAGTCTCTTCGGAGGGCAGGATCTGCCGGGGGTTCTCGCCCCTGCTCGGATAAAGGGCGGATCGAAATCCGGCGGGAGAGGCTCACCGGAACGTTTCCCCCAACCTCCGGAGCGTTTCCCCCGATTTCCGGAGCGTTTCCCCATCTCCGGATGCCGATGCCCTAACCCAAGCGGGAAATGCCCAACCGGCGGGGCCGTTCCCCCATCTGAAGCGGCGTTTCCCCCAAAACCAGCGGCGCCTCCCCAATCCGACCGGCCTCTCCCCTGATCGCAGCGACGTTTGCCCTCCCGGCGTGCGCCGTCCATGCCGCGTCCCGCGCGGCGGTGGAAGCCACCTCGCCGTGGCCGGCCGGATTCGCTTCGACCGCCGCCGGATTCTCCGTCTTGCGCCGCGGACGCCGGCGGATCCTGATTCCAAACTGGACGAGCCGCCCGCTTTTCGGCCCATACAGGAGCACGGCGCAGGCCCGGATGTAGCGCGCCTCCGCCATCCCGTGGGAGATCGCATCGTTCAGCGCCTCGGTGACGGCCATTCGTTCCGCGGCATAGGCCCGCTGCCGCGCCTTCAGCGCCTTGATCTGGGCGATCTGCTCCGCGAGCTCCTCCCCCACCTTGAGGGCGAGAGGGGGCAAGACATCGGCTCTCGACCGCAACGCGGCGAGGATCTCTTCGAGGTCGGCAACCTCCTGGGCATAGGACAGTTTGGGCATGAAGCTCTCCTTTCGGAGAGAGGTATACGGATGAGGCCTGGGGACCGTACTGGTGGGGCATGGCTCTGCCCGTCCGGCAGGCTCGCCTCCAAGGACAGACACCCTGTCCGCCGCTTGACCACCTGTATCCAATTGGCTACAATCGGCTCGTGCTCATCGTCCGCCAAACCGAAGACCTATGATGAAGGCTAAAGCCCCGCTCAAGCTCGTACCGTTCGATGCCGCTCGGTATTTCAACGACGATGAGGCCGTCGCCGAGTACATGACCGCGGTGCTGGAGACCAACGATCCTGATCTCCTGCTTCTCGCCCTGAGTGACATCGCCCGCGCCAAGGGTATGGCGCAGATCGCCAAGGATGCGGGCCTTGGCCGGGAGAGCCTGTATAAAGCCCTTGCGCCTGGTGCCAAGCCTCGGTTCGACACGGTGATGAAAGTCGTCCGTGCGCTAGGTGTGAAGCTCACGGCGCAGCCCGTATGAATCCGCAGGGGAGCGCGTTGCTGTGGTCGCGGGGGCAGGAAGTAGCCCGGTGGCGTAAGCCCCGGGACTGAAAGCATCCCCAGTATCTCCCAGGAGCACTGCGCGGCAGAAAACCCGGAGCAAGGACATAAGGGACACCAGGGACAGCAGGGACGTCAGGGAGTAAAGAAGAGTGTCGATGCCAATTTTTTTGTCTCTGGTGTCCCTGCTGTCCCTGTCGTCCCTGTTCTGCCTTTCTGCCGCGCAGGGCCGCCCCGTTCGCACCACGAAAAAGAGCCGCCGGGTTGCCCCGGCGGCGACGTGGAGGATGCTCCTGAGTTTCGAAATACTTCCTATCGCAAGCTGACCCGCGCGCCCAACCGGAAGACGCGGGGGCTCAGCACCTCGATCACGTGACCGGAGTTGCTGCGCCCGAGCACACCCTGCTGTTGCAGGACGTACGACTCGTTGAGCGCGTTGAACATGTCGATGCCGAGGTTGAGGCCGGCGCTGCGGAAGGTGAAGTCCTTCTCCACCCGCAGGTTGACCACGTGGACGTCCGGGTAGCGGAAGGCATCCGGCGAGGCGTCCACCGGGATGTCGATGCCGCTGCCGCCGTTGTCGGCGATCGTCGCGCGGTTGACCCGCACGGCGTAGCGGATGGGGTAACCCTGGCGGCCCGTCAGGTTCGCGGCGACGTTGAAGCCCCAGGGGTGGTCGGGCGCGATCTGGTAGAGGCCGTTCAGGCTGTAGGACCACGTGCTGTTGATGAACACGTTCCCCTTCGGGCCCGAGGCGATGCCGGAGCCCTGCAGGACCTGGGTGCCGTCGACCACGCCGCCGGCGATGGTGTCCGTGGGATCCTGGATCGCACTGCTGGGGATCTGCCACTTCCAATCCTGCCAGGAGACGTTGCCGCGCATCATCCAGCGGTTGGAGAGCCGCTTGTCGAAGGTGAGCGAGGCGCCTTTGAACTCCTGCTCGCGGTCGCCGTTCCGGAGCAGGACGCCGTTGCGGGTGCTCACCCCCGGCCGCAGCTCCCAGTAGTGGACGGTGTAGGTGTGGCCGTCCGGCGCGACGACGGTGATCGGATCTTGCTCGACGTAGTCGCCGCGCTGGTTCGGCCGGCCGACGGAACCGAGATAGGCCGGATCGAAAGGATTATCGGTGTCGAAGACGAGCCGCTCGGCGTCCAGGACGTTGTGGATTTTGCGATAGGTGAGGTTCAGCCCCACCACGAAGTCGGGCAGCAGAGCGTGCTCGGCGCCGAGGAGGATCTCGTCGGTGAGCGGAGCGTTGAGGTTGGGATCCACCGCGTTCGACTGCAGCGGCCGCAGGGTGAACGGGTTGACGTTGCCGCTCGGAGGAGCGATCTCCGGGCCGAGGTCTCCCGGGCCCAGCGTGGGATCGCCGTGGTTGTTGGAGAGGAAGTACCGGTAGGACGTACCCGCGAGCGGGTTGAGGATACCGGCGGTGGCGGTGCCGAGCTGGTCGGCGAACCGCGAGTAGCTCGCCCGCAGCAGCGTCTTGCGCTGCTCGCCGAGAGCGTAGGTCAGGCCGAGGCGCGGCGTGAGC
>DASXJP010000460.1:0-5878 GCA_036497345.1 Thermoanaerobaculia bacterium
TCCCCCTCTCCACGAAGTGGAGAGGGGGCCAGGGGGTGAGGCTTCGGAGGGGAGGACGGCCCGAGGGGCTGAGGGCTGCCGGAGCCGCCTAGCTGTTCGGCCGCACGATCTCCACGTGGAAGTTGGCGAACTTCCAGCCGAGGCTGGAGACCTCGGGGAGGAACTGGTTGTTGTTGTTCCCGAACTCGGCCACCAGGCCGGTCACGGGCACGTTGAGCAGGCGGTTGCGCGCGGTGGCCTGGTACTGGCCCCCCTTGACCAGCGCGCCGTTCTGGTAGATGCCGAACGTGACCTTCTGGGTGACCGCGTCGTAGAGGCTGGAGATATGGTAGGTCTGCCCCTGTTGGAACGTGAAGCCGAATTCGGTGCTGGTGCTGAAGTGCGCCGGCATGTCGACGTTCTGGGCCGCCTTGGCCTTGTAGTTGCCCGGCCCGAAGGCGTTGACGTTGGCCAGGGTGTTGCCGCGGAACTTGCCGCGGTGGAGGAAGATCAGGTTGTGCGCGCCCTTCAGCAGGCGGGGGTTCCAGGGGCCGGCGATGACGTCGAATTCGGCCAGGACCTTGGTGGCGTTGAGCTGCTGCGGCACCGGCACGCGGAGGATCTTCTTGGCGTTCGCCGGCGTGGCGGTGTGGAAGAGGCCGTTCTGATCGAACGTGATCACGGTGAAGCCGCCCGTCGTGGCAGCCTGCCGCTTCTGGGCGCGGCCCGTGGCCGCCGTCTCGATGGTCTCGGACGGATTGACGAAGGAGACCTCGGTGGTCTTGCCGTCGGCCAGCGCGGCCAGGGCGTAGAACGGCTGGTCGCACGAGACCTTGGCGGTCACCACGGGCCCGCCGCGCAGGCCGAGGGCGTCCTCGAAGCGGCTCACCGACTTCGCCGGGACCTCCGCCGAGCCGGCGTTGCGGACCAGCGAGCCGTCCTCGGCCACCACGTCGACCTGGCACTGCGCGGCCACGTCGCCGAGGTTGATCAGGGCGAGCTGGGTGACGTCGCGGTTGCCGTCGCGCCCGACGCCGTTGAGATAGGCCGCGGCGCCCGCCGCGACCTGCGTCTCGGACGTGATCACCGGCAGGCCGGCGTAGTGGACGTTCTGGCCGCGGCCGCTCTTGACCCAGGCGTTGACCAGCAGCTTCTGCGAGTCGTCGTCATCGTCGATCGCCAGCAGGCCGGTCTCCCCCTGGGCCGTGGCCCGGTCCAGATAGACCGCGCGGTTGGCCGGCACGGTGGCGCTGGCCGCCTTGGCCTCGGCCCCTTCCTGGTCCGGCAGCAGCGTGGTGGTGTAGGGCCGCTCGACGCCATCGTAGTTGGAGATCCAGAGCTGGGTCGGGAGAGGGGCTCCCAAGGCGCTCAGGGGCTCGAGGACGGGGACGTAGACGGTTGCGGCCCGGAGCGGCGCCGCGAGGGAGAGGACGGAGAGGGAAAGAGCACAGGCGAGGGACTTCGTCATGCCAACTCCTTCATGCTTCGGATAACCTCGGTGAATTGAGGATTACCCCGTACAGCGATACCGCGACTTCCTGAACGGGGCGATAGTAGGCGCTCGAGTTGCCAATTGCAACCTGGAATGTGCAAGTTTCGATCTGCTAGTCTGGGTACGTTTTGATGAGCCAGGCTCCCTCCACGCCGCCGCTCCCCTACGAGGCCGAGCTCGCCTCCGGCGCGCCGCGCGCCAAGGAGGTGGTGAAGGGCCTGATCTCCTGGAGCACGCTGCCGCTGGGGAGCCTGATCCGGGTCGCCACCCGGGAGCCGGCCATCGCGCTCACCTTCGACGACGGCCCCGATCCACAAGAGACGCCGCGCGTGCTCGACGTCCTGGAGCGCCACGGCGCGCGCGGCACCTTCTTCCAGGTGGGCAAGAGCGTGGAGCGCCATCCCGGGATCGTGGCGCGCGCCGCCGCGGCCGGCCACGCGCTGGCCAATCACTCCTGGGACCACCCCTCGTTCCGCCAGATCCGGGGGAGCTACCGGCGGGCCCAGATCCGCTGGTGCGGCGAGGCCCTCGCCCCCCACGGCGGCACCCGGCTCTTCCGGCCGCCGTTCGGCGAGCAGAGCCTCGCCTCGCGGCTCGACGCCCTGCGCTGCGGCTACGGGGTAGTCTGCTGGGACGTGGTGGCCGAGGACTGGCGCGATGATCCGGCGGACGTGCTGGTGCGGAGGGTGATGCGGCGGCTGCGGCGGGGGAGCATCGTGCTCTTCCACGACACGCTCTACGTCGCCGACGCCGAGCGCTATCGCGACCGCGCTCCCATGCGGGAGGCGCTGGAGATCCTGCTGAGCCGGCTCGCGGGAAGCTTCCGCTTCGTCACCGTGCCCGAGCTGCTGCGCCTGGGCCGGCCGGTGCGCTGGCCGATCTACCACCGGCTGCCTGTGGGCTACCACCGCAAGCTCGTATAATCCCGCCCCGCCGTGTCCAATTCTCCACCTAGGCCCATCCTGCGCCGGGCCCACCGCGCCCTGATCGACGCCATCAACCGCCTGGGATGGGTGGTCGCTCCCACGTCCGACTACTACCACCCCCTGCGGCCGGTCTCCGAGCTGCGGCGCCACGCCGGACGCTGGTCCCGGCCGGGCCACATGGCGGGCATCAGCTTCGACCTTCCAGCCATGATGGAGTCTTTGGAGGGGATGATCGCCGCTTACGGCGCCGAGCACGCGGCGCTCCCCTCCTACGAGGAGCTCAAGGGCAGGAAGCACGGGCCGGGCTTCACCCGCGTGGACGCGTTGACCCTCTACCTGATGCTGCGCCACCACAAGCCGGCGCGCTATCTGGAGGTGGGGTCCGGGCTCTCCACCGACTACGCCGTCCTGGCCGCGGCCAAGAACGCGGCCGAGGGGCGGCCGGTGAGGATGACGGTGGTCGATCCCTTCATGACCGAGGCGACGCGCGGTCTCCAGAAGCAGGGGATCGAGGTGATCCCCCGCGAGGCGCAGGACCTGGCGGTGGAGGAGTACACGCGGCTGGAGGCGGGGGACGTCCTGTTCATCGACACGACGCACGTCGTGCGCATCGACGGCGAGGTGCCGTACCTGGTCCTCGAGGTCCTGCCGGCGCTGAAACCGGGCGTGCTCGTGCACATCCACGACATCCATTTCCCCTTCTACGTTCCAATCGATCCAAACGCCTATGTCTTCGACCGCCGCTGGCCGATGCTGTTCACCGAGCCGATGCTGGTGCAGGCGTACCTCAGCTACAATCCGCGCGTCGAGATCGCGATGTCCACGCCCCTGCTGCGGCACTATCACGAGGACTTCCTCCGCCGCGTGGTGCCCGGGTATCGGCCGCTGGACCCGCGGGGCTTCGACACCCATCACGGCTCGCTCTGGCTGCGCTGCCTGGAGGGTCCGCCGGTGGTGCAGCGGATTGGGTAGATGGATCTATCCCATAAAGCGGCCCGCAAAGCCTTCAAGCCGGTCTACCTGCTCTACTACCGGTTCCTCTTCGGCCGCCGGTTCCCGTTCGCGGACCGGCTGGCGGCGCGGGTGCGCGCCTTCGAGGCGGCGACCGGCCGCGGCGACGCGCCGCTCAGCAAGGAGGCCTGGGAGGAGCAATACCGCAAGGGCGGCTGGGAGTTCATGCGGCGGCTGGACGAGGTCGCCCGCTACAGCGTGATCGCCGGCTACCTCCACCACCTCAAGCCCGGCGGCTCGGTGCTGGACGTGGGGAGCGGCGAGGGCCTGCTGGCCGACCACCTCCGCCCCCTCGGCTACTCGCGCTTCCTGGGGATCGACCTCTCCGAGGCCGCCATCGCCCAGGCCGCCGGCCGGAAGGACGCGACGACCGACTTCGCCGCCGCCGACGCGGAGAGCTATACGCCGCCGGGGCGTTGGGACGCGATCGTCTTCAACGAGTGCGTCTACTACTTCAACGATCCCGTGGGCTCGGTCCGCCGCTACGAGGCGTCCCTGGAGGCGGGGGGCGTCCTTATCGTCTCCACCTTCCGCTCGCGCCGGGCGGACGTGATCGTGAAACGCCTCCTGGAGAGCTGCCGGCTGCTGGAGGAGACGGCGATCAGCAATCGAAAGGGGACGTGGGTGGTGCGGGTGCTGACGCCTACGCCGTTACCGGCGCCTGCCACCGCAGCGCCCCATCCAGCCGCCCCTCCCCCTGGAGCTCCTGGATCCGCTTCAGGCGGATGAAGCGGGCGCCGAGGAATTCCTTCTCGGTGAGCCCCGCCGCGCGATAGGCGTCGTGGAGCTCGCGGGCCCCCAGGCGGGCGTCCCATTGCGGCTGGAAGGCGGGGAGCACCCGCGGGAGCTTGTCGCAATTCACCCGATAGCAGCGCTTGTCCGGCCCGGCGTCCTCGGCATAGGTGATGGCGCAGCCGGGCACCGTCTCGGCCACGATCTCCGCCAGCTCGCGGATGCGGTAGTTCTCGGACGTGCGGCCGACGTTGAACGCCTGATCGTGGATCAGCTCACGCGGCGCCTCCAGGACCGCCAGGAAGGCGCGGCTGATGTCCTCGATGTGGACGATCGGCCGCCACGGCGTGCCGTCGCTCATCAGGTGGATGCGCCCGGTGGTGACCGCGTACCCCACCAGGTTGTTGAGCACGAGGTCCACCCGCAGCCGGGGGGAGACGCCGTAGGCCGTGGCGTTGCGCAGATAGGTGGGGGAGAAGCGGTCGTCCGCCAGCTCGGCGAGCTGCTGCTCCAGCCGCACCTTGGAGACGCCGTAGGGGGTGACGGGGTTGAAGGCCGCCGTCTCGTCCAGGAAATCGTCGCCGGCCGCGCCGTAGGTGCTGCACGACGAGGAGAAGATGAATCGCTCGACGCCGGCCTCCCTGGCCAGCCGCGCGAAGCGGATCGAGGCGGCGTCGTTGATCTCGTAGGTCAGCGACGAGTCGAGGTTGCCCAGCGGATCGTTGGAGAGGCCCGCCAGATGGATCACCGCCGCGAAGCCTTCGAGATCCTTGCGCTCGACGTCGCGCAGGTCCTTGGGGCTGGCGGGGACCGTCCGCTCGACCGGCTGGCCTTCCAGGAGACAGGGCTCGAACCAGTCGCTGTCGAGCCCCACGACCTCATGCCCCGCCGCCTGAAGCAGCGGCACCATGACGGTGCCGATGTAGCCGGTGTGCCCGGTGACCAGGACTCTCATCGCGGCGGGAGAGTAGCAGAAACCAGGCCTCGCCGCGGCCCTCAGCCCGCGCCTCCCGAGGAAGACAGCGGGATGACCGAGCCGAAGCCGCCGGCGCTGTTGCGGCGGAGGCCGAGGATGGCGAGGGCGCGGTAGGAGAGATTGCGGAAGCGCGACGGCTTTTCGACCTGGAAGGCGGCCGGCATCGCCTCTCCCGGATGGAGGAGAAGCATCTCGATCCCCGCTTCCTGCCAGCGCCGGAGCACGTGGGCCAGATCGTCAGCCGGCCGCGTCCTCCCCGCCTCCTGGATCAGGAGGACGCGGTGGAGCCGCCGCGAGAGCAGGAAACTGGCCGAGGGGAAGTCCTGGGGGAAGGCCAGCCAGCGGTTGTCATAGCGGCCCGGCTCGGGGGCGCCGTCGGGGCTCTGTCGCCGGGAGTCCAGGAGGAACGCGGGGGGCGCCTCCGGCGGGAGCTGGAGCCCGCCGAGGCTCCCGGCGCCAGCCGCGAGCGCGCGGAGGATGGGCTCGACGTTCACCAGCGCCCCGGGGAAATAGCCGCCGTTGAAGGACGGCACGGGCCGATATCCCCGCCGGGCGAGGGCGAGGCCGGTCTGGACCGAGACCGCGCCGGGCAGGTCGACGACCACGGCCAGGGAGAGGTCCAGGGGGACGTCCGGCACCGGGGCCGCCTCTTCCGCGGACGCCGGAGCCTCCGGCCCCGCGGCGGGAGAGAACAACGGCGGCGGCCATTGAGCGAACAGCACGGGCTTGGCCCAACGCGACCAGACCGCGTCCGGCGGAGCC
>DASXJP010000461.1:0-3341 GCA_036497345.1 Thermoanaerobaculia bacterium
TGGCGCGCCCGGCGGCCCACGGCGGCCAGGATGTGCTCCTGCGAGGCGTCTTTCACATCCTGGGTGGCGTCGAGCCGCAGGCCGTCGAGATGGAATTCCGCGATCCAGTAGCCCGCGTTGGCGACGTAGAGCTCGCGCACCGGCCCGGCGTCCTCGCCGTCGAAGTTGATCGCCTCCCCCCAGTCGTTCTCGTACCGGTCGGTGAAGTAGCTCTCAGAGAATTGTTTGAGATAGTTGCCGTCCGGTCCCAGGTGGTTGTAGACCACGTCGAGGATCACGGCGATCCCCGCGGCGTGGGCGCGGTCGACGAAGCGGCGGAAGTCGTCCGGCTCGCCATAGAGGTGATAGGGGGCGAACAGGTCGACGCCGTCATACCCCCAGCCGAAGCGGCCGGGAAACTCGGCCACCGGCATCACCTCCACCACGGTGATCCCCAGCTCCGCCAGTCCGGTGAGCTGGCGCGCGGCGGCTTCCCAGGTCCCCTCCGGCGTGAAGGTACCGACGTGCAGCTCGTAGATCACCTGCCCCTCGCGGCCGGCGCCGGGCCATCCCTCGTCGGTCCATGGGAAGGTGGAGGGATCGATCACCCGGGAGGGCCCGTGCGGTCCCTGGGGCTGGAAACGGGAGGCGGGATCGGGGAAGGCGTCGCCGCCGTCGAGCCGGTACTTGTAGAGCGCCCCCGCGCCGGCTCCCTTCACCAGCCCGGAGAAATAGCCGTCCGGCTCGGGGGTCAGCTCGAAGTCGACCGCCCACTCCTCGGCGGCGCTCTCCTCGAACACTACCTCGACCCGCTCGCGCGAGGGGGCCCAGACGCGGAAATGGACACCTTCGGGTGTCACCTCGGCGCCGACGGGGAGGTTCCTGGTCTTCACGGGGCGGGGGAAATGCAGGGGGCGTGCCGACGATCTGCCCGGAGTCAATCCTCGGGCGGGCCCTCCTGGAGGTCTGCCCGGTGATTGCCGATGATCTCCTTCAGGCGCTCGTGTTGATGGCTCAAGGTCGCGGCCACGAGGAGCACGGCCCCTTCCGGCTCTTCCTCAGAGGGCTCGATCCACCGCGCGATCACTCGCAAGGGGTAATCGCAGCGGTACTCGCAGAGTTGAATTTTCGAGGAGATCTTCGGGACGTGGTAGGCACTGGGCCTCCAACGCGCCAGAGAGGGATCGTGCGTTGGATGACGGCAGGTGCTGAGAGCCGAGGCCAGCTCGGCAAGCTCCTGAAGACGCTGTTCCTGCTGAGGCTTGGGAAGCCTCTTGAAATCCCGCTTGAATTGATGGTCAAACCAGAGTGGCTCGAACTGCCGTACTGGCCTAGCCATTCAAGGCTCGTCGGAAAGCTGCCACGGGGTCGTCGTTGATCGGCTCGCTCCAGCGGGAACGATCGTCGAGATTCGCTTCGCTGATCTTCTGGCAGAGGCTTTGCCACTCGGAGCCAAGACGCAGAAAAGCGTCTGGGCCCACGGTAGCGATCTTATTCGTCCCCCAAGCCTGAGGAGGCATCTCGGTATTAAGGCGTTTGGTCAAATGTCCGAGCTGCTCCGGGGCGATATGACCGTACTCGTCCGCGACGAAATCGATGACGGCGAGCTCCTCTGGGCTCAGCGTTGAGCTGAAGTCGACATCCGACGCCAGGGAGATCCGCTTGCCGCTCTCAGAGTACCCATGAGGCTCCACATGGAACGTCCCACCGCCTTGGGTTCCCTGCCGGATGAATCGAAAGACCTCCCGGGTGACGACTCCGTGCTCCCACGTCTGATATATGCCGTTGGCGATGGGCTGCCCGAGGATCTGGCTCGCGACGACATCGACCAGATAGGGTAGCTTGACAGCCTGGGTCGAAAAGAGTGGACCCAGGCGCTGGCACAAACGCGCCAGGACCGCACCCAGCTTCGGGCTCAAAACCCCATCAGTATCGATACCGGGCATAATAAACCCTCCGCTGGGAGTATAGCGCGTCCGTGCTCGTGGCGCAATCGGGGCGTAAGCGGATGGACCCCTATTCCCTCCGCGCCGACGGCGCCCCGAGCTGCACGGGCACCACCACCCGGCGGTTGCCGCGGAGCACCTCCACCCGGACGGTGTCGCCGGCCTTCTTGCCCTCGATGGCCACGAGGAGCGCGTCGCCGGAGGTCACGGGCTGGCCGTCCACGGACAGCACGATGTCGCCCAACTCCACGCGGCCGAAGCTGGCGCGCCGGAGCCCCTGGAGCCCGGCTCGCGCGGCGCCGCTGCCCGGCTCGACCCGGGAGATCACCGCGCCGTCGATCCCCAGCCGCCGCGCCAGCCCCTGGGTCACGGTGAACCCCGGCGAGGGGCGCTGCACCCGGCCGTAGCGGATCAGGTCCGGCACCACCCAGGCCACGTCGTGCTCCGGGATGGCGAAGCCGATCCCCGCCGAAGCGCCCGAGGGGCTGTAGATCGCCGTGTTCACCCCGATCAGCCGGCCGGAGCTGTCGAGCAGCGGCCCCCCCGAGTTGCCCGGGTTGATCGCCGCGTCGGTCTGGATCACCTCGCGGATGGGCGCTCCGGACTCCGACTGGATCTCCCGCCCCAGCGCGCTCACCACGCCGGTGGTCAGGCTCTGGTCGAGGCCGAACGGGTTGCCGATGGCGAAGACGCTCTGCCCCACCCTGAGCGTCTCCGAGCTCCCCAGGGGGAGGGGCGGCAGCTTGCCCGCGGGCGCGTCGATCTTGAGCACCGCCAGGTCCTTCTCGGGCGCGGCGCCCACCAGCTTCGCGTCCCAGGTGGACTGGTCGGCCAGCGTCACCTTGGCGGCGTCGGCGTTGGAGATGACGTGGAAGTTGGTGATGATGTGCCCCTGGCGGTCCCACACGAAGCCGGAGCCGGACCCGCGGGGGACCTCGGTCTCGTTGAGGCTGAAGAAATTCTGCTGCACGGCCAGCGAGGTGATGAACACCACCGCCGGCGAGGCGTGCTGGAAGAGCGCGACGGTCGCCTTCTCCTGCTCCTGGAGCTGCGGCTGCGGCGCCGGCGGGATCGCCCCCCGGCTGCCGTTCTGGGCCGGCGCGGGCGCCGTCTGCCGCGCCGGAGAGACGGCGGGAGCGGCCGGCGCGGCGGTTCCCCGCGCGGACCACGACTGGCCGGCGTAGAACGCCAGCGCGGCGGTGAGCAGGATGACGATCAGCGACGAGAGCGGGGAGCGGTTCATGGGCGGGCTCCTGGCCGGGAAGGTTTCCGGGCAGGGGAAAAATAGTAGCAAGGTTCGGGCCGGGGAGGAGGCGTTACCCACGCTGTGCCCTCTGGGGCGGCCTGCCCTCCGAAGCCTCACCCTCGGTCCCTCTCCACTTCGTGGAGAGGGAGGGCCCAGAGAGCGAAGTCCTT
>DASXJP010000462.1:0-3554 GCA_036497345.1 Thermoanaerobaculia bacterium
CGTGCCGCTCGAAAAGCTCAACCTGCCGAAGGCGATCGTAGGGCTCGCCCATCTGCAACAGGGCCTCGTCCTGGTCACCGGCCCGACCGGCTCCGGCAAGTCGACGACGCTCGCCGGGATCATCGACCTGATCAACAACACCTACAACAAGCACATCGTGACGATCGAAGATCCGGTCGAGTTCGTGCACAAGAACAAGAAATCGGTCTTCTCGCAGCGCGAGGTGGAGACCGACACCGAAAGCTTCGGAGCCGCTCTGCGCGCCGCCATTCGCCAGGACGCCGACGTCATCCTGGTGGGCGAGATGCGCGATCTGGAGACCATCTCGCTGGCCATCACCGCGGCCGAGATGGGGGCCCTGGTCTTCGGCACCCTGCACACCAATGGCGCGGCGAACACCATCGACCGCCTGATCGACGCCTTCCCGGCCGACGAGCAGTCGCAGATCCGCACCACCCTGGCCGAATCGATCGCCGGCGTCGTCTCCCAGCTCCTGCTGAAGACGGCCGACGGCCAGGGGCGCTGCGCCGTCAACGAGATCCTGCTGAAGACCCCCGGCCTGCCGAACGTCATCCGCGAGGGGAACACGCCGATGATCACCTCGATCATCCAGGGCGGCCGCTCCCAGGGGATGCAGCTCATGGACGACGCCCTGATGACGCTCGTCGAGCAGCGGCGCATCACCCCTCGCGAGGCTTATATGAAGGCGACCAACAAGACCAAATTCGAGGCCATGGTCAAGGACGACGAGGAGTAGGCCGGCGCCTCACCTCGCCCTGGGCTGCTCGTGCCGGAGGATCCCGTTCTCCCAGTGCAGCGAAGACTTGTCGGGAAGCCACAGCCACCACCCCGGATCGCTCTCGACGCAGGCCAGGGAGCGGGCGTTCAGGCCCCCGCTCAGCTCCAGGATCAGCTCCGGGAACCGCCCTTCGAGACGGATCCCGGTCACTCTCTGCCCCCGCAGCTCGGCCAACTGCGCGTACACGAACGGCGCCGAGCTGCTCGAGCCGAAGGCCACGCCCGAATCCGTCTCGAACCGCCAGCTCCACTCGAACACCAGCGACGCTTCACCCCGCAGATACGGACGCGAGCCGGACCCCTGCGTCAACCGGCCGAGCTCAAGCATGAGCACGGAGCCATAGGCCTGGCGCGATGCCTGGCGCGCCAGCGCCACCGGAAGACCGATCAGGGGGCGGGTCAACGTAGTGAAGCTGTCGCCCGAGCCCAGAACCGGCCGCTCGATTCCAATCCCATGAGCCTGCTCGACGGTCATCATTATCCTTCACCCCCATCCGGCTCTCTCTCGCGATACGACCGGGCGGCAAGAGCGCGGACTCAAGTAAGACTGCGATTACTACGCGCTTGCGGGGGATAGTTGCAGAGCCGATGCCAGGGGATCCCCCGGGAGAGGGGGCGGGACATCGACTCTGCGAGGGGACGGGGCCGTCCTCTGGGAATGACTGGAGGGGCTGAAGACTGCTCAGTCCCCGTCCCGCGGGTGCGCCTCCTCGATCCGGTCCGCGATCTCGGCCGGGATCGGGATCGCCTTGATGCCGCCGGGCTCGTTGATCACGCAGCAGGCGCAGGTCGTCCTCCCGCGGGCCAGCGTCACGCCGTCGCGCGTGATCTCGAAGCCATAGGTCAGCGAGCGGGTCCCCTTGCGGATCACCCGCAGCTGGATCTCCAGCACGTCGCCGAAGCGGGCGGGGGACTGGTAGTCGCACGAGACCGCCACCCGGGGCCAGGAGATCTCCCGCTCGCCGTCCCGCATGTGGACGTCGGCCCCGATCGCCTTCAGGAAGGCGTGCTCGGTGTTCTCCATGAAGACGAGAAAGCGTGAGAAGTGGACGATGCCGCTCATGTCCGTGTCCACGTACTCGACCTTCCTGCGGATGCGATGCTCGTGCATGGGCTCCCTCCCTGGCGGTTCGAGCCGCTTATGGTACTGCTACTCTTCGCGCATGCCACACGTCCTCGCTCTCGACCAGGGGACCACCAGCTCCCGGGCCATCGTCTTCGACGAGTCCGGCGCCCAGACCTCTATTGCCCAGCGTGAGTTCCGCCAGATCTTCCCCCGGCCCGGCTGGGTGGAGCACGACCCCAAGGAGATCTGGGAGTCGCAGCTCGCCGTGGCCCGCGAGGCCCTGGAGCGCGCCGGCCTCGCCGCCCGCGACGTCGCGGCGCTCGGCATCACCAACCAGCGGGAGACCGTGGTGGTCTGGGACCGCCGCACCGGCGAGCCGGTCACCAACGCCATCGTCTGGCAGGACCGCCGCACCGCCGGCCTCTGCGACCGCCTGAGGAGCGAAGGCCGCGAGCCCCTCTTCCGCGAACGCACCGGCCTGGTGCTCGACCCCTACTTCTCCGGCACCAAGATCGCCTGGATCCTGGAGAACGTCCCGCAAGCCCGCGAAAACGCCGGCCGGCTCGCCTTCGGCACCATCGACTCCTGGCTGATCTGGAACCTCACCGGCGGCGCCCTCCACGCCACCGACGTCACCAACGCCTCGCGCACCCTGCTGTGGAATCTCCACGAGGAGGATTGGGACGGCGAGCTCCTCGGCCTCCTGGGCGTCCCGCGCTCGCTCCTCCCCGCGGTGCGCTCGTCGAGCGAGGTCTACGGGGAGACGGTGCCCGGGCTGCTGGGCGCCGCCGTCCCGATCGCCGGAGCAGTAGGGGACCAGCAGGCGGCGCTCTTCGGGCAGGCCTGCCTGCGGCCCGGCATGGTGAAGAACACCTACGGCACCGGCTGCTTCCTGCTGATGAACACCGGCGGCCAGCCGGTCGCGTCCCACCACGCGCTGCTCACCACGCCGGCCTGGAGGCTTTCCGAGGATAAGGGGAATACCACCTACGCCTTAGAGGGGAGCGTCTTTATCGCCGGCGCCGTGGTGCAGTGGCTGCGCGACGGCCTCGGGCTGATCCGCTCCGCCGCCGACGTCGAGGCCCTGGCGGCCAGCGTGCCGGACTCCGGGGGCGTGGTCCTGGTGCCGGCTTTCACCGGCCTGGGCGCGCCGCACTGGGACGCCTACGCCCGCGGCGTCCTGGTGGGGATCACCCGCGGCACCACCGCCGGCCATCTGGCGCGGGCCGCGCTGGAAGGGATCGCCTTCCAGGTGGCGGACGTGCTGGCGGCCATGGAAGCCGACTCCGGCGTCTCCGTGGCCGAGTTGCGGGTGGACGGCGGCGCCACGGCCAACGACCTCCTGATGCAGCTCCAGGCCGACCTCGTCGGCGTGCCGGTGATCCGCCCGCGCGTCCAGGAGACCACCGCCCTCGGCGCCGCCTACCTCGCAGGCCTCGCCACCGGGGTCTGGAAGGACACCGACGACGTCGCCGCCCACTGGCAGATGGAGCGCACCTTCGAGCCCGCTCTGGACCGCGATCAGGCCGCCGCTCTCCGCGCGCGCTGGAGCCGGGCGGTCGAGCGGGCGAAGGGGTGGGAGGAGGGTTGAAGTGACGCCGTGCGGGTCCAGCGCGCCGGTGCCCTCGCGGCGTCCAGCCCTCCGAGTCCTCACCCCCTGGCCCCCTCTCCACTTCGTGGAGAGGGGGAA
>DASXJP010000463.1:0-12168 GCA_036497345.1 Thermoanaerobaculia bacterium
CGGGTCGCGGGTGAGCTCCGGGCTCACGCCGGCCGCCGCCAGCTCCGCCGGCGAGAAGCGCGAGATCGACTCCACCCCCCGGATCAGGTTGCGCCACAGCTCGTCCACGCCGCGGGCGCCGGGGAAGCGGCCCGCCATGCCGATGACCGCTACGGCCGGTGGGGCGTCACTGAGCGCGAGCTCTTGCATACTACTTTTCCGTCGCTGAGCCCAGGCTCATCGAAGAATAGCTATTTGATTCTACCTTTACCGCCGTGTCAACCAGAGACGACGCCACACTATGAATGTGAGCCAGGCCCGTGCAGGGGTGACAGGGCCGCCCGCGGCAGATGCGGGGCGGATGACCCACGCCGCGAGGCGGCCGGCGCAAGATCCGGCATGGGGGACACCTCCCCGACCTGCCGACCTGCCCGAGCGGCCCCGATCTCAACGCTCCTGCCGCTCCATCCGTATACCAGGAAGCCTCGAAACGCTTTGCTCCACGATCCACCCAGAAGAGGCCGACGCGGTTCATTGACAATTGAAGGACTGCCAGGGGGATGGATACGGGCCCGTCCTCCTGGCTTCCCACCATCCTGGCTGCCACTCGTATGCGCGGCGGCGAAGATCGCCCGCCGGCTGTATGACTGGCGAATGGAGATGACGGGCCAGCATTGACCGTCAGGCCGGCAGGGGGGCCTCGCGGGCGGTCGTCAGATCGGGCATCTCGTCCTCCAGCAGCCGCAGGCGCGGGTAGGACCAGGCGAGGGCCAGCACCAGCAGGTTGAACAGGCCGAGGACGATGATCAGCAGCTCGATGCCGCGCCCCGGGCCGGTGCCGAGGATGCGCCCGAGCGTGCCGGCGAGCCGGCCGCCGGGAGCGAGCAGGGGCTCGAAGACCCTGTCGGCCAGCGGGCCGGCGACGATCCGGGAGAGGGGGAGGGCCGAGAGCGCGACCATCTGCCGCGTGGCGAAGACGCGGCCCTGGACGGCGGCCGCCACCTTGCTCTGCCAGAGCGCCTGGCTGCAGGTGTTGATGACCGAATAGCAACCCAGGAAGACGAAGGCCATGGCGGCGACCTGCGGCGCGCTGATCCGCCAGCCGCCGAGCAGCAGCACGAGGCTCTGCGCGAGGAGCGCGCAACTAATGCCGGCCAGCCGGCGCCGCGGCCCGCCCCAGACGGCCATGACGATGCCGCCAAGCAGCAGACCGCTGCCGGCGACGGAGAGCACGGTGCCGAGCACCCGGGGCGAGGCGAAGCTGAGCACCAGCGGCGTGATCAGCACCGTCAGCAGCCCCATGGTGAAGTTGCTGCCCGCGAAGAGGCAGAGGAGCGCGAGCAGCCCCGGGTGGCGGCGCAGATAGTGCCAGCCGTAGGCGAGCTCGCCGCCCAGCGATCTCACCTCCCCCGGGGCGGCCGCCGCCGCGGGCCGCGGGATGCGGACGGTGAGCAGCGTGAGGACGGCGAAGAGGAAGGTCGTGAAGTCGATCCCCAGGACGCCCGCCATGCCGAGGGGCCCCAGCAGGGCCCCGGCGGCGAGCGGCGCCAGGACCTGTGCCGTCGCGACCCCCATCTGCATCAGCCCGCTGGCGCGGCCGAGCTGCCGCCCGGGCACGAGCAGGGTCATCGAGGCCGAGAGCGCGGGCCAGCGGAAGGCCTGCGCGGACGAGCTGACGCTGAGGGCGACGTAGATGTGCCAGATCGCCAGCCGGCCGGAGAAGAACAGCAGCGCGAGGGTCAGGGTGGCGAGGCCGGCGGCGCAGTCGCTGGCGATGATCACCCGCCGGCGGTCGAAACGGTCGACCAGCGCGCCGGCCACCGGCGAGAGGAGGACGGGGGGGAGGACGTTGAAGAGGAGGATGGTCGAGTACTGGGTCACCGATCCCGTGCGCTGGTAGATCCAGACCCCCAGCGCGAACGCGGTGAGGCCGGTGCCGAACAGCGAGACCATCTGCCCGCCGCAGATCACCAGGAAGGCGGCGACCCCCCGTGGCGCTCTCATGGGGCGAGCAGCAGGGCGAGGAGGTCGCGCAGCATGCCGGCGTCGGCCGCGCCCGCCAGCTTGAGCTTCCCCTCCTGGAAGGCGAGCGCCGGGTTCAACCGACCGGTGACGACGTCGGCGAAATCGCTCGCCGTCAGAGTGAGCGTGCAGGGGGCGGAATCGCTGCCGCTCACCACCTGTGCCGGCGTCTGGGCGAGGTCCACCGTCCAGGCGCCGCCCGCCTCGCCGGTGAGGACGAAGGTGAAGGCGGTGCCCGCGATGCTGGCCGGCGCGGATCGCGCGAGCAGGCGCTGCCCGAGGAGCGCGAAGAGCTCTCCGGGAGCCTGGGAAGGGGGACCCCCCTCCGGGGCGGGGCTCTGCTTGCGGCCCATGTGCAGATCGATCCCGCTCGCGGAGATCTCGGCCGCGGGGTAGGCCAGCGCGGTGAGCAGCTCGTTCATCCGCGCGATCTGGTCCGCCGGCACCAGACGCAGGGCACCGAGGCTGACCTCGGCGCCGCTGCCGACGCTCGAGTCGGCGATGCCGCTGGAGTAATAGGCCTTGGGATCGCCATGGTAGGCGCGCTGCTGGTGTGGCGAGGAGAAGGCCCGTGTGGCGAGGTCCGGCACCCGCTCCACTGCGAGGAAATCGCAGATCCGCTCCAGGGTCGCGGCCGGATCGGAGACCAGGTCCTCGTAACGCAGCCTGTAGCAGCGGTCGGGGTGAAGACGCTCGAATTCCAGGAGCTCGGCCGTCTTGTCGTTCCAGGCCTGGAGGAGGGCGCGCACGAAGTTCCAGTGGTCTTTCCGCACGTACTCCTCGACCACGGTCAGGAAGAATCCGTAGGTGGAGAACCGCACGCACGACATGACGAAGTCGAGGGCGTGGCGGTGGAGGAGAAGGTAGCGGGCGTTCGGAAAGACCCGGTCGATCACCGGGATGTGCACCAGGTTCGCGGGCGACTTGTCGCACCACCGGGTCTTGCCCCTGGCCGCCGCGGCGCCGGCCAGCATGTCCGCCAGGATCCGGCGGGTGGCGATCGCCGCCGCGCCGGCGGGGTTGATGTCGGCCATCGTCGGCGCGCTCGGATCGGGGCAGTCGGTCAGCCCCTCCTGGGTGGAGGCGAGGGCGTGGACCAGGCGGCCGAGGTTCAGCTCGTCGGGACAGTAGATCTGGGGGTGGCTGTCGAGGAGGAGGCGCAGCAGGGTCGACCCGGTGCGGGGAAGGGAGAGGACGAAGCAGCCGGGAAAAGGGGCTCCGGCGGATTCGTCCACGGCAGGCGATGCGCTCATTCGTTCCTCCTGGCCCCGGGGGCCGGCTGGGGTCGGCGTAACGCGGGATCGGTGCTGCCTCTCCGCATCGGGTGCGACCAGGAAACCGCTGCGGACGAAATAGGAGAAATAGACTTCGAGCAGCTCCTCGACCGGTGGACAGAGGACGGGGCCGCGGGCGAGCGCGAGGAAGGTCAGCCCGGAGTCGTAGCGTATTTGCGAGACCGGTGCCTGCCCGCCGCGCAGGGCACGGGCGGCGGCCGCCTCGAAGAGCGGCAGGAAGGGGGCGAGAGCGTTCTCCTCGCCGCCTCCCAGCCGCCGGATCAACATCTCGCGCCAGGTCTCGGGCGGGATCTCGTCGAGGGGGTAGCCGACGTCGCGGATCCATGCGAAGAGGACGGGAGCCGCGATCGGCTGCGGATTGACGAGGTGGAAGGTCTTGCCCAGCGACTCCCGCCGCCGCGACAGCCAGACGATGGCCCGGCCCACGAAGTCGACGGGCGCCAGGTTCACGGCCCCGTCCGCGCGGGGCACCGCGCCGAGCTGGATACTCCCCTTGATCAGGCTGTTGGCGAAGTCCTTGAGGTTCGCCTGCCCGCTGCGGCTGTCGCCGGAGATGGTGCCGGGCCGGTAGATGGCGACGGGGAGGCCGCGGTCGCCGGCGGACCGGATCAGCATCTCGGCGACCCATTTGCTCTGTGCGTAGCCGCCGGCGAGCCCGGCGCAGTCCGCCAGCGGCGTATCCTCCCGCGCGACCCCGGCCGCGGCGTAGGCGGCCGAGTCGAGCACGCCCAGCGTCGAGACGTGGTGCAGCGGCTTGGCGGCTCCCCGGCACGCCAGCCGCAGGACCTCCACGGTGCCGAGGACGTTGGCCGCCTTGAGCGCCGCGTAGGGGGAGAGGAAGTCGACCAGGGCGCCGTTGTGGTAGATCGCCTCGACGCTGGCGGACAGTCGCGTGAAATCCTCTTCGGAGAGGCCCAGCAGAGGCTGCGAGAGATCGCCGGGAACGGCGGTGAGGCGGGGCGCGAAGGCCGGCTCCCAGAGCCCGTAGGACTCGAGCTCGCGGCGGAGCTTGGCGATCCCCGCCGGCGGGTCGGCCGCGCGCACCAGGCAGAAGACGGTGGCGGCGCTCTGGCGGAGCAGCTCGGCGAGCAGGTAGGCGCCGAGGAAACCCGTGCCGCCGGTGAGGAAGACGGCCCGCGGGTCGAGGGCGCCGGCGGCGGGGGGAGCGGCGGGGGCCAGAGCGGGATCGAGCACGGCGTCGGCGCGCAGCCCGGCTTCGAGGACGGCCGGCGATTCCGGCGCCGGGGGTTGGCGCAGCCCCTCGTCCACGGCCTGGGCGAGGCTCGCCACGGTGCGGTGGGGCAGCAGGTAGGCCAGGGGGAGCTCCCTGCCGAGCCGCTCCCTCACCTTGCCGGCCATCTGCACGAGGAGCAGCGAGTGGCCGCCGAGCTCGTGGAAGTCGTCCTCGACGCCCACCGCGTCCACTCCCAGCACCTGCCCCCAGATCTCCGCGATGGCCCGCTCGCTCTCGGTGCGCGGCGCGAGCTTGGGGCCGGCGCCGCCCTCACCGGCCTGCTCCGGCGCGGGCAGGGCCCGGCGGTCCAGCTTGCCGTTGGCGGTGATCGGCCAGGAATTCATGCGGACGAAGAGGCCCGGCACCATGGGCTCCGGCAGCCGGGTGCGCAGGTGCTCCCGCAGGCTCGCCACCGCGGCTGCGTTCTCCTCCTGCTCCTCGCGGAAGATCACGTAGGCCACCAGGCGCTGGTCGCCGGGCCGGTCCTCGCGGACGACGACCACCGTCTCGCGCACCGCGGGATGGGCCGAGAGGACCGCTTCGATCTCGCCCAGCTCGATACGGAAGCCGCGCACCTTGACCTGGGTGTCCAGCCGGCCGAGGAACTCCAGGTTGCCGTCCGGCAGGTAGCGCGTCCGGTCGCCCGGGCGGTAGAGACGCGCACCCGGCTCATCGCCCACGGCCGCGGGGAGGAACTGCTGCGCCGTCAGCGTGGGCTCGCCGGCGTAGCCGATGCACAGGCAGCAGTCGCCGCCGATGTAGAGATCGCCGGGGACGCCGATCGGACAGGGTTGCAGGTCGGCGTCGAGCACGTGGTAGCGGGCGTTGGTGATCGGCCGGCCGTAGGGGATGCTCGGCCAGGACGGGTCCACCTCCCCGACCGGATAGAAGTTCGACCAGATCGTGGCCTCGGTGCCGCCGCCGAGAGCGATGACGCGGGCGTCGGGGAAGGCGTCGCGCACCCGGTCGGGCAGCGGCACCGGGATCCAGTCGCCGCTCAGAAAGACCAGCCGCAGCGCGGGCCGGGAGGGCCCGCGAGGCGGGAAGTACGGGGCCAGCCGGTTGAGCGCCGCGGGCGCCGAGTCCCAGAAGGTGACGGGCTCGCGGCAGAGGATCCCGACCAGGGCCTCGGGATCGGCCAGCTCCCGCGGCGAGGCGATGCGCACGCCGGCGCCCGCGGCGAGAATGCCGAAGATGTCGTAGATCGAGAGGTCGAACGCCAGGGCGGCGACGAACAGCAGGCGGTCGGCGGGGCCGATGGCGAACGTGCGGTTGACCCAGTCGATCAGGTGGACGGCGGGGCGGTGGGCGACCATGACGCCCTTGGGCCGGCCGGTCGAGCCCGAGGTGAAGATGATATACGCCAGGGACTCGGGGCCCGCGACGGCGGGCGGGTCGGTCGCGGGCATCTCCGCGAACGGCTCCGGGCCGACGACGTGGGCGAGCCGTGGGAGCGCCGGCGGCTCGCGCAGGAGCGCGGCCCGCTCGCCATCGGCGACCACGTGGCTGATGCCCTGGCTCTCGAGGATGTAGCGCACGCGCTCCACAGGCCAGCTCGTCTCCAGCGGCACGAAGGCTCCGCCGGCTTTGAGGATGGCGACCACCGCCCGCACCATCTCGCAGGAGCGCTCCATGTAGACCCCCACCAGCCCACCCGCCGGGAGACCCAGGGCCCGCAGGTGGTGGGCGAGCCGGTTGGCCCGCCGGTTGAGCTCGCCGTAGGTCCACACCTCGCCCTCGAAGAACAGGGCCGGAGCCTCCGGGCATCGCCGCGCCTGGTCCTCGAAGGGCTGGTGCAGGCCGACCGGCCGGGGCGGCAGGGCCCGGGTATCGTTCCACTCGGCCAGCATCTGGGCCCGCTGCGCCGGCGGCAGCAGCGGCAGCGTGCGCAGGGGGCGGTCGGCGCCGTCGGGCATGCCGGCGAGCAGGCTCTCGAGGTGGCTCAGCATGCGCGGCACCGTGCCGGCCGGGAAGCGGCCGGGCTCGAAGCCCAGGCGGAGCACCAGCTCCTGCGTCGGCGAGACCGCCAGGGTCAGCGGATAGTTGGTGCGCTGGAACACGCCGGAGTGGCTCATGGCGAAAGACGACTCGGCGGTGAAGCTCTCGAACACCAGGATGCTCTCGAAGAGCGGCAGGTGGCGGGGAACCTCCGCCCAGCCGAGGACGTCGAGCAGCGGGGTGTGCTCGTGCTGGCGCAGCTCCACCAGCCCCTTCTGGAGCCCTTGCAGCCACGGCACGAGCTCGCTCTCCGGCGTCGCCGCCACCCGTACCGGCAGGGTGTTGATGAAGCACCCGATCATCGATTCCACGCCCGGCAGCGCGGGCGGGCGGCCGGAGACCGTGGTGCCGAAGACCACGTCCGCCTCGCCGCTGTAGCGGGCGAGGAGCAGCGCCCAGGCGCCGTGGACCAGCGTGCTCAGCGTCAGCCGGTGGCGCCGCGCGAACCCCTTGAGCCGGGCGGTCAGGTCCGCGGAGAGTCGGGTCAGGCGCAGCTCGTAGCCGGAATTGCCGGGATCGACCCCGGCCGCGGCGACCGTGTCCACCACCAGCGGCGTGGGCTGGCGGAAACCCGCGAGCACCCGCCGCCAGTAGGGCCCGGTGGCGGCGGGGTCCTGCTGCAGCAGCCAGAGGATGTAGGCCTTGAACGGCCGGCGCGCCGGCAGCGTCGCCGTCTCGCCGCGCGCGACCGCCTGGTAGAGGGCGGCGACCTCGTGCATCACCAGTCCCGCCGACCAGCCGTCGAGCAGCAGATGGTGGTAGCTCCAGATCACCCGCCAGGCCCGCTCGCCCACCCGCACCAGGGAGAGGCGCAGGAGCGGCGGCCGCGCCAGGTCGAAGCCGCGGCGCCGGTCCGCCGCCGCCAGCGCGGCGATCCCCCGCCGCTGCTCGTCGGGGTCGTGGTGGCGCCAATCCAGCCGCTCCAGCTCGAGCTCCGCCTGCCGGTGCACCACCTGGACCGGCTCCTCCAGGTCCTCCCAGAGGAACGAGGTGCGCAGCACGGGGTGGCGGTCGAGGACCAGCCGCCAGGCGGCGGCGAAGATGTCCGGATCCAGGCCGTCGTCATAGGCGGTGGTGAACTGCTCGAAATAGACCCCTGAGCCCGGGGCGGAGAGCACGTGGAACAGCATTCCCTTCTGGACCGGCGAGAGCCGGTAGAGATCTTCGGGGCTGGCGACGTCCACGGGGTTTTCCTCGCTCACGGGGCTTTCCTCATTCGGTCCGCAGGGCGACGGTGGGGTCGACCCTGGAGGCGCGGCGCGCCGGCAGGTAGCTGGCGAGCAGCGCGAACGCGGTCAGCAGGAGCGCGCCGCCGACGAAGGTCCCGAGGTCGGTCGCCGACACTCCGTAGAGCAGGCTGGAGACGATGCGCAGCAGACCGAGGGCGACGGCCAGGCCGAGGACGACTCCGATCCCGGCGAGCCCCAGAGCCTGCCGCACCACCAGCCCGGTCACCGCCTGACGTTCGGCGCCCAGCGCCATGCGGATGCCGATCTCTCGCGTGCGCTGGGTCACGGAGTAGGCCATGACGCTGTAGACGCCGACCACGGCGAGGACCAGGGCGACGATGGCGAAGGCGGAGAGCAGCAGGGTGTAGAAGCGGCGCCAGGCCATGATCCGGACGAGCTTCTCCGCCATCGTCTCGACGCGGAAGACGGCCTGGTTCTTGTCGATCTCCCGCACCGCCTTGCGCGCCGGAACCCCCATGGCGCCGGCGTCCGTGGCGGTGTGCAGCACCAGGTACATGAACGGCTGCGCATACTGGCGGAAGGGGACGTAGATCTGCTCCCGGGAGGGGACCTCGGGACCCTCGTGCTTGACGTCGCCCACCACGCCCACCACCGAGCGCCACTGATCCGGCGCCTTCGGGCCCACCAGCTTCATGCGCTTGCCGATCGGGTCCTGGTGCGGCCAGAAGCGCTGGGCGCTGCTCTGGTCGACGATGATCACCGGCTCGGACCGCTCGTTGTCGCCGTCGATGAAGTCGCGCCCTTTGAGCAGGGGGATGCCGAGGGTGCGGAAGTAGTCCGGGCTGCTCGTGCGCCAGGCGGCGGACGGGCTGAGCTGCCCCGGCATGGTCGGCGGCGCGCCCTCGATGGCGACCTCGCCGATGCGCTGGACGACGCCGAGCGGCACCGCGTTGACCGCCCCGGCGCTGCTGACGCCGGGCAGCGCCCGCAGCCGCTCGAGGAGCTGGCTGAAGAACGCCGCCCATTGGGAGGATGTGGAGTACTTGCTGGTCGGCAGGAAGAGCTCGAGGGTGAGGACGTTGTCCGTCTTGAAGCCGGGATCGACCGTCTGCAACTGGCGGTAGCTCTGGATCATCAGTCCGGCGCCGAGCAGCACCACCAGGGCCACCGCGACCTCCAGGACCACCAGCGCCCGGCGGGCGAGATTGCGCCCGGCGCCGGCCGAGCTCTTGGCCCCCTCCTTGAGGACGTCGTGGAAGTCGCGGCGCGAGATCTGGAGGGCCGGCACCAGGCCGAAGAGGAGGCCGGTGGCGAGCGAGACGAGGAGCGTGAAGACGAGCACGTGCCCGTCGATCGAGACCTCGTCGATGCGGGGGATCTTGGAGAGGTCCATCCGGACGACCGCCTTGAGGCACCAGGCGGTGAGCAGCAGGCCGAGGGCACCGCCGCAGGCGGCGAGCAGCAGGCTCTCGGTGAGGAACTGCCGGAGGAGGCCGGCGCGGCCGGCGCCCAGAGCGGTGCGCAGGGCGATCTCGCGGCCGCGGGTGGTGGCCCGGGCGAGCAGCAGGTTGGAGATGTTGGCACAGGCGATGAGCAGCACCAGGGCGACGGCGGCGGCGAGCACCAGCAGGGCCGGCCGGATCTGCCCCACGATCTGCTCGCGGTAGGAGACGACCGCCAGCCCGTAGCCGCTCTTCTTGGGGTAGGTTTCGGGATGCTCGTCCTCCCACCGGCGCGCGATGCCGGCGAGCTCCCGCCGCGCGCCGTCGAGCGTCACCCCGGGGCGCAGGCGGGCGTAGCCGTCCAGCGTGCGGTCGTCCCGCGATCCCGGCGCCGCCCGGTCGACGACCAGCGGCATCCAGAGGTCGCGCCCCTTGCGCCGGAAGTAGAAGTCGCGCGGGGTGACGCCGACGACGGTCAGGGGCTTGCCGTTGATGGTGACCTTGCGTCCGACGATGCCCGGATCGGAGCCGTAGCGGCGCTCGAAGAGCCCGTAGCTCAGGATCACCACGTCGTCGTGGCCGGGCTGGTCCTCGCCGGGCAGGAACATGCGCCCCACGTCCCCTTGGACGCCCAGCAGGTGGAAGAGGTTGGCCGAGACCCGCACCCCTACCAGCAACTCGGGATCGCCGTCGCCGGTAAGGTTGAAGAGTCCCGGGCGGGTGGCCGCGATCTCGGTGAACGACCGGGTCTGCTCGCGCAGGTCGAGAAACTCGGCGCCCGAGAGCTCGAGCTCGGGCTGGTTGTCGCCCAGGAACTGGTTCCAGATCATCATGATCCGCTCCGGTTCCTGGTAGGGCAGGCCGCGCAGGAGCACGGCGTTCAGCATGCTGAACACGGCGGTGTTGGCGCCCAGGCTGAGGGCGAGGCAGAGCACGGCCGCGCTGGTGAAGACGGGGCTCCTGCGCAGCATGCGCAGGGCGAAGCGAAGGTCCCGCAGCAGGGTCTCCATGGGCTTATCTCCTGACGCTCATCTCCTTGAGCCTGGCCAGCACTTTGTCCTGCTCTCCCGGCTGCAGACCGGCGTCGCCGAACGGCTCCGCCGGCTCGGCGGTGAGACCGGGAGCGGCCTCGTCCGGCGGCATCGCCGGCGGTGGCGGGGCCGCGTCGGGCGGCGCGATCAGGGCGGCGAGCTCGGCGATCGTCTGGTGCTCGAAGAGCTGGTCGGGGGAGAGCGTCAGACCGGCCTCGTTGGCCCGCGCCACGACCTGAATGCCGACGATCGAATCGCCGCCCAGGTCGAAGAAGTTGTCGTGGACGCCCACCTCCTGGATGCCGAGCGCGTTCTGGAAGATCTCGGCCAGCCGGCCCTCGGCGGCGTCGCGGGGCGCGACGTAGAGGGTGGGGAGGCTGGGACGGGGGTGGGTCGCCTGCGCGCCCCGGGTGAGCTCGGGCCGGTCCAGCAGGCTGCCGCGGTCGAGGGCGCGGACCTGGGCGAGGAGGGCGTTCAAGTCCTTGGCCGAGGCGACGATCTGGGGCGTCTCCCGACCGCGGGTGAGCACCCGCCGCAGCACCTCGACCCCCTCGCGCGACAGGATGCCCGCGGCGGCGCCGGCTCCCTTGCCGGGCGCCGGCGGGGGAGCCGGCGCCGCCTCTTCGACCCGCGCCGGCGCCGAGGAGCGCAGGAAGGCGCTCGCCGCCTCGGTGACGCGCTTCATCACGAACCGTTCGACTTCGACGAGCGTCTCCCCCGTCTCGTCCATCAGGGTGACGTCGACCGCCACCGTCTCCTTGCCGCCGCCGTCCTCCACCCGCTTGCGAAGGTAGCTGTAGAGCTTCGCCCCGAGCGGCTTGTGGAGCGCCAGCCGCTGGTAGGAGATGGGCAGGTGGGTGCCCTCCTCGAGGAAGCCGATGAGCCCGGTCGCGACGTCGAGGAGGGCAGGGTGAAGGGCGAACGTCGCGAGGTCGGCCGCGAATTCCGCCGGCAGCTCCAGGAGAGCCAGCCCCTCCCCCTGGCCGATGTGGACCCGCTTCAGGCTCTGCCAGCGCGGCCCCCAGTAGACCACCCCCGCGCCGTCGCTCATCACCGGCCCGGTGACGTCCACCTCGCGCTCACAACGCCGCCGGATAGCCTCCAGGTCGAGGCGCGCGGCGGGGCCGGCCGCGAGCGCGCCCACCTTGCCGCGGGCGTGCGCCTGCCAGGAGGGCGCGCCGCCGGCGGCCGGCGGCCGGCTCGCCACGCGGAAGGCGAAGCGCTCGCCGTCCGGCTCGAGCGTCGTCTGCACCGGCCGGGTCTCGCCCTCGTCGAGCATCAGCGGGCTGAGGAAGAGGACGTCCCGCACCTCGACGCCGGCCTCGCCGGCCTGGCGCTCGAAGACCGAGGCGTGATCCTCGAACGCCGCCCGCGCCATCTCCAGGTAGCTGGTGCCGGGCAGGGCGGGCCGGCCCAGGATGCGGTGGTCGGCGAGGACCCACTGCCGCGCGGCGCTGAAGTCGGTCTCGTAGACCGTCTGCTCGGCCGTCTCGCGCAGGCAGCGGTCGAGCAGGGGGTGGACGTCCTGGCGTCCGGCGGGGACGGCGGCCGCCTGGCCGGGGCCTCCGGTCAGGCCGGTGGCGACCGCCATGCCCACCTCCTGCCAGGCGCCCCAGTTGATCGACACCGTGCGGCCGTCGCCCCGTAGCGCGCGGTCCTGTGCGAAGGCGTCGAGGAAGGAGTTGGCGGCGCAGTAGTCGACCTGCCCCAGCCCGCCGGCGACGGCGATGGTGGAGGAGCAGAGGACGAAGAAATCGAGCGGCAGGCCGGCGAGGGCGGCGTCGAGCGCCAGCGTGCCGCGGACCTTGGGGGCGAGCACCCGGGCCGCGGTGTCGGGCGATTTGAGCTGGATGACGCCGCCGCCCGCCATCCCGGCGGCATGGATGACGCCGTGCACGGCACCGAAGCGCGCGAGCACCTGCTGGACGGCCGCCGCCACCTGTCCGGCGTCGGCGATGTCGACGGCGAGCACCAGGA
>DASXJP010000464.1:0-2750 GCA_036497345.1 Thermoanaerobaculia bacterium
GGACGGGTTTTGAGTCCGTTGCCTCTGCCAATTGGGCTACGGAGCCGATGGTGCCGACGGAGGGATTCGAACCCGCAACCTCCAGGCTCTCGACCTGGTGCCTCTGCCAAGTTGGGCTACGCCGGCGTGGTGCCCCTCCCCGGATTCGAACCGGGAACCTCTCGCTTCTGAGACGAGCGCCTCTGCCAAGTTGGGCTAGAGGGGCGTGGTGGGGATGGAAGGATTCGAACCTTCCGGGCCGAAGCGACGGATTTACAGTCCGTCCCGTCTCCATAGCGGTCTACATCCCCGTTGAGAAAGAACAGAGATCACAAATGCAAAAAGCCCCCGCGGCTCATCACCGAGGGGGCTTTTTCGCGCAGCGACTGCTTGCTCTTCGAGCTACACGTCTATCCCCCTGGCGATCGCCAGCGAAAGGTAACTAAGGGATAGATACAAGCAGCGCATGACGAGGTGAGTAGATCACGAATCAGGGAGGATGTCAAGAATGAGTTTCGATTGATAATTGAACCGCCGACACCAATTCCTCCACACACCCCTTCCGGTAAGCGGTCAGAATCACATCCCCACCCTGCCGCCCCGCCTCGAAGCCTTCGAGTCGCGCCGCAGCCGCCAATTCCGCGAATCCCTCACCGGCGAGCGGTCCCGGAGCGCCCTTCCCTCCAATGAGGAGCGGCGCGCAGCCCACCATCACCCGGTCGTAGAGACCGCTCGCCATGCAGCTCGCCAGCACCTCCCCTCCCCCTTCGACCAGCAGGCTCTGGACGCCGTGGCCATAAAGGTCGGCCAGGACCGCTCCGGGCTCGACGGTGGGCAGAGCCACCACCTCGGCTCCGCGCGCCCGCAGGGCCTCGATCCGCTCGCGGTCCGTGGATTCGGTGTAGATCCTCACCGGCCCCTCGATCGTGAAGAGGCGGGCTTCCGGCGGGGTGCGCAGGCGGCGGTCCAGCACCACTCTCAGGTTGGGACCGGCGGCGATGCCCAGGCGGCGGTCGAGACGAGGGTCATCGGCGAGCAGGGTGCCGCTGCCCACCAGGATGGCGTCGTGCTCCTCGCGCAGGGCGAGGGCCCACTGGCGGGCTTTTGGGGAGGAGATCCACTGGCTCTGGCCGGTGGCGGTGGCGATCCGGCCGTCGAGGCTCATGGCCCACTTGAGCGTCACCTCGGGACGGCCGAGGACGTTGGCGATCAGGAAGGGGAGGTTGAGGCGGACCGCCTCCTCCACCAGGACGCCGGACTCGACCTCGACGCCCGCGGCGCGCAGCCTGGCGAAGCCGCGGCCCGCGACTTTCGGGTTCGGATCGCCGTGGCAGGCCACCACCCGGGTGATCCCGGCGGCGATCACCGCGTCGGCACAGGGTGGGGTGCGGCCGTGGTGGGAGCAGGGCTCCAGGGTGACGAAGAGGGTGGCACCTCGCGCGCGGTCGCCGGCGGCGCGCAGGGCCTCGATCTCCGCATGAGGCCCGCCCACCTGGCGGTGCCAGCCGCTTCCCACGACCTCGCCGTCCCGCACCAGGACGGCGCCGACCCGCGGATTGGGCGAGGTACGGTAGCGGCCGCGGGCGGCGAGCCGGAGGGCCCGCCGCAGATGGGTGACTTCAGCCGACGAGGGCAGCGGCGAACTCCCGGGGCCGGAAATCCACCAGATCGTCGGGCTTCTCGCCGACCCCCAGGTAGAGCACGGGGAGCTTGAGCTCGCGGGCGATGGCGACCACCATCCCCCCCTTGGCCGTGCCGTCGATCTTGGCCAGCAGGACGCCGTCGATGGGCACCACCTGTTTGAAGGTGCGGGCCTGGGCGAGGGCGTTCTGGCCGGTGGTGGCGTCGAGCACCAGGATGGTCCGCTTCTCCCAGTCGGGCGCCTCGCGGTCGATCACCCGGCGGACCTTGCCGAGCTCGGCCATCAGGTGGTCCTTGGTATGCAGCCGGCCGGCGGTATCGATGATGAGCTGGTCGACCTTGCGCGCCTTGGCGGCGTGGATGGCGTCGTAGACCACGGCGCCGGGGTCTGCCCCCTGCCCCTGGCGGATCACCTCGACGCCCAGCCGCTCCCCCCAGAGGGCGAGTTGCTCGATGGCGGCGGCGCGGAAGGTGTCGCCGGCCGCGAGCATCACCCGGTCGCGCTGCTGGAGATGGCGCTTGGCGAGCTTGGCGATCGACGTGGTCTTGCCCACGCCGTTGACGCCCACCACCAGGGTGAGCGTGGGCCCCCGGCCGAGCGGACGCGGGCGGGGCATCTCGGCGAGCAGGTCGGCGACCTCATCGGAGAGCAGCTTGCGGAGCTTGGCGGCGCTGGTGGTCTGCTCCTTGAGGGCGTTCTTCTTGACCCGCTCGACCAGCTCCAGCGAGGTCTCGACGCCCATGTCCGCGCCGATCAGGGTCTCCTCGAGGTACTCGATCGTCCGGTCGTCGAGGGTGACCTTGTTCTTCATCGCGTCGGAGACCTTTTCGATGATCTCCGTATGGGTCATGAACAGCCCGCGCTTCAGCTTGCCGAGGAACCCGGTCTTCTCCTCCTCGTCCTCGGGGAGACGGGTCTCGGGCGCGAGCTCCAGGATGTCGTTGGGCTTGTTGGTGTCTTCCGCCATGGCACGAGCATCATAACCGAACCCTCACCCCTGGCCCCTCTCCCGTCCCCTCCCACCCTCCCTCACTGGGAGAGGGGGAGAAAGGCGCCAGAAAGAAGGCATTGTAGGGGCGGCCCTGTGTGGCCGCCCTGTTGTGGTCGCCACCCTCCCAGGGCGGCCACG
>DASXJP010000465.1:0-33866 GCA_036497345.1 Thermoanaerobaculia bacterium
CGGTCATACCGTGGCGAGCTCGGCCGACGGAATCCCCCTGGACACCTTCACGCCCGCCGGCGCCCAGGCCGTCGTCTCTCTCTTCGCCGCCTGGGGGCTCGCGCAGGCCGTGATCTGCGCGCTGTGCATCGTGGTGCTGGTCCGGTATCGCGCCCTGGTTCCCTTCCTGTTTGTCGTGCTCCTGCTGGAGCATTTGAGCCGAAGACTGATTTTTTACGTTATGCCAATCGTCAGGACCGGAACATCCACCAACCTCACAGTAAACCTCGTGCTCCTCACTCTGATGATCGTCGGGCTGGCGCTGTCGTTGTGGAACCGCGCCGGGCAACGGTCGCGGGAGTGACCTCTGTGCCCCTGTGGGGGACTGGACTAGAATGGCCGCCATGGCCCGCTCGACCCGCATCCACCTCTACGTGAACGCGCCGCGCGCGAGCGTCTATCGGGCATTTCTCGACGCCCGCGCGGTCGCGACGTGGATGGTGCCGGACGGCATGAGCAGCCATGTCCACGCGTTCGACCCCCGCGAAGGGGGCGCCTTCCGGATCTCCCTCACCTACGACGCGCCGACTGGGGCCGGCAAGACGACCGCCCAGACCGACACCTTCCACGGCCGTTTCGTAAAGCTGATCCCAAACGAGCAGGTCGTAGAGACCGTCGAATTCGAGACCGCCGATCCCGCGATGCGTGGCGAGATGACGATCACGATCACGCTGACCGATGCCAACGGCGGCACCGATCTCCTCGCCGTGCACGACAACCTGCCGCCCGGCCTCTCCCCCGCCGACAACGAGACCGGCTGGCGGATGTCCCTCGGGAAGCTGGCGGCGCTGGTGGAGGCTGCGGAGCCTGCAACTGATACTTGAAGGTAGAGTAGGCTTGAAACAGGCGATCGACGACCCCCGGTTTCCTCGCGTCACCTATCGGTGTGGTGCCGCAGGTTGGCCCGAGCCGGTCCTCCGGGGTACCGGCATCCGCGTCCAGACGATCGTGGTAGCCCATCAGGTCTGGAGCATGACCCCTCCGGAGATCGCGGCCGACTACGAGCTCACGCCGGAGCAGGTGACAGACGCCCTCGCTTTCTACGAGGCTCACCGAGGTGAGATCGAGGCGTCCCTCGCGGACGAGCAGGGCATAGAGATAGCTCAGTCCCGCAGGGACGTCAGGAATTAGCCCGGCGGCGTAAGCCCCGGGAATGAACGCAACAAACATCCAAAGCCCCGCCAGGGGCGGCAGGAACCCTCCGCCCGCGAAAACACCTGCCGCCCCTGGCGGGGCTTGTGGGTGGTGAGAGGATGCGCTGGTACCCGGGGCTCACGCCACCGGGCTAATTCCTGACGTCCCTGCGGGACTGGAGGGCTCCGACCTACTCACCCTCCCTCACCCGCCGCCGCAACGCCTCCCGCACGGCCTCGAAGCCGTCGTCGAGATGGACCTTCAACTTGCGCGGCATGAGGACGTCCTGGAGAAAAACGAGGATGTCGTCCACATGATGGGCGAACTCTCGAACCAGGCGAACCTCCTCCCAGGATTTGCCGCCGGGGCTGATCTTCGGATTGCGGACCAGCGCCTCCAGACTTTCGGCCTCGCCAGCCCAATGCTCCAGGTATGGCAGTCTCTCCCGGACATTCCCGATCCTCACCTCCGGCAACACGATAGGCACCACCCGCTGGACCATCGCGTCGGCGTCACCCTGGCATTTCTGCCAGATCTTGTAGATCTCGTACATGCAATACCAGGAGCGCAGATACTTCTCGCTGATCACCGCCACCACCAGATCCGCACGGGTGAGTTGGCGGATAAACGCCGAAATCAGATCCCCAGAGCGCATCGCCTCCTTGTCCCGAACCGGCCGGAATCCATCCTTCGCGAGCGCCGCGTAGAGGCCATCCACCGCCTGCGCGCGCCTCTTTCCCTCTTCTGAATCGTCTCCCCAAGCGTAGGAGATGTAGACCTCTCGCGGCTTTTCGTCTGGACTGAGAGGTTGGGGACGGATGTCGATTCCAGAGATCTTCTCCGTTGAGCGGCTTTCGTCGGGCTGATACTCCCGGCCCTCGAAAAAGGCGGTGAAGGGCGCCGCGGGAACCGATTCGCCTCGTATGTCGAGCACCTGGCCATCGATTACCGTCGAAAGCGCGTTCCGGGCCACGGTAATGCCATCCAGGGTCAGGAGCTCCTCGGGTTGCTCACCAATATGCCGGCGGAGAATCGACCTGTGGATCTCGCGCAGGAGACCCAGAGGATCACGGCCCTGAGCCTTGAGCTCCAACACCCCGGCCCCGGAGGCGTCCTCCGTGCTGGTGTCCTTGAATTGGACCAGGAGTTGGGCATTCCACCGGCCATCTTTGAACCAGAGGCCGTATTTCCAATACTCGGCGAGATCCCCCGCCCGCCGGCCGACCTCGCTCATCAGACTACGAATGACCGCGGGATGGAAGAAGCGATACTTCAGGCTCAACGTTTTCGTATCGAGCGTTTCGTCCCAGACGAGATGGACCCGGTCTGAGACAGCCTCGAAACCGGGTAGCAGGTCGGGCGCGACGTAGCGAGGCTCCTCTTGGAGAGTCTTCCTGTAGGAAAAGCACACCCCACAGCTCTCCATCAGGCCGAGGAAAAGCCTCTGCTCCTCGGGAGAATATCCTTGCCAAACCGTTGCCGCGAGATCCGCCCGCGTGAATCGTCCCGAATTTCGCAGCCATGGCATCGCCTGACCGCGATGAAAGACCGCGTACACGGCGTCGAGGGCCCAGTCCTGGTCGAGAATGATACGGTTGGCAAAAAGGTAGGGCTGATAGAACACGACTCCGGTATGGTGAAAATAGTCGAGGGCGTGCTCCCAGGAGACGATGCCTCCCGCTTGATCACAGAGAGCCTGGAAGTCATCAAGAGAAAGGGTCCGATGCTGGCGATCCTTCGGCGGAAGCGCCTGATCCAAAGCCCGCCACTCGTAGAGTTGGCGGCGCACCTCAGCACGGCCCTTACCGATTTCGAGCGCACCGTTCCGATCCAGCAAGTACCCGATCGCGTTGCGCAACTGTCCTTCGAGGATCTCTCGCCCTCGATCTTCCTTGGCACTGTAGGCACAGCATTCGAAGAGTTCGAAACCCTCCGGCCTTGAAGGATCGGCGCGCCGGTCAGAGAACCGGTCACACTGGCTCTGCACCACGACCACCGGGCTGCCCTTCCCGGCGAGCGAATGTACGTAATCCAGCCAGTAGGAAACAGGCTGGTTGCGCATGGGAATGCCGTTCTCTATGTACTCGTCCCGATTCTCGAGGGTGGGCGTCCAGAGGATCAGGAAGACGGCGCGACTGTGAAGGAAGAGCGCATGGGTGCCGTGATAGATGTCCTGTCCGCCGAAGTCCCACCAGTTGATCTGGAATACCTGCTCCTCGCTCCCGGTCTGGACTTGCAGTTCTTTCCGCCAGATCTGAACGCCATGGGTGGATGGGATGGAATCGTCGAAGGGTTCCCCCCGAAAGCGCCGACAGAGTTGGGTCTTGCCGACGCGGCCGTTGCCAAGGAGGATCACTTTTACCTCGTTATCGGCCTCGGCTCCAAGCTCCAGGTCGGCGAGGTACGCGCGCAGCCGTGGGAGGCAGTCGTCTTCGTAATTGCGTGAGAGGATCTCCCGCGGCACTCCGACCACTTCATTGGCTACCAACTGGGTAAGGCGCCCGTTACTTGTGATGGCCCGGAGTGTTTCAGCCGAGACTGTGGGCCGACAGCCAGTGAGGTAGAGTCCTTGAAGTCCCTGCAGCTTGGCGAGTGGCGACAGGTCCGTTACACCCGTGCGCTGCAGGTCCAGTTTCTGTAGTTCTTGGAGACCACCTAGCGGTGCTATATCCCTTATTTGACGGCAACCTTGAAGATTCAGTATCTGTAATCGATGAAGTTCAGCAAGCGGACACAGGTCCGTCACACCCGTACTCGACAGGGAAAGGCGTTGAAGCCTTCGGAGACCGGCCAGCGGAAACAAATCCAATATGCGCGTGCTCGCCAGAGAGAGGCTCTGAAGCTCTTCGAGATTGGCAAGTGGGGAGAGGTCCGAAATTGTTGTAAGAGAGAGGTCAAGATGTTCTAGAGCTTGGAGGCTGGCGAGGGGTGCTAAATCCGTCACACCCTTACAGTTCCACAGTCTGAGGCTTTGAAGCTCGTGGAGGCCTGCCAGGGGGCTCAGATCCGTCACGCCCGTCCACAAGAGGTCGAGGCTCCGGAGTTTTTGTAGGCCGGCCAGTGGAGATAGATCCTTCACATCAGAGCAGAAATAAAGGCTCAGATACTGAAGATTTGAGAGGCCGGCCAATGGAGATAGTTCTGCTACGCCCGTACGGGACAGGTCGAGGCTTTGAAGACCTTGAAGTCCGGCCAACGGGGATAGGTCCGTTCGAAATTTATCCAAACGTTCAAAATACGCTTTGAACCCATCCATCGGCGACAGGCTCGGCACGCCTGCGGACGACAGATTGAGGCTCTGAAGCGCTTGGAGTCCGGCCAGTGGGGACAGGTCCGTTACGCCAGTGCATGATAGGTCGAGGTCCTGAAGTCCTAAGATACCTGCTAATGGGGTCACATCCGTCACATCCTCGCAGCCAGATAGATTGAGAGTTTGAAGCTGTTTGAGACGGGCCAGCGGGGATAAATCGGTAAACACAGGCGGCCTTCGCTCCTCGTCCCATTCAAGATCACCCATCTCGGTGAGTTTCCAGTCGCCCAGGCAGAGTGTCCTGAGGTGTGGCATGTCTCCCAGGCTGGCCGGCAACTCGCTTAAAGCCAGATCCCCGAGATCCAAGCTCTCGGCCTGGGTCCTCCGAGACTCCGCAATCCGTCGTTCTGCCTCAGCCAGATTTGTTTCCACGATTGCGTAATGCTACCAAGCTGAGCAGGCGAGGTCGAGTTGGGGGCCGTTGGGTTCCGCCCCTTCGGGCGGGGATGGGGGGTGGGCCTGCTCACCCGGCGCTGAAGCGCCGGGCTATTCAAATTTCGCCCTTTCAGGGCGAGGGAGAGAGCCCCTTCAAGGGAGCCCCAGTTGCCGACGAGCCTGCTCCTTCGACTCCCTCTCGACCTCGGCAAGAGCCGCCAGGAACCGCTCGTGCTCCTCCTCCGGAATCCTGGCTGCTGCCTCTTCGATCTCCCGGGACCATGCAGCGATCTCCTCCGGGTCAACCGACGGCTCGTCCTTGAAGGCCCGCCTGAGAAGACGAGCCTTCATTTCCTCCCAGGTGACACTCGTGTCCGGATTGGCCTCGGCTTCGCGAAGCTGGGCGTCCAGCAGATCCCGGAGCTCCGGTGTCAGCGTGAAGTCCTCCAGAGGCGACGCGCTGTCCCAGAGCGTTTGGGCGAGATCGAGACGCTCGTCGATGGGAAGCTCCAGGGCGAGGCGGGTGAGGTCGGCTTTGGTCATATCTCCTGGTAATATACGCCAAACGGGCTTCTTTGTTCCTATACCTTTGTTCCTGGAATCAACTCCTAATCGAAGGGGTGCAGGCAGCCAACGGACCGATTCAAGCTGCCTGCGCCCCTTCGGGGCTTTGGGTTTGGTTGAGGCCCCTCCCTGGGGCTGAAGCCCCAGGCTTTATGCCTGCGCCCCCTTCGGGGCTGGCTTTTGCAGCCCAGCCGGCGGAATCGAGGCCAGCCGGCCTCGCCGTGCTACCATCCGCCGCGAATCCCGGGCATCCTGATGACTGACCCCTCGCCATCGACGACGGCCCACGATCCCGACTCACCCGTGGATCCCCAGCCGCGCTGGATCGGCATCGCCCTGCTCGCGCTGCTCGTGGTCAGCTTCGGGCTGCGGGCCTGGGATGCCAGTCAGGGGCTCAACGCCCACCGCTACTACGACGAGCGCTATGCGCTGAAGAACATCTCGGGGATCCTCCTGCACGGCGAGATCCGTCCCCGGAACGCGTTCTATACGAGCCTCTCCTATCTCCCCCAGACGGCGGCGCTGGCGGCCAGCCAGTGGCTTTTCGAGGTCACCCGCTACGAGCCGTTCGCGATCTACAGCGCGTCGAGCGACGGCTATTCCCCCACCGCCTATCTGATCTGCCGGCTGATCAACGTGCTCTACGGCACGCTCAGCCTCTGGGTGCTCTTCCTGATCGGCCGGCGGCTCTATTCGCCCGGGGTGGGGCTGCTCGCGGCGGCCATCCTGGCGGCGTTCGGGCGGCACGTGCAGAGCTCGGGGGAGCTCAAGCCGGACATCCTCGTCCTCTTCCTGGTGACGCTGACCTTCTACTGGACGCTCGCCGCCGCCTTCCGCCCCTCCCTCCGGCGCTTCCTGCTGGTGGGGGTGGGCGTGGGGCTCGGCGTCTCGGCCAAGTACACGGGGGTCGCCGGGGCCATCCCGCTCACCGCCGCCGTGCTCGCCGAGGGGCGGCGCGACCGCCGGCAGTGGCTCTGGCTGGTGCTCGCGGGGGTGGCGTCGGTGGTCACTTTCGTGATCCTCAACCCGTTCCTGGACGTGGTGCTCGACTCCATCTCCTTCCTCTCCCACACCTACGCGGCCACGGGGACGGAGGAGGAGAGCGGTCACTGGGTGGTCTTCACGCGGCAGATCCAGTTCCTGATCGATCACCACGGGCCGATCGTCACCGCGTTCGTGGGTCTCGGCGTGCTGGGGCTGCTGTGGCGGATCTTCCGTCCGGGGGCGGGCCTGTCGCCGGAAGAAAGGCGGGAGCGGCGGCTGGGCTCGATCCTGCTACTCAGCCTGCTCCTGGGGTACTCGGTCCTCCACGCGCTGGGGATGACGCTGTTCCGCGGCCAGAACTATCTGCCGGTGGTCCCGTTCTCCTCGCTCGCCGCCGCCTGGGCGATGGTGGAGCTCTGGCGGTGGGTGTGCCTCCGGCTCCCCTGGCTGGCGTGGCGGCCGGTGGCGGCCCTGCTCTGGGCCGGCGTGGGCGCGGCGCTGGTGGCCCAGCAGGAGACGCTCGTCTACGTGCGCGTGGTGCCCACCACGTTCTCCCTGGTAAACGCGGAGCTGCTGGCCGAGCTCGATCCCACCGGGCTGCGCCACGTGGTCTACGAGCGGTCGCTGGGCACCTTCGACAGCGGCGGCAAGCCGCGCCGGCCTTTGGTGACGCCGGTGGACCGGCTCACGGCCGTGCCCCCCGCCTTCCTCGACGGGACGGACGTGGAGGTCTTCCCCCAGAGCCGGCTGGACGGTCCGGCGGCCGATTTCTACCGCGACCGGGTGGCCCGCTGCGCCAAGAATCAGGTCGAGATCGTGGGCGACCGCTGGTTCCGCAGCCGCGGCGAGCCGATCGTGATCCTGCGCCATCTCTGGGAGCTGGTGGGGGACCCGGTGAATCTCCAGGTGCGGCGGCCGGACGAGGATTCGCCGTTCCTGGTGGGCCGCGTCCCCGAGGGGCTGGCGAAGCCGGGGGGGACGGTCTCGCTGATGTTCTGGGTCCCCCGCGGCGCGGAAGGGCGGAACGTGGATCAGCTCCGGCTCGATCCGGGCGGCCGGTCGGTGCCCATCTTCGACACCGGCCGGCGGCTGAACCATCTGTTCTGGACGAGCACGCGCTTCACCCTCACCGGGACGGAGCAGCGGGTGCGGGTGCCGTCGATCGGCACCGACGATCCCGCGCGCGGCTACGGATTGGAGCTGTATGAGTGGCGGCCGGGGGGCGGGGGCGCGGCGTTGAGGGTGGCCGCCCGCCCAAGACCCCTCATCACCCCGGCCCTCTTCTCCCGTCCCCTCCCCCCTCCCACACCGGGAGAAGAGGGAGAAACCCTTTTGGGGTTGTTTGGGGCGGACGGTTCCCCTCTCCCGGTGTGGGAGGGGGGAGGGGACGGGAGAGGGGCCAGGGGTGAGGGTTCAATTCCCCCCCGCCACATACCCCAGAGACCGCAGCTCCTCCTCCTCCTTCGGCGACAGCTTCGGACGGTGACCAGTCGATTTGCCCGGCGGGACCTCCTCGCCGTTGGCGGCCATCCAGACGTTCTTGAGCTGGCGGGCCATCTGATTGGCCTGGCGGGGATCGTCCAGCGGCTGGACACCGGCCGGGGTCCAGCGCAGAAGGGTGAGCTTCGGGATTTCGCCGCGGCGGCCGGTGAGGGGGACGACGATCTCGAACTCCTTCTCCAGCCGGTCGAAGATCGCCTGCGCGGGCTGGGTCAGGGGCGGCACGGGCTGGCCGCCGATGCCGGCGTAGCGGGCCCGGTAGTAGTCCGGCTCCGGGTTGCCGAAGCGGCTCTCCCAGAGGAGCTGGAGGTCCCCCTGCACCAGCGAGAAGCGGTTGACGCCGTTGCCCAGGTAGAGCTCGGAGAGGGCGCCTTTGTCGAACGGCTGGAAGAAGCTGGGCGCCGTGCCCGGCTCAGGGCTGCCGCCGGCGGCCTCGATCAGCGTGGGGGCTACCCGCACGTTGGCGGGCCGGACGGCCGGCATGGCGAGCTTGCGCGGGAACCCCTCCGGCAGCTTGATCACCAGCGGCACGTCCACCAGCACCCGCCCGAGATTGCCGCCGTGGGCGATCTGGCCGTTCTCCTTGAACTCCTCCCCATGATCGGCGGTCACCACGAGGAGGGTCTTTCTCCACTGCCCGCTGTGCTTCAGGGCGGCGATCAGGCGGGTGAGCACCTGGTCCGCGTAGGCGGCGTTGAGCTGGTACATTGCCCGGAAGACGCGCTCCTGGTCCGCCGGCAGCTTCACCGCGGGGTCATAGTAGGGCTCGAGGTCGAGCGGCCGGACGTCCCGCGGGAGATCGGGTGGGACCTCGTCGAGCCGGTCGAGGAGGGCGTCGCGGCGGGAGTACGGCGCGTGCGGGGCCAGGATGTGGATCCAGACGAAGTCCTTCCCCCCCTTCAGCTCCCCGAGATAGCGCTCGGCCCGCTTCCCCTCCCGGAGGTTGTGGAACTCGTCGAACCCCTGGTTGTAGCCGAACGCGGCGTCCAGCCAGTGGTTGGAGCGGAAGGCGGCGGTGCGGTAGCCCGCCTGCTTCAGCGACTCCGGCAGGGTGACGAAGCGCGCGTCGAGCACCGAGCGGTCGCCCGCCCAGCTCCGTGCCCGCCAGGGCTGGAAGCCGGTGAAGAGGGCCGCCATGGAGGGGACCGTCCAGCTCGACGGCGAGACCGCGCGGCCGGCCCAGGTGGCCTCCCTGGCGAGCGCGCTCAGGGTGGGCATGACTTTTGGAGGACCGCCGAAGGCGCCCACGGCGTCCGCCCGCAGGGCGTCGATGGTGATCAGCACGATCGGACCGTGGTGGACCGGCGCCTCGGGCGGCCGCCTGCAGCCCAGGGCGATCAGGCAGAGGAGGACCGGAATCAGTGGTTTATGGATTCTTCTTGACGACAAAGCGGAATTTCTCCCTCCGGCGGCGCGTTCCGGAGATGCGGTAGGATACCCCACGTGCGCGCGTCAACCCTCCACCTGCTGGGAGGAGCTTTCACCCTCCTCCTCTGCCTGGCCGTTCCTGCGCTCGGCCAGGACGAGCCGTTGCAGGCGTTCCGCGACGGCGATGCCCTGACGCTGGTGCCGACGGACGGCGGTGCCCGGATCGAGCTGCCCGGGGGCCGCGCGCTCTCCGTGGCGCTCCCCGAGCGGGCCGAGGTCTCCGCCTTGGCGGCGATCGACGGCGGCTGGGTGGCGGCCGGCAGTGTGCCGGACGCGACTGGCGGGCGCAAGCTGTTCCTGCTGAAGGGGAACGACAGCGCCGCCCGGCCGATGGCGGAGCCTCCGGGTCAGGAGGGGAAGCAGCGCCGCGGGCCCATGCTCCTGGTGGACGGCGGCCGGCTGGCCGGCATGGCCTGGCTGGAGGGGGACGGCGATCGCGCCCTCTCCGTGCGCGCCGCCGTCTGGAACGGCAAGCGCTGGCAGACGCCCGAGCGGGTCTCCTTCCCGGGAACGGGGAGCCAGCTCGCCCTGACCGGCGCCGTGCTCTCCGACGGCTCCTGGCTGCTCGCCTGGAGCGCCTTCGACGGACAGGATGACGAGATCGTCTGGGCCCGCCGCCAGGGGGACGCCTGGCAGCCGGTGCAGCGCCTCACCCACAACTCCGTGCCCGACATCACCCCGGCCCTCACCGCCACCGCGGACGGCGGCGCCCTGATCGCCTGGAGCCAGTTCGACGGCAAGGGCTATCAGATGCGGATGGCCCGCTTCGGGCGCGAAGGCTGGAGCGGTGAGCATCCCGCCGGCGCCTCGGGCTCGCTCTACCCCACCTTCCTCGGCCCCTCGCGCCTGCTCTATCTGGACGCCGCGGCGCCGCGCTCCTGGTCGGTGCTCGACCTCGACGCCCAGGGACGGGTGAAGGCCAGGGCCTCCGTCGCCTCCACGCTGGAGCGGCCGGCGGTCGCCTTCGAGGGGACTCAGGTGCGGATGCGCTGGCCGGCCGCGAAGCGGCAGGTCACGGCCCCGCTGGCCCCCCTGGAGACAGCCGTCCCGTGAGATTCCAGCGCGCCGCCTCCACTGCTCTCCTGCTGGGCGCCATCCCGATGCTCGCCTCGGCGCAGACCACGTCGAAGGCCTATCTCGCCTTCGGCGACAGCATCACCTTCGGCGTCGGGGACGACCCGACGCGCGCGAATCCGGGGTATCCGCCGCGCCTCCAGTCGCTCCTGGTGACGGCCGGCGTGAACGCCACGGTCGCCAACTACGGCATGAGCGGCGAGAAGACCCCGGACGGGCTCACCCGCATCGACTCGGTGCTGGCCAACGGCAAGGCGGGGGACGTCCTCATCCTGATGGAGGGGACGAACGACGTCAACAAGTCGATCTCCCTGGAGACGACCATCTTCAATCTGGACACCATGGCCGGCAAGGCGGAGGCGCGCAGCATGGGTGTCATCCAGGCCACGGTGATCCCGCGCCCGCCGGACGCCAAGGTCGATCCCGACAACCTGCTGACCGAGCAGCTCAACGGGCGCATCCGCAACCTCGCGGGGGTGCGCGGGCGCAAGGAGGCCGACCCCAACGAGGTCTTCCGCAATCTGCCGAACCTCTTCAGCGGCTTCTACAGCAACGCGCCGGACGACCACGTGGGGCACCCCAACGCCGCGGGGTACGATATCCTCGCGCGGGTCTTCTACGACCTGATCCGGGGTGCCGACACCGTCTCGCCCGTGCCCGGCATCATCAATCCGGTCAACGGCGCCACCAACATCAAGCCGGACGCCACGATCCAGGTGGACGTCTGGGATTTCGGCGCTGGCATCGACCTCGCGAACACCTTCCTGCTGGTCAACGGCCAGCCGGTGACCGTCACGCCCCAGGGCACGGCGCAGCATGCCTCGCTCGTCTACCAATCCCCCACGCCTTGGAGCGGCAGCGTGACCGTGGGCCTGCGCTCGCGCGACCTCGCCACCCCGACCAACACGATCGACCGCCAGCTCGCCAAATTCACCATCCAGGGTACGACTACCGGGCTGCAGGGGGACGTGAACGGCGACGGCCGCGTGGACGGCTCCGATCTCATCCTCTTCGGCCTCCACTTCGGAGCCCAGCGCGGCGAGACCAACTACAGCGCCGCCGCCGACTTCAACAACGACGGCCGGATCGACGGGCTGGACCTGGCGATCCTGGCGGCGAATTTCGGGCAGACGAAGCCGTAGGGCCTCAGTTCCCCACGTACCCCAGCGCCTTCAAAGCCCGCTCCGTCTCCTCGTTCACCTCGTCCTCATCCCCCAAAGCCCGGGCCTTCTGCACCCACGCCACGAGGTCCTTGCGGAGCCGGCGCACCTCCTCGGTCTGGGTGGCGGCGAGGTTGTTCATCTCCAGCGGGTCCGCGGAGAGGTCGTAGAGCTCGAAGCCTCCGGTGGGCGAATCGGCCGCCCGGGAATTCTTGCCGCCGGAATTGAAAACCAGCTTCCAGGTCCCCTCCTGCACGCTGTGGTAGAGGTTCGGACGGACGCCGGCCTCCAGGAAGGCCTGGCGGAAGACGTCCATCTCCTTGGGATCGGCCTTGCCGGCCCGCAGGAGCGGCCAGAGGCTGTGTCCTTCGAGACCCTCGATCTGGCGGTCCGGCGCCACCGCGTCGCGCAGGGTGGGATAGATGTCGATCAGCTCCACAGGGCGATCGATCCGCCGGCCGGCCGCCAGGCCGTCCATTACGACGCTGTTCATGACAAAAAACAGGGGGACGCGGCCGGTGGTGTTGTAGGGGAGCGGCCCGTGCTCGAACCAGGAGTTGTGCTCCCCCAGCTCCTCGCCATGATCGGCGGCGAAGACGATCAGGCTGTCCTCCAGGAGCCCCAGCGAGCGCATCTCGTCGAGCAGCTTCCGGATGTAGCGGTCGGCCAGCAGCACGTTGGCGTCGTACTGGGCCACGTAGTATTTGAGATCGGTGTGCCCCTCCAGCGCATACCCCCGGTTGATCAGCCGCTTGGGGATCTCCCGGTCGCCTGGACCCTTGAAGACGGCGTCGCCCACGAACGGATTCTTCTCGCCCTCCGGCAGGATGTAGGGGGCGTGCGGGTCCGAGTAGTGGATCCAGGCGAACAGGCGGTCCGCCTTGGCGTACTTCTGGAGCAGCGGCACGGCCAGCGCGTTCACCTTGGGCGCGGCTGCCAGGGGGCGGAACAGCTTGGGATCGTCCGGAAACTCGCCGTCCCCCCAGGTCTGCCTGAATTCGTCGAAGCCCGTATTCCACCCCAGGCTGGCCGCCAGCACGGCGTTTGAGACCACGCCGACCGTCTGATACCCCTGCTCCTTGAAGAATTCCGGCAGGGTCAGATACGGCGCCGGGATGCGCAGCGCCGCCTTGTGGGTGAGCCCCGTGGTGTGCGGATAGAGCCCGGTGAACATGGCCGCGAACGAGCTCCCCGTCTTCGGCCACTGGGTGATGGCGCGGTCGAACGTCACCCCCGTGGCCGCCAGCTTCTGGAGATCGGGGGTGGTGGCGCGGGGGTAGCCGTAGAGGCTCATGTGGTCCGCCCGCAGGGTGTCCACGGTGATGAAGAAGATGCGGCGAGGGGGGTGGGGGGCGGGGGATGAAGAAGAGCTCGTCCCGGTCTCCTTGCCGCGGCAGGCGGCGAGGGCGAGGAGAGAGATGACCAGGAATTTGGAAAGCTTGGGCGGCATCGCATCTCCAGCGGAGGGGAGATGCTACTACAGGCGGGGACGCCCCCCTACCGCCGCCGCACCTCCCTATCCACCCCCCGCACGAACCTATACAGCCCAAAACACGCCAGCAGCAGCACCCCCGAGATCACCGCCGCCGGCAGCACCCCCTCGCGGTGGCCGGCGAGGAACCCCTCCAGGGTGGCGGTGAGCAGCCACATCTGCACGATCAGCAGGATGGCGATCAGGGCGAGGGCGCCGTCGATGGCGGTCAGGCCGCGGCGCTGTGGTGAGGGGTGCTCCGGTGGATGTTGCATGCTTTAGCTCCTCTCCGTCTGGAGGTCGACTCCCACCGCGATCAGCCGGTCCCCCTGGCGCTGGAGGAGGATGCGGGGCAGCGGACGCTGCGGCGGCCCCGCGAGCACCCGGCCGTCCTGGGCTGAGAAATACCCCTGGTGGCAGGGGCACTCGAAGCGGGCCTTCTGGGGGGCGTAGGTGACGGCGCAGGAGAGGTGCGTGCACTTCTGGCTGTAGGCCGCGAATTCGTTCTCCGCGGGGCGGATCAGAATGCAGGGATCGTTCGGCCCCGGATAGTTGAACAGCCGGCTGCCGCCCACCGGGATCTCGCTCACCAGCGCCACCGGCCGGGCCGGCCAGGCGGTCTCGCTCGTGAGCCAGCTCCGGATCAGGATCCAGAGATTGCCCACGAACATGCCGGCGCTGGTCAGCACCAGGAACTTGGCGAATTGGCGGCGATTCACATAGCGCTCGTCGGCCGCGAAGATCGACACCTCCTCGCGCCAGAGCGGCTCCTGCTCGGTATTTCGTAAGGGATTCATGCTTCCTCCCACATGAGATCGACGACGTCCACCGCGAGCGCGGTCTCCTCGGGCGGCAGCATCATGTAGACCTTGGTGGTGACCGTCTGGTTGCCGAATTGAAAGACGTTGACCGGCTTCTCCCGCCGCTCGCGCTCGATCCGCTCGGGCGGCACGTAGGCGAGCGCCTGGCTGGGGCAGACGGTGGCGCACATCGGCCGCTTCCCCACCGACGTGCGGTCGTAGCACATGTCACATTTCATCATCAGCTCGAGCTTCGACTGCATCTTGGGGATGCCGAACGGGCAGGCCAGCACGCAGTTGGAGCAGGCGATGCAGCGGGGCTTGAGCGCCGACTGCACCACGCCGTCCTCCCCTTTCTTGATCGCGTCCGCCGGGCAGACCTCGGCGCAGGTGGGATCGTCGCAGTGCATGCAGATCGCCGGCACGGTGGCGATGCTGTGCGCGCGATCGAGATAATCGACCGTGATCATGGGCACGCCCTTGTGGGTGTCGCACTCGGCGCAGGCGTTGACGCAGGCCTGGCAGCCGATGCAGCGCTCGGGATCGATAAAAAATTCATAGCCGAACACTAGCGGCCCTCCTGGACGATCGGCAGTCCCTTGCCCGGCTTCGGCAGCCCCGGCGGGACCTCCGTGCGCACCCACTCCGGAGCTTTGGCGGCCTTTTCGATGCGGCAGGCGGAGACCTTGAATTCCGGGATCTTGCTGCGCGGATCGAGCGTGCGATGGGTCAGCCGGTTGGCGCTCTGGCCGCCGGGCCAGTGATAGGCGATGAACACGGTGTCCGGCCGGATCGTCCGCACCACCATCGCCTCCAGGGTGATCGCGTCGCGGCGGGTGGTGATCGTCACCCAGTCGCCGTTGGCGATCCCGTGCTGCTCCGCCAGCCGCGGATGGATCTCCAGCCGGGGCCAGGGGAACTGATCGACCAGCGCGCCGATCCGCCGCGTCTGCGTTCCGGAGAGGTACTGGCTGACCACGCGCCCCGTGGTGAGGAAGATGGGAAAGGTCTCGTCCACCGGATCGCCGCTCGTACGCCATTCGGTGACCTGGAAATGGGCCTTGCCGTCCGCGTGGAAGAACTTCCCGCCTTCGAAGAGCCGCGGCGTGCCGGGATCGTCCAGGCTCCGGCAGGGCCAGAAGACGCCGAGCTCCTCGTCGATCCGCTCGTAGGTGATGCCGTAATAGTCCGCGATGCCGCCCCGCGAGGCCTCCCGCAGCTCCTCGAAGATCTCGCGCGGCTCGCGGTAGGGAAAGTATTTCTCCTTCCCCAGCCGTCTCGCCAGCTCGATGTAGATCCGGCTGTCCTGCCAGGCGTTGCCGGGGGGATCGACCGCCTTCTGGATGTGGATCACCCTGCCTTCGGCGCTGCCCACGACCCCCTCCTCCTCTTCCTGCAGGCTGCCGGCGAGGACGACGTCGGCGAATTGCGCCGTCTCGGAGAGGAAGAAGTCGACCACGCCGAAGAATTCGAGCTTTTCGAGCGCCTCGCGCACGTAGTTGGTGTCCGGCAGCGAGACGATCGGGTTGAAGCAGATCGAGAGCAGGGCCTTGATCTCGCCGCGGTGGATCGCCTCCATGATCTCCACCGCCGAGAGCCCGGCCTGTGGGATCTCTTCGGGCGCGATCCCCCACACGCGCGCCACGTGCTCGCGGGCGGCCGGGTCGGAGATCGAGCGCTGCCCCGGCAATTGATCGCATTTCTGGCCGTGCTCGCGCCCTCCCTGGCCGTTCCCCTGGCCGGTGACCATCATGCAGCCGGCCCCCTCACGGCCGATGTTGCCGGTGGCGAGCGCGATGTTGATCACCGCCAGGCAGTTCTCCACACCCTTAGATTGATGCTCCAGGCCGCGGGCGTGCAGGATGATCGCCCGCTCGGCGTTGCCGATCCAATGCGCCGCCTTCTCGATCGATTCCGGGGGCACGCCGGTGGCGCGCGCCACCGTCAGCGGGTCCCAGGCCTCCACCGACTTCGCGACCTCCTCGAAGCCCGTGGTATGGGCGGCGATGAAGGCGCGGTCCTCCAGGCCGTCGCGCAGGATGACGTGGAGGATGCCCATCAGCAGCGCGAGGTCGGTACCCGGGCGGAGCGGCAGGTAGAGGTCCGCGTTGCGGGTGATCGGCGTCATGCGCGGATCGGCGACGATCAGTTTGCCGCCCTGATCGCGGCAGCGCCAGATGTAGCTGGTGGTGATCGGCGCGCACTCCGCGATGTTGGCGCCGATCACGAAGATCACCTCCGCTTTCGGGATGTCGCTCCACGGGTTGGGCGAGCGGTCGACGCCGAAGGCCAGCTTGTAGGCCGTGCCCGCGGAGACCATGCACAGCCGGCCGTTGTAGTCGACGTGCCGGGTGCCGAGGGCCACGCGGGCGAATTTCCCCAGTAGATAGGCCTTCTCGGTGGTGAGCGAGGCGCCGCCGTACAGGGCGACGGCGTCCTTGCCGTATTTCTCCTGGATCTCGGTCATCCGCCGGACCGTGAAGTCGAGCGCCTCGTCCCAGGTGGTCTTGCGAAAGCCGTCCGGCGCGCGCAGCAACGGATCGAGCAGCCGGTCGGGGTGGCCGTTCTGGAGATATCTCTTGACCCCCTTCGGGCAGAGCATCCCCTGATTGAAAGGGAATTGCTCCCACGGCTCGAAGCCCACCACCTGGTTGTCGCGCACCTTGAGCTGGATGCCGCACTGCTGGCCGCAGAAGCAGCAATGGGTCTTCACCAGCCGGTCCGGCGGCTTCTCGCGCTGCGCGTCCCAGCCGCCCGGGGGCGTGTACTTGAGGTGCGGGCCGTAGAGGGCCAGCAGCTCTTCGGCGGGAATCGGTCTCTCAGCCATGGCTCGGCGCCTCCTCGTAGATCGCGTCCGCCGCGTCGGGTGATGGATGTTTCAATCGGAGCTGGGCGGCCGCGATCGTCCGCCGCTTGCAGGCCGGGCAGAGATTCTGCCAATGGCCGGCCGGCTCCTGCATCCTATAATCGAAGCCGAGCTCCGCGAGCCCGCGCTTGAGATCGTCCACATGCATTTGCGACGCGAACCGCTCGCCGCAGCGCGCGCAGCGCGCCCCCTCCTCTTCCTCCCCCACCTGTTGATAGAGCTTGACACCGAGCTGCGCCGGCCGCTGAAAGATGTGAAAAAACTTTCCGAACGGCAGATAGAGCAGCGCCGCGATCACCGTCACCGCGTGCAGGATCGCCAGGAAGCCGTAGAAGCTCCCCCGCAGCCAGAGCGTCGAGGCGGTGAGCGCGAGGCCGGTCACCGAGATGGCGAAGAGCAGGATCAGCGGGAAGAAATCGCGGCCGAAGTCCTGCACCGCGCCCGCCCCCCGGTCGCGCATCCGCCGCCAGAGCGAGAGGGCGATCCCCCCGAGCACCATCACCGCCGCGAGGTCGAGCCCGTGAAAGAGCATCCACGCCACTACCGTATGGAGGGGGAACGATCCGACGGGAAATCCGAGCAGGTAGGTCACGTAGGTCCCCTGGTCCTGGCCGGCGCTGCGGAAGTGGATCCAGCCGAAGACCATGGGGAAGGTGATCGCCGCCGCCAGCAGGCACCCCCAGAAGAGGAGCTGGTGCATCCACCAGCGCAGCCGCGAGCGCCGGTGGATGAACGTCTGCGCCGCGATGTGCGTCCAGGCGAGGGGCAGCAGGCTGGCGAGGCTCCGCAAGACCCCGCGCTTCCGCGCCAGCTCCCAACCGCGCTGCCAGTAGATGCGCGTAGGCGGCTTCTGCAGCCAGACGAAATAATGATAGGTCACGCCCCAGGTGGCGAAGATCACGGCGAAGGTATAGGTCACCAGCGCCGGATCGAAATTCGCGAGGTTGCGCGAGCCGACCACGATCGCCGCCACCAGCAGCCCCGTCCACAGCGTGGCCCACGCTCCGGCCCGCACCCGCTCGGAGGCCCGCCGGTGCTCCGCGGGGAGCGCGGTCTCCTGGACCTCCTGCCGGGCCAGGAAGACCCGCCGGTTGATCCCGGCGAGCAGCAGGGCCATGGCCGCCAGCAGCACGAACCCCGGCCAGACCACCCCCAGGCGGTCGCGGAAGACGCCCAGCAGCAGCGGCGGGAAGAAGCCGCCGAGGCCACCCATGGCGCCGACCAGGCCGGTCACGGTGCCCGTCTCCTTGGGGAAGTACTGCGGGACGAGCTTGAACACCGCGCCGTTCCCCACCCCCAGCAGGGCCGCGCAGCCGAGGGCGCCCACGGTGAAGGGGAGCATCACCGGCCAGGTCATCAGCAACGCGAACGGAGCCACGCCCAGAAAGACCCCCGCGAGCACGCGGGCGCCGCCGATGCGGTCCGCCAGCCACCCTCCCACCGGCCGCATCAGGGTCGCCAGCACCACGAACCCGGCGGCGCGGAAGCCGGCGTCCGCGGGCTTCAGGCCGAACTGGTCCTTGAGCAGGGTCGGCAGGTAGATCGAGAAGGCCACGAAGCCGCCGAAGGTGAGGAAGTAGAAGAGCGAGAGCACCCAGGCCAGCCGCTCGCGCCGGAGCACGCCGAGCATCTCGCCCACCCCCAAGGGGCGGGCCGTGGACGGCGCGTTGCGCGCCAGCAGGCCGAAGGCGATCCCCCAGACGATCAGGATCACCGCCGCGCCCTGGAAAACGGGGTGCCAGCCGATTCGCAAGGCCAGGAGCGGCCCCAGAAAGACCGCCGCCGACTGGCCGATGTTCCCCAGCCCGTAGACACCCAGCGCCGATCCCTGCCGCTCCGCCGGGGTCCACCGCGACACGAAGCCGACCCCGACCGGGAACGAGGACCCCGCGATCCCCAGGAAGAAGGCGACCACCAGCAGCATCCGGTAGCTCCCCGCCGCCGGCACCAGCCAGGCCGGGACCGCCACCAGCAGCATGAGGACCGTGAACACCGCCCGGCCCCCGAAGCGGTCGGCGAGCATCCCCACCGGCAGCCGGGCGAGCGAGCCGAGCAGGACCGGCACCGCCACCAGCAGCGCCGTCTGGGTGGCCGAAAGCGAGAACATTTCGCGGAACCGGGGCGCGAAGGCGCTGATCAGCCCCCAGGCCATGAAGCAGACCGCGAAGGAGAACGTCCCCAGGACCAGGGGACGCGTATTGGGGCGGATATTGGATGGTTGCGCAGGCATGTCGAGCTTCCCTCCCTTCCACGGCCAGCCTAGGCGTTCCGGGGTGGGCCGTCCTTGCGCGGGAGCAAGGAGCGGCCGTCTGAAAGAAGCTTACGCAAAAAGATCGCGCCGCGAGCCACCCGGACGGGTAGGCTTGTGGGAAGGCGGCGTCACGGTTGAGGAGCGTTCTCGCACTCGTTCAATTGGAACGAAGGCCCGATCTCGCGCCAAGAGACAAGCCCCCCGAGTTGTCAGCCGACGGTCTGGCAGTGCCGTCACTCCCGAGTGACCGCGGCGCGGCGCAGGGGTCGGGTCCCGATCGAAAGGAGGAACAGATGAAGCGTACGCTGGTGTTTCTCTGTGTCGTCGCGGTTAGCGTAATGGGAGCGGGAAGCCTGTTCGCAGTAACGGCGCCTCAATGGCCGCAAATGGGGCATGACCCTCAGCACGGCTCGGCGGTCAACAACCTCGGCCAGCCGCTGCACCGGATCCTCCAGGACATCATCTACGACCCCTTCGTGCAGGCTGAGCTCGACGACTCCGGCGGCGACCTGCTGGTGCACTACCAGACGCCGCTGCTCGACGGCAACGACGTCTACATGGAGTTCAAAGGAGGGACCTTCACCACCGCCCTCCAATGGGAGACCCAGGATTGGATCGAGAAGAAGCTGACCTGGCAGGGCGGCAACCTGGTAACGGCCTGGTCCTACACCTCGAGTTGGAAACCCGTGCCGTTCGCGAGCCTGAACACGGGCGTCGGGCCGTTCTGGGAGCCGGTGTTCCACCCCGTGATGGCCGGCAACTACATCTACGTCCCCGCGGCCCAGGGCAAGGTGGTGAAGCTCCGCAAGAGCGACGGCTCGGTGGCCGCCACCATCAATCCCTTCCCGCCCACGACCTCGAACGCTACGGACACCTTCGTCGCCAGCCCCTTGAGCGCTGACCAGAACGGCAACATCTACTACAACGCCATCAGGCTCTCGCACAGCAATCCGTGGGAACAGGACGTGGTGGACTCCTGGCTGGTCAAGATCACGCCGCAGGATCAGTCCTCCAAGGTCTCCTTCTCGGTCCTGACGCCGGGCGCGCCGGCCGGGACGGACACCACCTGCAAGCTCGAGTTCGACTCCTCCCTGCTGCCCTGGCCGCCGTCCCCGGACGCGGTCCCCGATACCACCCAGTGCGGATCGCAGCGCCCCGGCATCAACGTCGCGCCGGCGATCGCCCCGGACGGCACCATCTACACGGTGAGCAAAGGCCACTTCGTCACCCGCTACAACTATCTCATCGCCGTCAATCCGAACCTGACGCTCAAATGGGCCGCCTCCCTGCGGGGCCGGCTGCATGACGGCTGCGGCGTCCTGCTGCCGATCAACGCCCCCGGCGGCTGCCGGACGGGAGCTCACCTCGGGGTCGATCCCGGGACCAACGAGCCGGGCCCCGGCCGCGTGGTCGACGACGGCACGGCGTCGCCGACCGTGACGCCGGACGGCAGCGTCGTCATCGGCACCTATACCCGGTACAACTGGGCGCAGGGCCACCTGATGAAGTTCAGCTCGACGGGGCAGTTCCAGGGGGCGTACGCCTTCGGCTGGGACGTCACCCCGGGCATCTACAGCCATGGGACGACGTACTCCATCGTCACCAAGGACAACCATTACGGCGACACCGGGTCGTACTGCGACGACGAGACGGTCTGCCCCTCCGATCGCACCGCGACGCACCCCAACTACCCGGAGGCGTATTTCATCACCCAGCTCAGCCCGTCGATGGGCGTCGAGTGGAGTTGGCGGAACACCAACACCCTGAGCTGCACCCGCGCCTCGAACGGCAGCGTGACCTGCACGAGCGATCACCCGAACGGCTTCGAGTTCTGCGTCAACGTGATGGCGATCGCCGGTGACGGCACCGTCTTCGTCAACAGCGAGGACGGCAACACCTACGCCATCCTCCAGGGAGGCACCCTCCGCGACCACATCTTCCAGCAGCTCGCCCTGGGCGCCGCCTACACCCCAGCGTCGATCGGCGGCGACGGCAAGATCTACTCCCAGAACGCCGGCCACCTCTTCGTGCTCGGCAACTGAGTCGCGGTCTGGTCTGACGCGGCTTGTCTCACAGGGAGCGGCCCCATGGGGCCGCTCCCTCCTCTTCTCCCGCAACTTCTCCACGGGCCTCTCGTACAAGAGATCATGGCTCCCCCATCCCGTCCGTACCCCTGGAAGACCTTCGCTTTCCTGGTGGCCGCCGGCACGCTCACCGGACCGCTCGTCATCCCCTACTTTCTGGGGCTGCAGGCGATCGCTCCCGGCCCACAGCCGCCGGCGCCCTCGCTGGGCCAGCTCGTGCTCTACGGGATCATTCGCAACCTCATTTTCCTCATTCCCTCGGCGGGAATCGGCCTTCTCGTGGCCCCCAAGATCGGTCTCGGCGCGCCGTACCTCGAGAGCTGGCTCGACGGCGCGCCCCGGCCGGCCGAGCCGTTCTCGTCGATCGTCTGGCCGGCGCTCGTCTGGGCCACGGTCACCGCGCTCGTCGCCTTCGGCGTCGACGCCTTCTTCCAGCGTGCTCTCGGCGTGAATTTCCCGGCGCCCGAGATCCACGCCCGCATCGCCGTCCCCTGGTGGCGCAGCGGGCTGGCGAGCTTCTGGGCGCCGTGGGCGGAAGAGATCTTCGACCGCCTCTTCCTGCTCTCGCTCGTCGCCTGGGTGGGGATGAAGCTCTTCCGCGTCTCCGGAGAGGGGCGCGGACGCACGATCGCGCTCTGGGTCGCCATCGTGGCCACGGCGCTCTTCTTCGGCTGGTATCACATCGACAACGAGGCGTTGTTCGCCAATCCCGTGCCGCAGATCGTGCAGCTCAGGACGGTGCTGATCATCCTCCCCGTGGGTCTCGCCTTCGGCTGGCTCTACATCCGCCGGGGCCTCGAGGCGGTGATCCTCTCCCACTTCGTGATCGATCTGATCGTGCACGCCGTGCGGCCGATCGTCGAGCACGGGCTGGCGTAGACCCTCACCCCTACCCCTCTCCCGTCCCCCCCTCCCTCACCGGGAGAGGGGAGAAAGACCCCGTTTCGATTCTGTTTTTGGTTTTTCTCCCTCTTCTCCCGGTGAGGGAGGGGGGAGGGGACGGGAGAAGAGGGCCGGGGTGATGAGGGCCCACCCCGCCGGGTAGCCCCCGGGTAGTCCCCCCGGGGCGGCCCGAAAACTCCCCCGCCGTGTGGTGCGCGAACGCCCGGAGGCTCCTACGCTTACGTTCCATGGACGACCTCTGGCAGCCGATCCACTTCGACCGGGAGATGATCGTCAAGTACGACCGCCCCGGCCCACGCTACACCTCCTATCCCACGGCGCCGCAATTCACGGACGACTTCGGTCCGCTCCAATACCGCGAGGTCCTCTCGCGCAGCGGCGAGCTCGAGCATCGTCCGCTGTCGCTCTACGTCCACGTCCCCTTCTGCGACGTGCGTTGCTTCTTCTGCGGCTGTAACGTGACCATCTCGCGCGATCGCACCTGGGGACGTCGTTATCTTCCCATGCTGGCGCGCGAGGTCGAGATGGCCGCCGCGCTCCTCCAAGCCGACCGCCGCGAGGTGGTGCAGATCCACTGGGGGGGCGGCACACCGACCTTCCTGCCGGCCGACGACCTGCGCGAGCTGATGGCGATCCTCCGCCGCTCCTTCCGGCTCTCCCCGGATTGCGAGATCGGCGTCGAGGTCGATCCTCGCGAGGCGTCCCCCGAGCAGCTCGACGCGCTGGCCGAGTCCGGCGTCAACCGGCTGAGCTTCGGACTCCAGGACCTCAACCCCCAGGTGCAGAAGGCGGTCAACCGCATGCAGTCGGTCGAGGAGACCTGGGGGGTGATGCGAGGCGCCCGCGAGCGCGGCATCGACAGCCTCAACGTCGATCTGATTTACGGCCTCCCCCTCCAGACCCCCGAGCGCTTCGCCGCCACGGTCCAGGAGGTGCTGCGCATGAGCCCGGACCGGCTGGCGCTGTTCAACTTCGCCTACCTGCCCGAGATGTTCAAGCACCAGCGGGCGATCGACGCCGCGGCCCTCCCCGATCCCGCCGCCAAGCTGCGGATGCTGGAGGAGACCATCGGCGCATTGATCGCTGCCGGCTACGTCTTCATCGGCATGGACCACTTCGCCAAGCCGGGCGATCCGCTGGCCCAGGCCCTGCGGAACCGGACGCTCACCCGCAACTTCCAGGGGTACACCACCCACGGCGACTGCGACCTCGTGGCCTTCGGCGTCTCCTCGATCAGCCACGTGGCCGGCGGCTTCGCGCAGAACGTGAAGTCGCTCCACGAATACGCCGCCGCCGTGCAGGAGGGACGCTTCGCCACCTGCCGCGGGCTCGACATGACCCCCGAGGACCACCTGCGGCGCGACGTCATCCTCCGCCTGATGTGCCATTTCCGGCTCGACAAGCGGGACGTGGAACGGCGCCATGGCATCGATTTCGATCGCCATTTCGCCGCGGACCTGCCCAAGCTCGCGCCGATGATCGACGACGGCCTCGTCGAGGTCACCCCCGACCGCATCGAGGTGACCCCGCTCGGCCGCCTCCTGGTGCGCAACGTCGCGATGTCGTTCGACGCCTATCTCGGAGCCAATGTAAACCGTTTCTCGAGGACTGTTTGAGGATCAATCGATGCCTGAGCCCGCTGCCGTCGAATCCGTGCCCTTGGGGTCCGCCGAGACCGCGAAGGTCCTCCCCTTCCCGGGTCCCGGCGCCCGGGCCGCCGCGGCGACCGTCCTCCTGGTGGGCAATCCGAACGTGGGCAAGAGCCTGCTGTTCAAGAACCTCACCCACCGGTACGTCAACGTCTCGAATTTCCCCGGCACCACGGTCGAGATCACCAAGGCCCGCGCCACGTTTCCCTCTTCTGGGGGATCAAATCGGGAGATCGAGGTGGTCGACTCCCCCGGCGTCAACGATCTCTCGCCGCGCAGCGACGACGCCCGCGTGACCTTGAAGCTCCTGGAGCAGAACCCGGGCGCGACCGTGGTCCAGGTGGCGGACGCCAAGAACCTCCGGCGGGCCCTGCTGCTCACGCTCCAGATCGCCGAGCTCGGCCACCCCATGGTGCTCGTGCTCAACATGCTCGACGAGCTGGCGACCCGCGGCGGCCGGATCGACCGCGAAAAGCTTTCCAAGATCCTGGGCGTGCCGGTCGTCGGCACCATCGCGCTCAAGAACCACGGCACCGCCGCGCTGATCGAAGCCGTGAAAGAGGCGCGCCCGGTCTCGCTCTTCATCCCCGAGGCAGCCTCGGAAGAGGCCTACGAGATCAACCGCGGCCTTCTCACGCGCGTCAACGAGATCCTGGCCGAGACCTACACTCTGGACCAGCCCCGGCACGCTTCCTTAAGCGTCCGGCTGGGTTTCTGGGCCATGCACCCGCTGAAAGGTCTCGCCTTCCTCGTCACCATCCTTGCGATCGTCTTCTGGTTCGTGGGCCTCCTCGGCGCGGGCACCCTGGTCAACCTCATGGAGACCGGGCTCTTCAAGCAGCGCATCACACCGCTCGCCATCCGCGCCACGGACGCCCTGCTGCCCTTCCCCCACACGCACGAGAAGAAACCGATCGCTTTCACCTTCTCCGTGCCGCTGACCCCGGTGAACAACATTCCGCTGGGCACTATGGAACGGACGGTGATCGTTCCCACCTACGCGCTCGCGCCCGGCGCGCACCTCGGCCCCGGCGCCCAGATCCTCCGTTTCATCCACGATTTCCTGGTCGGGCAATACGGCGTGGTCTCGATGGCCCTTTCCTACGCCTTCGCCATCGTGCTGCCGATCGTCACCGCCTTCTTCCTCCTCTTCAGCCTGCTGGAGGATTCGGGCTATCTGCCGCGCATGGCGATCATGGTCAACCGCCTTTTCCGCCTGATGGGGTTGAACGGCAAGGCCGTGCTGCCGATGATCCTCGGCCTCGGCTGCGACACCATGGCGACGATGACCACCCGCATCCTGGAAACCAAGAAAGAGCGCGTGGTCACCACCATGCTCCTGGCGCTGGCCGTCCCCTGCTCGGCCCAGCTCGGCGTGCTCCTGGCCATGATGGCGAGCCTTTCGCCGGTGGCCGCGTTCGCCTGGATGGGAATGATGATCGGCATCGTCCTCCTGGTGGGATCGCTCACCGCGCGCGCCTTCCCGGGCGAGGCCGGGGACTTCATTCTCGAGATCCCGCCGATGCGCCGGCCGCAATTCTCCAACATCTGGCGCAAGACCCTGGGCCGGCTCGACTGGTACCTGCGCGAGGTGATCCCGCTCTTCGTGGTGGGCACGGCGGCGCTCTTCCTGCTGGACAAGATCCGCGCGCTGCCCGCCATCGCCCGCGCCGGCGAGCCGCTGGTCACCGGCTGGCTGGGACTGCCGAAAGAGATGTCCAGCGCCTTTCTGATCGGATTCCTGCGGCGCGACTTCGGCGCCGTTTATATTCTGGACGCCGCGACCGGCCCGCATCCGCTGCTGTCGCACCTCCAGATTTTCGTTGCCATGGTCACGATCACCCTCTTCATGCCCTGCATCGCCAATTTCCTGATGATCGGAAAAGAGCACGGCATGAAGACGGCGTGGGCGATGGCCGCTTTCATCTTCCCGTTCGCCTTCTTCGTGGGTGGCCTCGTCCACCACATATCGCTATGGCTGAGCATTTTCTGACCTGTCCGCTCTGTGGCTTCGAGTTCCGGAAATCGGACTCGCTCTGCCATCACGGCTGTCCGCTGGGAGCCCTGTGCAACCTCAACCGTTGCCCCGCCTGCGAGTACGAGTTCCCGGAAGGGCCGCGGAAAGGCTCCTGGCTGCGCCGGCTGCTCCAGCGCAAGGAATCGACCGTGCCGCCGCTGCCGGACGAAGGCCTTCTCACCGTCAAGACCCTCGCCGCGGGAGAGCGGGCCGAGGTGCTCTGTCTCGCGGGGGACAGCCCGTCGCGCCGCAACCACCTGGCCGTCTTCGGCCTCGTCCCCGGCTCGGAGCTCCGCCTCCTCCAGCGCCACCCCTCTTTCGTGGTGGAGATCGGCGAGACCGTCCTGGCCCTGGACGCCGACGTGGCCGGAGACATCGTGCTCAAACGTCCAGCCGCGTAGGAGGATTCATCATGGACTGGATTGAAGCGAAAGATCGCACCCTGGAGCAATGGAAATCCATTCTGACCGCGATCGGCGACCGCGATCCCGACGAGCTCGTGCAGTGGAGCGAAGCCGACTACGGACTCTGCGAGAAAGCCCGTGACGTCGCCCACGAGACCGGCCAAACCTCCGGCTCCGTCTGCCTCCTCTGTCTCGCCTATCAGCAACGGGGAGGCTGCTTCGAAACCCGCGACCGCTTCGCCATCGCCCTCCTCGCGGGGAATCTCGGTCGCGCGAGGGAGATCGTGACGGCGCATATCGCGGATCTGGAATGCTTGGAGTTGCCGGCTGAGGCCTGAGCCCCCCACCCGGCCCTCACTCCCCCAACCCCCTCTCTCCCGGCCTCCCCACCGACCTGACGGGAGAGAGGGGGCTAAAAACCTTCCCACTGCAAGTTTTTCGTAGGGGCGGGGCTCGCCCCCGCCCCTACGAAAATCCTACGACGAGGTTCTCCTTCTTCTCCCGAGTCGGGAGAAGAAGGCCTGGTTTGATGAAGGCAGCCAACCTGGCTGCCGCCCGATCAGAATCATATCCAGCCGGGGTCCGTCACCTTATATGTGTCCTTACCCTTGTCCCTTGCGTTCTCCGCCTCACGCAGGATGGCGTCGGTCATATAAGGATTCTTCACCTGGGTCAGGACAGTCCCGGCGTAGTATCTTGCCGAGGTCTTCTCGTACCAGTCGCAGTGGCCCTCACGAGAAAGGTGTTTCGACCACTCGGGTCCGCCTCCCCGTGCGAGCCTGCGGAGCTTCTCAACGTGCGCCCGGCTCATGTTATCGGATCGTTTGACGAGCTCCCCGACGGCTTTTTCCCTGACCTCCTCCTTGGGGCTTCGCAGATCGGCGATCCAGCGGTCGATCCTCTTTTCTTCCGCTCGCCGGATCCCGGACTCCAGATCGGCACTGGCCTCCTTCACGGCGGCAAGCGATTCTTGGAACTCCTGCGCCCTGTCCTCGGCCGCCTTCGCGATCTCCGGCGTAATAGCGATCTTCGCGTCCCTGACGAGACCTGCCGACGCCTCCTCGGCCGCCCCACCAGAGGAAGAGGGGTCCTTCGCCAGCGATCTCGCCACGCGCTCGACCTTGTCTCCGAGCCTCTTCTCGAAGGCGTCATCGGCCGTTTTGACGAGGCTGTCAAGGAGAGGTTCCAGGATGGGATATTCCGCGATCAGCTCCCGCGCGAGCACCTGTTTCGCTCCTCCCGTCAGGATCTTGGGGATTTGAGCGATTACCTCTTTGGCCCCCGGCATTTTCAGCAACGCACGCATCTTCGACAGCGTGGGCGGGGCCTGGCGATGAAAAAGGTTCCGGGCGGATTGCACCTTGTCAAAGCTAGCCTCCTCCGGAACGCTCTCCTCCGCCGGTTTGCTTGCGGAGCGCGTGGAGGCCTCGGTGTCGGAACGCTTGCGCGTAGCCTGTGCAGGCCTTTCCCCGGCAAGCGCGACGATGCGCCCGGCCTTGTCGTTGCTGAGGCCGTACTCCGCCTTTGCCCAGGCGTAACGATCCCGCAGAGCCGCCGACTGCTCGACCGGACCTGCTGAGGCCAACGCACCTTGGTACGATGGAGGCAAGGCCTCCACGGTCTTCTGAACCAGGTCATCCGCCACGCGCTGCGCGATCGATTTGCGGACCTCCTCTCGCAGAGAGGCATAACCGTCGCGCACGGATTTGATCTGGAGCCGTAGGTGCGATGTGGGATCGCCAGGGAGGGAACCGAACAGCGTGAAGGAGCACAGCAACGCCAAAAGAATGTAGATTCTCCGCGTCACCATCTTGTATTTCTCGAAACCGTCGCGCAGCCGTTTTGATTTTTCGGCGGGGAACCGGAGCATCCCAAGGCCGAACAGTGCCAGCAGCACGACGAACACTCCGACCGGGCCTAGCTTGAGCCGGGAGAACGACGCCTTGATGTGCTCCAGCGTCTTCTCAAGCCCCACGAGAGAACGCACCGAGAAAGAGTCAGAGAAGTAGATGGCGACGACCAGCAACACACCATACGCCAGAGTGACGACGAGGAACGACAGCAACACCTCTACACTGTTCCGGTAAAAATAGTAGGAAAGCTGGTCTTTCCGTCCGGACTTTTCCAGCAAATTGATTCTGTGGTGGAACCAAACTACGAGAATGAACGCCAGGATCGCTGCCCAAAGGAACATAGCTCTTCCCTCCATTCCTTTTCGGCAGCTCGGCGATCTTGGGAGCCCCACCGTACTTCGGGGCTGCGAGGACCCGTGGCTTTGCGACGCCAGCTTTCGCAGGCAGTGCCTTTATCGTGAATTTATACTACGCTTCTACAGGCTGCGGGACAAGACCTTCGCCCCCCCGAGCTTCCAGGAGCACGGATCCGATGAGGTCCCTCCGTGCGACAATCTCCCCCAACCATGCCCGCCCTCCGAGTCCACCCCGACCACCCCAACCTCTTCCAGGACCCCGCAGGCCGCCCCGTCGTCCTCGCCGGCTCGCATCACTGGGACAACCTGATCGACAACGCCGAGCGCCCCGGCACCTTCGACTTCGAGCGCTACCTGGACCGCCTCACCGGCTGGGGACACAACTTCATCCGCCTCTGGACGCATGAGGCCTGGACGCACGACCTCCACCCCCGCATATACGAGCGCCCCGGCCCCCGCCGGGCCCTGGACGGCCGACCCCGCTTCGACCTCACCCGCTTCAACCCCGAGTACTTCGAGCGCCTGCGGAGCCGGGTGGTGCGCGCCGGCGAAAGGGGCTTCTACGTCTCGGTGATGCTCTTCAACGGCTGGTCGATCCACAACAAAGGCGAAGGCAACCCCTGGCACCGCCACCCCTTCAACCGCGAGAACAACCTCAACGGCATCGACGGCGACCCCGACGCGCGAGGCGAGGGCTCGGACGTCCACACCCTGCGAGTCCCGGAGATCACCCGTCTCCAGGAGGCCTACGTCGACCAGGTCGTGGCGACCGTGGGAGACCAGGACCACGTCCTCTGGGAGATCGCGAACGAGAGCCCGAGGGAGTCCGTCCCCTGGCAATACCACCTGATCCGCTATCTCAGGAAGATCGACCTCGCCGCCCACCCCATCGGCATGACCGCCACCTTCCCCGGCAACCGCAACGAAGACCTCTTCCGCAGCCCCGCCGACTGGATCTCCCCCGGCAACCAGGGAGGCTGGCGCAAGAACCCACCCCAGGCGGACGGCCGGAAGGTGGTCATCGTAGATACCGACCACCTCTGGGGGATCGGAGGCGACGCGGAGTGGGTCCGGAAGGTGCTAAGTGCCGGGCACCATGTGGCTTATATGGATCCGCTGGATGAGGATGCGGAGAGGGAGGGGGCGCGGGAGGCGATGGGGCACTGGCAAGTTCATATTCATAGTATGAGACCGGGCGTGCGAAGCTCGACCGGCACTTAGTCAAGATAGCCTGAAGAATTGGCCGCCATAACAAGTTATATTAACAGACCCATCGGCATAGGGATAAACATCATGGAAACCGCTTCTCTCTCCACTATAGCCTCGACTATCCTCGAGACCATTATCTCTGCAGCCGGAAAGGCCGCAGGCAACGCAACGAAAGAAGCTTTACAAAATAGACGAGAACGCAAAAGGCAATTAGAACGATATCTTCGAGATGTCACAAACGATATCTCCCTGCTTGTTTCTTACCGAGCAGCAGCACAGCACATCGACGATGCATATGTAGAGCCACGAGTCCTCGCCGGAACTCTCGCACGCACATTTCTGACACCCGAAGATTTCGAAAAAATCCATAAATACCTTTCCATTCCATCTCTCCAAGATCAAAATCCTAACGTGCTAGGCTCAAATTCACGCCGTCTTATCCTGCAAGCTGGCAGCATCTACGAGCCTCGTTTTGTTTCAACAGACAGCATGATAGCTGATGAGGGGCTTCTGGTATTGGGCGAGGCCGGAAGCGGCAAATCCGCCTTTCTGTCTCACATCTGCCTTAAAAGGCTTCGTACAAAGGGGACACAACTGCCAATATACCTTAATTCGCGATCCATCGCAAACAATAGCCTCTCGGCCCTTATTGGAGAAGCACTATCCTCAGTCGCCATGTCCGAACTAGATCTTGAAAACTCCAATTCCGCCATCGACCTATATGTCGACGGCCTAGATGAAGTATCTCCCCAGCGCTATAGCGAAATCTGCCTAGAGATTAATACACTAAGGAAACGATTCCCTTCGGCGCGAATTACAGCATCTTGCCGTTCCGTCGTATACAAAGGCGAGTTATCATGTCTCAAAGAGGTCACCCTACTTCCATTTAGCGAGTCTCAATCTATAGAATTTGTTCATCGTTGGTTCAACGCTCTTCAGAACGGGCCGACAGCAGATGATTTCTTGTCAGCCGTAAAAAATAATAATCGGCTGTCAGAACTCACTGGCCACCCCCTCTTACTTTCATTAATGTGCAATGCTTTCAGTCGTTACCTAGATTTCTCAAGGCGCCAAAGCACTTTGTTTGAGCAGTGCGTCAACGCTCTTCTCTGGCAATGGGACGCCCAGCGGGTAGTCAAAAGATCAAGCGTCTTCACAGACCTAGATCTCCAGAAGAGACTCTGGCTCCATGCGCGTCTCGCTTTCCACTTTCACGATCACAGAGTTCGGTTTCTCAGAAATGTTGATGTAATACAAGCTCTTCGCGAACTCCTCCCCAACTTTGGCGTAAAAAGTGAGCAAGCCACCGAGGTTCTCAACGAGATCTCTTCTCATCATGGCTTACTGGTCAGCTGGACCGAATATACGTATGGCTTTGGTCATCTTGCACTGCAGGAATTCCTTGCAGGCAAATGGCTCTCGGACGATAGACGCTGGATGAAATTGATCACAAAAGAAATACTTATTGACCCTTGGTGGCGGAATGTAGCCGGAGTTGCAATTGGCTTACTCTCCGATGGCACCGAGGCCATCCAGAGGATTATGGCAGTTAAAGATGTGTCGGACATTGAGAAGTTTTCGATCTTGGCACACTGCCTTCGCTATGACCCAATTATTAATCCAACTATTAGAAAAAACATTGTAACACAGGTTCTAGATTGGTATCACAACGGTAATATAAGTTATCACAACGCTGCAGTATTGATGCTGGTCGGCATCGAAGATGAATGGACAGCTCGTCCTATTGCTCAATCGATTGGAGGTGCCCTCCCGACTAAAATGACTGTAGAATTGCATTTACGCGGCCCAAGGGGATCGGGAGGGAACTGGTTTGCTGCACTGAAAGAGTTCTCAGCTCTACCCGAAGCGGAAAGATATGCCAGGAACATAGAAGAGCAACAAAAACTATATATACCTAGGATATACATTGCCGAGAATGGAAGATATGTGGTTTCATTGGATGGCTTCTTATCGCAAGATGAAGCAACGACTCGGGTTGACTTCGCTAAGTCTATCGGTTTGGCCCTGGATGCTTATTCTTGGCAGTCAGACAGGTGGAGCCTATGCGATCTCAATAAGTGACTTGCAAGTAGAAAATAGGAACGGGACCAACAGTAAAAGGTACTGTCGAACAGGGTAGCGTTGGTGGCGGGCGGCCGTAGGTCGAGGGAGTCGCTGTTGCTGACAGCTTTACCCCTGAATGGCGGTGCCTCAGTCTCAGCCGTGTTCCCGGACAGGCGCCACCCTCTTCGACACGAAGCCAAATTATACTAGATTTCCTAGCCCAAGAAATCGAAGAAGAAGACATCCTTAGCCCCACCACTGTATTCTGGATTATACGATATCGGTATAGGGTAAACAAGCTCAACATCAGCGCGCCGCGCCTCAAGGATAGCCATTAGCGCACCTACAACCATTGGCTTCGGACCAAAAGGAATGAAACTCAGCGTTACATTTCCTTGCTCCTCTATATCACGCAGCCTTTCTGCAACCATATCTCGAGCCCCGATAATGTCTAGAAAATTGCAATTAAGAAAATTTTCATGGCCGTCCCCTCCGATATGAGCAATTAGGAAGTCATTTTCGCGCCTAGAGATCTCCATCATTCTTTCGTTATCCGACCTCGCGAACAGAAGGATTGTCTCATCGGGATCGACGTGTCGCCAAGCAGTCAGAGTTCTTTGTCCTTCATGGCCAAGCAGAGCCAAGGCAACTCTACGTCTACTTGTAGTCGCCCTATATTCTGCTCTAATTGGAAAAACAACAGGATCGAAATATCCCACAGATAACCAGCTGAATTTATCACCCCGTTCTCTATTATAGGACTCAGGAACCGTATAGACTAATCGGCATTTCGTCAAGGCCCCCGTAAGAAGTATCTCCCTCAGAAGGAAGATCATTTGGACTTTCGTTAAACAAGAGATGTCAATAGTGGCAGTCATAGACCCCCAGCCAAAACCGTGCCTGTTAAGCTCGTCAGTGAGCAGGAACCAGAGCCCAAAGAAATCGTAGGGATCTACCGAAATTAATCGAGGTATCCCTCGTACATCGAGCAACCTAAGCCGATCAAGCAGAAATATAACAGAATCTTCCTGCTTCTTTGACCCAGATTTTCCGCTTGACGAATTAAAGTTTAGGACAACGGTACACTTCGCTTTGTATCCACTCGCACGCTGTACGACTTCCCGACATCGCCGCTCTTCAAAGCTGGCGCATACAACCAAGAGTCCGTCGGGAGCCGAATTTTCGATCTGCTCAAGAGCCACCAGTCTCTCCACTATCTACCCCGCTTCCTGCGCCTTGGCATGAATTCTTTGATCAAGCCGAATAGGTGGTCGTGATTCCTCCATCGCCGATAAGACTCCGACGGCCACATGCTCAAACTCTTGTACGACACCGATGCTTCTTCGAATCTAATGATTTCTTTCGCGCTCCCCTTTGCCGAACAGCCATAGGCAAACCCAAGAGCAAATGCCCCTAACAAGTCTGGCTCGCTAGCCCCAGTCGTATCGATGATTATACGCTCGCTCCTTGAGATACACCAAACAATATGATCTAGAAGGCTAGTCAAATCGTGCCTAAATGGTCGAGCTGTCATTATCGCCAATTCAACCTGACTAGCTGCTCCGATTTTTCTTATTCCATCCAACAGGCTTTTCCATAGTCCCTCGCGACTCTCTGGATAGTAAATAGCCATCGAATTAGAGGATTGACCTACTCGGAGCCTTATCCCTCTCGTAATTGACGTGGCAAGTATATGAGCGTCCGACAGCGGACGGTCAGCCCAAGTAAGGACTTTTTCGCGCAACTCACGAATGTCATCGGGATTGAGCGCATATTCTAAATGCCCCATATCTGCCAGAAACGGATAGGATTCTAGGCTTGGTCGAATCAACATGCCTTTATTGAAGAGTGGCACAAGGCGATTCGAGACGCCCAAAGTTAACCCCATCTCAAACACAACGTTGGGACGGAGATAAGTGAGGTCTACCAAGGTTAGATCCGTCGCCTCCAATTGTTTCTTAATCTGATCTAAACTTGCACTTCCTATACCTAAACCTTCGACAACTTTAATCCCAAGCTCCCCAAATATTGCCTGAAAAAGCCCTCTCGCCAATGTCGGCTCTGGCAAGTCTGCAAACGATATGGAGAGGAATAGTTTCGATAGTCCGTTTTTCGCAACCGCTCCGCCTGAACCAATACGAGGTCCTCCCTTGGCAATCTGCTCAACTTCGCCATGACTTACTTGTGCCCGAACCATGGAGTCGTGGATTTCAGCTTTTAGCACTGGGGCAAGAATGGGGGCTACAATGCAGCGTTCAGGTATGCTAAGGGATGAGGCATCCCGGCGAGAATTAAACTGCAGAGCGCCCTCTTCGAAAGCCTTACGCAACAATGCTTGGGCGGCTTCAGAAAGATATTCAATCCCGAGGAG
>DASXJP010000466.1:0-28214 GCA_036497345.1 Thermoanaerobaculia bacterium
CTGTTGCGCCAGCGGCGCCGTACCGCCTTCTGGAAGCACCTCCACCGGCTGCTCCAGAAGAGCCGGCGGTGGTGGGGGCCGCTTCTGCTCTGATCCCCGCTCAGAGGCAGGAGGCCCCCGAGCAGGTCCGCAGCCGGGCCAGCCGGCGGGCGAGGTCCTGGCGGACGGCCGCTGCGCCCGAGTCCGCGTGCAGGCTGCGCAGCTCGGCGGGATCGCTCTGGAGATCGTACAGCTCGCGGTCGCCGTTCTTGTACTCGGCGTAGAACCAGCGCGGATCGCGCACCGCGGTGAACGGCGGCTTGCCCTTCCCCTCGCCGTACCCCTCGATCAGCAGGGTCCGGTCCTTCCCCTGAGCGGGATCGCGGGCGAGCGGCAGCAGCGGCCGGCCGTCCATCACCCGGCGCGCCCTGGCGCCGGTGAGGGCCACGATCGTCGGCGCCAGATCCACGTTCGAGACCATCTGCGCCACGTGGGCTCCGGCCGGGAAGCCGCCGCCGCGGCTGCCTCTGCCGTCGAAAATGATGAGGGGCACGCGGATCGACTCCTCATAAGGGAGGTATTTCCCTTCAGGAATTCGGTGCTCGCCGAGGAAGAAGCCGTTGTCCGAGGTGAAGACGATCACCGTATGGTTGAGCTGTCCGGTCGCCTCGAGGGCCTTGACCAGGCGCTCGACGAGGTCGTCCACGGCCAGCAGCGAGGCGAGCTGGGCGCGGTAGGTCTCGGTGATCAGCGCCCGCCTCTCCGGGGTGAACGGCGGCAGGTTCCGGACGTGGGTGGGCTTGTCCGCCACGTCCCCCTCGTTGAAGGAGGCCGCGGCCGGGAGCTCCTCGTGGGCGAATTGGCCCCGATGGCGGGGGGCTGGGCGTGGGGGCGTCTGCTTGTGGCCGAGCCGCTCCAGATGGGGCGCGATCGGCGTCACGGTGAGAAAGAAAGGCTGACCCGTGCCGGCCCGCGCGCGGAGGATCTCCTCGGCCTTGGCGGCCAGCACGTCCGTCTGGTAGTCCTTCGGCGATTCCAGGTAGCCCACCGGCCTGCCGTCGTCGCTCACCGTATAGCCGTACATCCGGTAGGTCGAAGGGTCGATCAGCCCGAACCAGCGCGACCACCCCGGAGGGGGCGCCGGGGATTCCACCCCATAGTTGTTGAGGTACTTGCCGACGTGGGCCGTGTAGTACCCCGCCTCCTGGAGCCAGACGGCCAGGGTATTCGAATTGTCCAGATGGATGTACCCGCCATGCGGGCCGCCGTTGGCCAGCACGCCGTGGTTGTGCGCGTACTGTCCGGTGAGGAAGGTCGAGCGCGAGGGGCAGCAGAGCGAGAAGTCGACGAAGCTGTTGTCGAAGGTGGTCCCCCGGGCGCCGAGCAGGGCCCGGGTCTTCGGCAGCGCGCGCATCTGATCGAGCCGCTGGTCGTCCGTCATGATGACCAGGATGTTGGGGCGGCCTTTGCCCGCGGCAGACCGCGCGGCGGATCGTCCGGCGGGAGGCATCCCTCCCAGAGCGATGAAAAAACAGAGCAGGACCACCCAGCGCAGGGATCTCATGGCACGATTGTACGGACCCCTTGCGAGAATGGAATGTGGCGAGCCGTCCGGTCCGTTCTCGGAAGGAAGACCGATCGCCTTCGAGGAGACCCGCATGAGCCACCCCCGCCGCCTCTCACCGACCCGCTGGACCGCCTGGCTCCTGGCCCTCCTCGTGGCGATCGGCGCCGCCTGCGCCCAGGCTCCCGCGGAGCATCCCGCGGCCGGCATGGCCAGCCCGGGCGCCGCGGCCCCCAAGCGCGAGCCGGCCAACGTGATGCCGTGGGAGAAGGCGGACTGGCTGGAGCGCGAGGGGCGGGCCGAAAACGAGAAGCCCGAGCTGGTGATCCAGGCCATGGACCTCAAACCGGGGATGACCGTGGCCGAGATCGGCGCCGGCACCGGCTTCTTCAGCCGCCGGATCGCCAAGGGGGTGGGGCCTGCCGGCAAAGTCTACGCCGAGGACATCCAGCCCCAGATGCTCGACCTCCTCAAGCAGCACACCGCCAAGGAAGGGGTCCAGAACGTCGTCACCGTGCTCGGCACCGAGACCGATCCCAAGCTCCCGGCCCACAGCATCGACCGCGTCCTGCTGGTGGACGTCTACCATGAGTTCCAGAAGCCGGAGCCGATGCTCGCCGCCATCCGCGACTGCCTGGCGCCGGGGGGGACCGTGATCCTGGTCGAGTACCGCCTCGAAGGGGAGACCGCCGCCCACATCAACATCAAGCACCGGATGTCCGTCGAGCAGGTGCTCTCCGAATGGACGGCCGCCGGCTTCACGCTGGTCCGCCGGAGCGAGGACCTCCCCTCCCAGCACGTCTTCATCTTCTCGGCCCGCCGCGGCGCCAGGCCGCCCGCGTAGATTCCCCACCCTTCGGCGCGGGGCGGCCCGGGGGCGGGTCGTCTAGAATCCTGTCGAGACCGAAGGGAGGGACGACATGGAACCGCAGACCCAAACGCCCGTCATCCTGGCCGCAACCGACTTCTCGGAGACCGCCGCCGCGGCGCTCGACTGGGCCGTCGAGCTCGCCCGCCAGCAGGACGCGCGTGTCGAGCTGATCCACGCCGTCACCATCCCGCCGTCGATCCCGGGCTACATCCCCTCCGCGGACACCGATTTCCAGGAAGAGGTGATCCGCGCCGCCGAGACCCGGCTGGCCGAGGCCGCCGCGGGCCTGACGGGCAAGGAGATCGCGATCACCACCTTCCTCCTCCCCGGCACGCCGTCCCAGGTGATCCTCGAGCGGGCCGACGCGCTCTCCCCCCTGGCGATCGTCCTCGGTACTCGCGGGCTCACCGGGCTCCGGCATCTTTTGCTGGGGAGCACCGCCCAGCGGGTGGTCCATGGCGCGCGCTGCCCGGTGCTGGCGGTCCACCCGGGTGACCTCGGCAAGCACCGGACGATCCGCAGCATCCTGGTCCCCACCGACTTCTCGCCCGCCGCCGAGCTGGCCATCACCACCGCCCACCGGCTGCTCGCGGCGCTGGAGCAGGACGCCAGGCTGATCCTCCTCAACGTCTTCAACCTGCCGATCGAGTACACCGCCTACGGGCCGATCCCGACCTCGGTGAGCTACCTCCAGGACACCGGTCTCGAAGCCGAGCGCCGGCTCTACGAGGCCGCGCAGGCCCTGCAGCGGGAAGGGCTGACCGTGGAGACCGTGGCCCGCGACGGGGACCCGGGCCACGTCATCGCCGAGGAGGCGGAGAGGCGCGGGGTGGACCTGATCGCCATGGGCACTCGCGGGCTCACCGGCCTGCGCCACCTGCTGCTGGGGAGCACGGCCGAAAGGGTGGTGGAGTACGCGCCCTGCCCGGTGATGACGATCCGGCGGCCTACTTGATCCACACCGTCTTGATGTTCACGAACTCGCGGATGCCTACCTCGGAGAGCTCGCGGCCGTAGCCGGAGCTCTTCACGCCGCCGAAGGGGAGGCGCGGGTCGGACTTCACGATCCCGTTCACGAAGACGTTCCCGGATTCGATCTCGGCCGCCAGGTCCTCGCCCCGGGCGGCGTCGGACGTCCAGATGCTGGCCCCGAGGCCGAACTTCGAGCGATTCGCCAGCTCGATCGCCTCCGCCGCGTCGCGCGCCCGGATCACCGCCGCCACCGGCCCGAAGGTCTCCTCGTCGAACGCGGCCATGCCGGGCTGGACCCCGGTGAGCACGGTGGGCGCGTAGAACCACCCCTTCCCATCCAGGCGCTTGCCGCCGGTCCGGAGTTGGGCGCCGGCCTCGACCGTCCGCCGCACCTGATCGTCGAGCGAGTCGAGCAGGTCCTCGCGCGCCATCGGGCCCACGTCCGTGCCCCGCTCCAGGGGGTCGCCCACCTTCAGCCCCTCCATGGCGCGCGTGAATTCCTCCTCGAACGGATCGGCGATCTCGTCGATCACGATGAAGCGCTTGGCGGCGATGCAGCTCTGGCCCGAGTTGATCGTCCGCGCCTTCGCCGCCTGCCGGCCCGCCTCGGCGGGATCGACGTCCTCCAGGACGATGAAGGGGTCCGATCCCCCCAGCTCCAGCACCGCCTTCTTCAGGCACCGTCCGGCCTCGGAGGCCACCTCCATGCCGGCGCGGTCGCTGCCGGTGAGGGTCACGGCGCGAATCGTCGGATCGCTGATCAGATACTTCGTGCGCGCCGAGGAGACCAGGAGCGTGGTCATCACGCCGTCCGGCACGCCCGCCTCGCGGAACACCGCCTCGATGGCGAGCGCCGAGCCGGGGACGTTCGCCGCGTGCTTGAGCACCGCCACGTTGCCGGCCATCAGGGCGGGGGCCGCGAAACGGAAGAGCTGCCAGTAGGGGAAGTTCCACGGCATGATGGCGAGCACCGGCCCCAGCGGCTCGTAGCGGATGAAGCTCTTCGCGGCGTCGGTCCCCACCGTCTCCGTGGCCAGGAAGCGCTCCGCGTTCTCCGCGTAGAAATCACACACCCAGGCGCACTTGTCGACCTCGGACTCCGAGGCGGCGAGCGGTTTGCCCATCTCCTCCGTGATCAGCCGGGCCAGGCGGTCGGTGTCCTCGCGCAGCCGGTCGGCGACGCTCGACAGGTGGGCCGCCCGCTCCGCGAAATCGAAGCGGCGCCACGACTGGAAGGCCTCCTCGGCCGCCTTCAGCCGCTGCTCGACCTCCTGCTCGTCGTGCTCGGGATATTCGTGGATCAGCTCTCCGGTGGCGGGATTGATGGCTCTGAGCATCTCGGTCCTCCCCGTCCGCCCACGCTCACCCGAAGATCCTTCCAAGGAGGCGCACAGCGGTCCTCGGAAGCGGTGCAAGCTCCGGGCCGGAATCTGGGCAGTGGGGAAAACGATGGCGGAGAGGGAGGGATTCGAACCCTCGGTCCGGGTTTACCCCGGACAACTGCTTAGCAGGCAGCCCTGTTCGGCCACTCCAGCACCTCTCCGAAAGGCCCGGCAGGGAGACGGTATTGTAGGGGCATGGGAGCCGGGAGTCAAAGAAAAGCCCGTAATAGCCGTCTTACCCTCGGAACGGTATGCCCTTCGAGGTCTCACCCTCGGTCCCTCTCCACGTGAGTGGAGAGGGGGCCAGGGGGTGAGGATTCGGAGGGCAGATCGCTCCGAGGGCGGTCCCCCTACGGCCGCGACACGCTGTCGCTGGGCAGCGGCGGCGTGCTCGCGGGCGGGATGCGGTTGTGGGTCGCCTGCTCGTACGCGTAGCCGAGGGCGATCAGCCGCGGCTCGGAGAAGGCCCGGCCGGTGAACGTCGTCCCCGACGGGAACGGATTGGCGATCGGCGGCGTGGGCGGCAGGAAGCCTCCCGGCACCGTGATGCTCGGATAGCCCGCCTTGGCCGGGGTGGCCGCGAAGAAGTTGGCCGCCGAGAGGATGGCGTCGACGTCGTCGCCGGTCCCCTTGATGCCATCGGGGCCATTGAAGATAGCGTCCAGAGCGCCCCGCGAGAGCAGGAGGTCCTCCGCGCGGTCGGCCTGATAGCGCAGGGTGTCCGCGCTGCCGGGCGAGGTGTCCACCTGCGCGGCCGCCTCGAAGATCGCCTGGCCGTACTTCATCGGCGGCACGAAGGTGGCGTTGAAGGCCACGATCTCGGCGATCGTATGGTTGGGCGCGCCGGGCGTGGCCGCCAGATACTTGTTCAGATCGCGCTTCTGCCCGTAGAGGAGGACCGTGGAGCAGCCCGCCGGAGGCGGATAGCTCACACAGGTGCCGAGCTGCGTCGAGGTCGGATCCGGCACGGAGATGACCTCGGCCCCCTGGGCTTGCAGCACGGCGATCGCGGCGTTGATCAGGTTGAGCCGGCTGGCGGGGATCGGCGTGAGCACGGCGATGCGGGCCCCCTTCAACGCCTTCTTGTCGAGGAACCGCGTGTAGTCGCTGAAGCAGTTGCCCGGCGTGAGGCAGGCGGCCGTGGCGGGATCGTGGGGGTCATATCCGGCCAGCACGCCGAGCAGGATTGCCGCGTCCGTGACCGTGCGCGCGATGGGGCCGGCGGTGTCCTGGTCCGCCGTGATCGGAATGATGCCGTCGCGGCTCACCAGTCCCAGGGTGGGCTTGATGCCGACCACGCCGTTGGCGCTCGACGGGCTGAGGATCGAGCCGGAGGTCTCCGTGCCCACCGCCACCGTGACGAGATTGGCGTTCACGGAGATCCCGGGGCCCGAGCTGGAGCCGCCCGTCTGCAGCACCGGCCGGCCGTCGCCGCCCGGCAGCGGGCGCGGATCGTAGGGGTTGAACCCGAAGCCGCCCAGCGAGCTGTAGCCGGTCGGCATGCCGAGCGCGATGAAGTTGGCGAACTCGGTGAGGGTCCCCTTGCCCAGGATGATCGCCCCCGCCTCGCGCAGCTTGTGGGCGATGAACGCGTCGTCCGGCGGGATCGACCCCGCGAGCGCCACCGAGCCGGCCGTGGTCGGCATGTCGCCCGTGTCGATGTTGTCCTTGAGCAGGACAGGGATGCCGAAGAGAGGCCGCGAGTGATCTTTCTTGCCGTGCTCGTGCCCGTCGTCATCGTCCTCGCCCAGCGCGCGCGCCTGCGCCGCGGCGTTGGGGTTCAGGAACAGGAACGCGTTCACGGCCGGCCCGTGTTTGTCGTAGGCGGCGATGCGCGCTAGATACATGTCCACGAGCTGCTCCGGCGTGATGAGCTTGGTCTGCATCGCCTTCTGGAGCTCCGGGATCGTGGCCTCGACGAGCTGAAGCCGCGCCGAGCCCTGGCCGTGCTCGTCCGCGGCGGCGGGCCGGACGAAGAACGCCCCGAGCACCGCGATCCCCACCAACATGATCGTGGCTCTCTTCATGATGCTACCTCCAGGTTTTTGTCGAACGGTTTTTCGTGCTGAATTCGGAGCCGAGGAACCGCATCGCCGCGCGAGCGGCCGGCCGCGCAGCAATCAAGCAGACAAAGGACCTCCCTAACCAAAGGTGCGGCAGATCGGGAAGGCGGGACAGGCGCTCAGCGCGAGAGGCTGTCACTCGCGAGCGGCGGCGTGCTCGCGGGAGGTCGGCGGTGGTGGGTCGCCTGCTCGAAGGCGTAGGCCAGGGCGATCAGCCGCGGCTCGGAGAAGGCCGGGCCGGTGAAGGTCACACCTGAAGGGAACGGATTTTCGACCGGCGCGGTGGGCGGCACGAATCCGCCGGGCACGGTGATGCTCGGATAGCCCGCCTTGGCCGGAGCGCCCGCGAAGAAGTTGGCCGAGGAGAGGATGGCGTCGGCGTTTTTGAATACGGCGTCCAGGGCGCCCCGGGACCGCTTGAGATCCTCGGCGCGGTCGGCCTGGTAGCGCTTCGTGTCCGCGCTGTCCGGCGAGGTGTCGACCTGCTGGGCCGCCTCGAAGGTCGCCTGGCCGTACTTCATCGGCGGCTTGTAGTCCTTGTTGAAGGCGATGATCTCGGCGATCGTCCGGCGGGTGGCGCCCGGCGTCGCCGCCAGATAGGCGCTCAGGTCGCGCTTCAGGCCGTACAGGAGCACCGTGGAGCAGTCCGCGGGAGGCGGATAGCTCACGCACGGAGGGAGCTGTGCCTGGAACGGCGACGGCAGCATCTGGACGTCGGCCCCCTGCGCGCGCAGCACGTCGATCGCCGCGTTCATGATCGCGGCCCGCTCCGGCGGGATGGGCGTCACCACGGCGATGCGGGCCCCCTTGAGGGCCTTCTTGTCGAGGAACCGCGTGTAGTCTTCTTGACAGTTGCCGGGCTTGAGGCAGGCGGCCGTGGCGGGGTCCGCGGGATCGTATCCGGCGAGCACGCCGAGCAGGATGGCCGCGTCCGTGACCGTGCGCGCGATGGGGCCGGCGGTGTCCTGGTCCGCCGTGATCGGCAGGATGCCGTGGCGGCTGACCAGCCCCAGGGTGGGCTTGATGCCCACCACGCCGTTGGAGCTCGCCGGGCTGAGGATCGAGCCGGAGGTCTCGGTGCCCACCGCCACGGTCACTAGATTGGCGTTGACGGCGATGCCGGGCCCCGAGCTGGAGCCGCCCGTCTGGAGCACCGGCCGGCCGTCGCCGCCCGGCATCGGGCGCGGATCATAGGGATTGAGCCCGAAGCCGCCGAGCGAGCTGTAGCCGGTGGGCATGCTGGCCCCGAAGAAGTTGGCGAATTCGGTGAGGGTCCCCTTGCCCAGCAGGATCGCGCCGGCCGCGCGCAGCTTGCAGACGAGGAAGGCGTCCCCGGAAGGCATGGACCCCGCGAGCGCCACCGAGCCCGCGGTCGTCGGCATGCCCGCCACGTCGATGTTGTCCTTGAGCAGGACGGGGATGCCATAGAGCGGCCCCCGCGCCTTCCCCTTTCCCCGCGCCGCGTCGAGCCGCCGCGCCTCCTCCTCGGCCTTGGGATTCAGGTACAGGAACGCGTTCACGGCCGGCCCCGTCTTGTCGTAGGCGTCGATCCGCGCGCGATACAGGCGCACCAGCCGCTCGGCCGTGAGGCGCTTCGCGTCCATGGCCTGCTGGAGCTCGGGGATGGTGGCTTCGACGAGTTGGAGCTTTGTCATGGTCTTGGCGTGCGCCGCCGCGAGGGCCGCGAGCCCCAACAGGATGATCCAGGATTTTTTCATCATCGCCTCAGGGCATTCGCCCGTCCAGGATGGCGCAGAGCTTGGCGGCGTCAATGTTGCCGCCGGAGACCACGCAGACCACCTTGCGGGCCTCCGGGACGCCCGCCAGCGCCGCGGCGACGGACGCGGCGCCGGCTCCCTCGGCGATCACGCGATGGCGCTCGGCGAGCAGCCGGACGGCGGCGGCCACCTCTTCGAGCGGAACGACGCGGGCGCCGGCGAGCAGCGAGCTGGCGATGGGCCACATCTCGGGCAGCAGGCTCTTGCCGCCGATGCCGTCGACGAAGCTCGGCTTGTAGTCCACGGTCTGGGGCGAGCCGGCGGCGAGGGCCGCGGAGAGCGGCGCGGCGGTGGTCACCTCACAGCCGAAGACCCGGGCCTCCGGGCGCAGCGCGGCGAGCGCCGCGGCGATCCCGCACGAGAGACCGCCGCCGCCGAAGGGGACGAGGACGGTGTCCACGTCCGGGAGGTCTTCGAGGATCTCCAGGGCGACCGTGCCGTTGCCCGCCATCACCCCCCGGTCGGCCACCGGATGGATGAAGAGGCCGCCGAGCCCCGGGTAGGAGTGCTCCTGCATCACCTGCCACCAGCGCTCGAATGGCACTTTCACGACCTTGCCGCCCAGGCGCTCGATGGCGGCCAGCTTGGTGGCGGGCGCGTGATCGGGGACGATCACCGTGGCCGGCACCCCCAGCTCGCGGGCGCTCCACGCCACCCCCTGGGCCATGTTGCCCGCGCTGGCCGTATAGACGCCCTCCCGCACCCCCGCCGGCCCGGCGAGCCGCATGGCGTTGGTGGCGCCGCGCAGCTTGAACGAGCCGATGGGCTGCAGGTTCTCCAGCTTGAGCCAGACCTCCCCGGGAGCGTCGGCGTTCAGGCGGACCAGGGGGGTGCGTACGGTGACACCGGCCAGGCGCTCGCGCGCGGCGCGGATGTCGTCGAGGGTGGGAGCGGTTAGGGGGTGCATTTGGCAGAGAGTACCTCAACCCTCGAATCCTGGTCGGCGAAAGCAGGGCGTAGAGAAGGTTGACAGGGCGGAAAAGAAAGGCCTATTCTACGCCTTAATGCGGCGCACGGCCGCAGGTGGATGGCCCCGACGGGCTAGCGTAAAGGGCTCCTCGAAAGAGGGGCCTCTTTATTTGGGACGGGGCCGCTCCCTGACGGGCCCCGCTGTACTACAGATCCTCCCGCTCGAACCGCTGGAGGCAGGCTGTCTTCTTCTACCCTTTCTCCGGGCCGAGCCGCTCGCAGACAGCGCCAGTCTCCTCAGCCAGGGCAGCCACCAGGTTACCCGCCGAGCCCAGTGAGGCCAGCGGGGCCGACTGGCCGCCGTAGAAGGGGAGGAGGTCGGTGCGGCCGGCACGGGCCGCGGCGTAGCGGAGCTCCCGGGTGGCCTCGTTCTGGAGCGGGTAGGGGAGGAGCTCGGCGGGGGCTTGAGCCAGATCTTCGGTGACGCGGTTGGTGAGCATCCGCGCCAGGCGCCCGGTGTAGGCCCGGGTCAGGGTGGTGCGCCGCGCGCGGGCCCGGTCGGCGAGGGCGGCGCGGTGGAGGTCGCTCGCTCCGGATTCCCGGCACATCAGGAAGGCGGTGCCGAGCTGCGCCGCCGAGGCGCCCAGGGCCAGCACCGCCGCCACGCCGCGGCCGTCGGCGATCCCTCCGGCGGCCAGGACAGGGACCCGCACGGCGCTCGCCACCTGGGGGACGAGCGACAGCGTGCCGGTGAGCGACGTTTCGGCCGGACGCAGGAAGCTGCCGCGGTGTCCTCCGGCCTCGAATCCGGAGGCGCACACGAAATCGGCGCCGCTCGCTTCCAGGGCCTCCGCCTCGTTGACCGTGGTGGCGACGCCGATCGTCGCGATCCCCCTCCGGCGCGCCTCCGCCGCCATCGGCTCGGGCAGCAGGCCGAAGACGAAGCTGAAGATAGCGGGCCTTGCCTCCAGCACGGCCTCGAATTGCCGCTCGAAGTCCTGGACGGTGGGCGCCGGAGACTCCGGGAGAGGTGGCAGACCGAGCTCGTCCCGGTAGGGTTGGAGCCGCGCCAGGGCCCGGGAGGGCTCGGAGCTCTCGCCGTCCTCTTGCTCGCGGGGGATCCAAAGGTTGAGGGCGAACGGCCGGTCGGTCCGGCGCCGGATGTCGGCCGCGGCGTCCAGGATCGCGGCGGGCTCCAGGTGATAGCAGCCGAGCGATCCCAGACCGCCCGCGTTGGAGACCGCCGCCACCAGCTCAGGCGTCGACGCGCCGCCGCCCATGGGCCCCTGGACGATGGGATAGCGGCAGCCGATGCGTTGGGTGAAGGGGGTTGAGGTCCACATGGGGGAGAACGATAACTCTTCGGGCCAGAGAGGACGAGCACGGACGGGCATGGACGGATGCGGACGGTAGAGATGGTTTCCGGGTGGTACCATAGCGCCACCATGACCGAGCCAGCGGCGGAGCGGCCCTCCGCGTCAAGACTGCAGGCGATGCGCCAGGTCCGCGGCGATCTCTATGAGTTGCGGGAGCCGTCGTCCGACACCCGGCTGTGGAACGCGGACCTCGCCCCCACCCGCGTCGAGCAGCGGACGTGGAGCACGTACAACATGGCGTCGCTGTGGGTGGGGCTGTCGGTATGCATCCCCACCTACATGCTGGCGGCCGGGCTGGTGCAGGGGGGAATGAGCTGGTGGCAGGCGCTGCTCACCATCCTGCTGGGCAACCTGATCGTGCTCGTCCCCATGGTGCTGATCGCCCATCCGGGCACCCGTTTCGGCATCCCCTTCCCGGTGCTGGCCCGCGCCTCGTTCGGCACCCGCGGCGCCAACGTGCCGGCGATCCTGCGCGGGCTGGTGGCCTGCGGCTGGTTCGGCATCCAGACGTGGATCGGCGGCCAGGCGATCCAGACGCTGCTGACGACCGCCTTCCCCGCCTGGCAGCGGGTCCCGGGCGGCGTCTGGATCTCATTCTTCATCTTCTGGCTGTGGAACATGTACATCGTGGTGCGGGGGAGCAACGCCATCAAGCGGCTGGAGGCCTGGGCCGCGCCGTTCCTGATCGTGGCCGGCCTGGCGTTGCTCGGCTGGGCCATGGCGCGAGCCGGCGGCCTGGGGCCGATGCTGGCGCAGCCGAGCAAATTCAAGTCGACGGGCGAATTTTTCGCTTTCTTCGTACCGTCGCTCACCGGCATGGTGGGGTTCTGGGCCACGCTGGCGCTCAATATCCCTGACCTCTCCCGTTTCGCCCACGACCAGCGGGCCCAGATGCGGGGTCAGCTCTACGGCCTGCCGACCACGATGACCCTCTTCTCGTTCATCGGCGTGGCGGTGACCTCGGCCTCGGTGCTCATCTTCGGCGAGGCCATCTGGGACCCCGTGGCCCTGCTCTCGCGGCTGGGAAATCCGCTCGTCATCCTGATCTCGCTCTTCGCGCTGCTGATCGCCACGATCACCACCAACGTGGCCGCCAACGTGGTGGGGCCGGCCAACGATTTCTCGAATCTCTGGCCCTCGCGCATCACCTTCGCGATCGGGGGCGTCCTCACGGGCATCCTGGGGATCGTGATCATGCCCTGGCGTCTGCTGGCGGATTACGGCACCTACATCTTCGGCTGGCTGGTGGGCTATTCGAGCTTCCTGGGCCCGATCGCGGGGATCTTCATCGCCGACTACTGGCTGATCCGGAAAGCCAATCTTTCGCTGGCGGACCTTTACCAGTCGGACGGGATCTACGGACGCTGGAACTGGAAGGCGATCGTCTCGCTGATCGCGGGCGTGACCGTGGCCCTGATCGGTCTGGTGGTGCCGGCGCTGCGCGTGCTCTACGACTACGCCTGGTTCGTGGGCTTCGGCGTGGCGTTCGTGCTGTATTGGGGGTTGATGCGGGGGACGCCGGTTGTGGATCTGGCCGGCATCCCCGAAGATTGATCAGATTTCTTTCGCCGCTCCCGCCAGCTCCCACAACCGGCTCGGCTTCAGCGGAATCTCCAGGATCTCCAGACCCGGAATCCCCAACGCGTTCTCCACCGCCTGCGCGAAGAGGGCGCCGACGGGGATCGCGCCGGCCTCTCCGGCCCCCTTGGTACCCAGGGCGTTGAGGGGGGAGACGGTCTCCTCGTGGCCCACCTCAACCCGCGGCACGTCGAGCGCCGTGGGGAGGAGGAAATCCATGAAGCTGGCGTTGAGGAGCTGGCCGTTGTCGTCGAAGACGAGCTGCTCGTAGAAGGCGTTGCCCACCCCCTGGGCCACGCCGCCGTGCACCTGGCCGTCCACCAGCAGCGGATTGATCACCACGCCGCAGTCGTGGACCACCACGTATTTGAGGATCTTGACCTGGAAGGTTTCGGGATCGACCTCCAGGACGCAGGCGTGGCAGCCGCTCGCCGTGGCGCCCCGGTAGGGACCGAAATAGCGGGTGGCCTCGAGCCCCGGCTCGGTGCCCGGCTTCACCGCGCCGCGCATGGGATTGGCGAGCTTCGCCAGCTCGCCCAGGGTAATCGATTTTTCCGGATCGCCCGCGACCCGCGCCGCGCCGCCGATCAATTCGATCTTTTCCTCGGGCACCCCGAACCGTTCAGCGGCCACGCGGATCGCCTTTTCGCGCACGCTCTTCGCCGCCTCGTTGGTGGCGTTGCCCGCCACCACGGCGCCGCGGCTGGCGAAGGTGCCGGTCCCCCAGTGGAATTGATCGCTGTCGCCGGTGACCACGTCGACGTCGTCCACCGCCACCCCGAGTTGCTGCGCGGCGACCTGGGCCAGCACCGTGAAGTGCCCCTGCCCCTGCGTGCCGATGCCGGTGACCACCGTCACCTTGCCGCTCGGCTGCACCTGCACCCGCGCGCCCTCGAACGGCCCGATGCCGGTCCCCTCGACGTAGGCGACGACGCCGATCCCCACGGCTTTTCCCTCGGCGCGCAGGCGCGGCTGCTCCTCACTGACGAAGCGCTCGTAATCGATCATGCGCAGCGTCTTGTCCAGCACCGGCTCGTAGTTGCCGCTGTCGTAATAGAGCGGCGCGAAATCCTGATAGATGATCACGTGATCGTGCGGAAACTCCTCGGGCTTGAGGAAGTTGCGGCGGCGGATCTCGATCTTGTTGATCCCGAGTTCGCGGGCGGCGAGATCCATCAGCCGTTCGATCACGAAGACGCCATGCTGGCGGCCGGCGCCGCGGTAGGGGGTGACGATCGTCTTGTTGGTGAACACCGCCCGGAATTCGCTCTGATAGGCGGGCACCCGGTAGGGACCCATGAGCGTGCACTGGCTGTTGAGCGGCACGGTGAGGCCGTAGGGGTCGTAGGCGCCGGTGTCGTGCAGGAAGGAGTCCTTGACGCCGAGGATGACGCCGTCGCGCGTCAAGGCGATCTCCGCGTCGTGGATCTGCCCGCGCTCCTGGGTGGTGGCGACGAAATTCTCCGCGCGGTCCTCGATCCATTTGACCGGCCGCTCGAGTTGGAGGGCGAGCCAGGGGATGAGCACCTCTTCCGGATAGAACATCATGATCTTGGGGCCGAAGCCGCCGCCGATGAACGGGGTCACCAGCCGCACCTGGTGCTCGGAGAGGCCGAGCATGGCGGCCAGGCCGTTGCGCACGGGGATGGGCGCCTGCGTGGTGTCCCAGATCGTGAGCTTCTGGGCTCGCGCGTCCCACTGGGCCACCACGCCCCGGTTCTCGATCGCCGCCGCGGCGCCGCGGTCGTAGTGGAAGCGCCGGCGGATCACCACATCGGCCTTTGCTCGGGCTTCCTCATAGTTTCCCTTTTTCTGCGGAACATAGGCGGCAAGGTTGGAGCCTACGTCCTCATGCACGAGGGGAGCGCCGGGCGCCAGGGCTTTCTCCATGTCCACCACTGCGGGCAGCGACTCGTACTCAACCTCGACGTCCGGCAGCGCGTCCTCGGCCACGTAGCGGGAGACGGCCACCACCACGGCGATGGGCTCGCCGAGTTGGCGCACCTTGTCCTTGGCCAGGGGGACCTGCGTGCGCTGGTTGAAGACCATCCCCTCCACCGGCGGCGGCGGCACGAGCAGGGGCCCGGGCTGCCAGTAGCTCCCGAGGTCCTCCGCCGTGTAGACCGCGATCACCCCCTCGCGTTTCCGCGCCCGGGAGGCGTCGATCCCCCGGATGCGCGCGTGGGCGTAGGGGCTGCGCAGGAAGGCCACGTGGACCATCCCGGGAAGGTCGAGGTCGTCCACGAACAGGGCCCGGCCGGTGAGGAGGCGGGGGTCTTCGTTGCGCTTGGTGCGGGAGCCGATGGGTTGTGTCTTCATGGCACGAATTATCTTCCCACATTCCGGGAGGAAATCACGGTTGTCTGGAACGAGAGGCTTGACGGGAGGCTCATAAGAGCATAGAGTATAGGCAGTGGCCCGCGACCGGTACACCCGGTGATGGACCAGATTTGATGGGCCCGTTACGGGGCCCTTTTGTTTTGGAGGATGTCTCATTGGACCACGCGCGGCGTTTGGATATGCTAGGCGAACTCATCGAAGCCAAGCTCACCGAAGCTCTGGGTGATCCGGACGAAGGGCTTGAACTACGGGAGACCTTATGCGAGCGCCTAGAGGCCCAGCAGTCTGCGGTCGCGAGTGGTGAGCGCGGCGAATCCTTCGACGACGTAGCGCGCCGGCTCGGTCTCGCCTGATCCGGATGTACAGCCTGCGCATCCTCGATGCGGCGACGCGCGACGCCTATGGGTTGTGCGGTCATGATGGCAACCTCAATCCGTTCTAAGGCTGTGGATAGACCTCGCCCGCTCCGCCTTCGGCCAGAAAGCCCAGCGCTCGTTCGAGCGTTCCGAAGCAGGGCAGATCCGCGTTCCTCAAGACGTCAAAATTGATAAGCCGAGTCAAGGGTAATTGATCGATCCTCGGTTTATAGATCCGGTTCGGCGGAAAGTGATCGGACAACCACTCCTTGATCCCGCGTCTGGACTCCCAGGAGCCCTCCCATCGTGTGCCGGGGCGCAGGCCCGGCCGGGCGGCGGCGCCCGTCCCCAGCGTCTTGCCCGCCATCTGGTCGATACAGGGCAGGAAGAGCACCTCGTATTCAGGATGAAAGAGAACTATGGCGGTCGGAAAGGACAGACTCAATTTTCTCACCGCTTCAGCCAAAGAGGGAGCAAGTTCCTTCGGGCACTTGTCGTCCTCGTCTCGAAGGATCAGCAAGGCTTCCGCATTGCCTTTGGTACGGATGACGTTACAGCCCCTTTGAATTTCGTGAAGCTGAGAGAGATTCGGCCACCGACTCGCCGGAGCCCAGACCCGCCGCAGCCCCAGATCCCCAGAGAGGCGGGAGATCAGATTATCGACAGCCCCGAGCTCTCCGTGGCCCTCGACCAGAATGTAGCCCTTTCCCAACCTTCACCCCGCCTCCGCCAGAGGCAACTCCGGCTGGAGACCCTCGGTGCGCAGGACCTCGCCCAGAGTCAACAGGCCCTCTCGCACCGCCGCGCGTTGGGGGCCTGCCATGGGCGACACAGTCGTACCGTTCGGGCCCCGCATTACGACTCGGACCTCGTCCGCCTCCATCTGATCGAGAAGCTCCGGGCTGTGGGTGGTCACCAGAACCTGACTTCTACGGCTCGCCTGCTTGAGGTAATCGTAGAGCAAAGGAATCGCGCCGGGATGGACGGTAAGCTCGGGCTCCTCGATCCCGATGAGAGGAACGGGAGGCTCCTGCAGTAAGGCGGTCACGATCCCGGCGACTCGCAAAGTACCGTCGGACTCCTGGGCTGCGTCGAACCAAGCCGGTTTACGCTTGGAAGCGTGACGAAACTGAACCACCAGATAGCTGGCCGCCTGGGAAACCTTGATATCTTCAATATCGCCCGTAAGCTTCTGAAGAGCGCTGATCAGCTCGGGTTTCCACGAGCTCCTCGGTTGATCCTTGAGGATGGAGGCCCAGTTCGAGCCGTGACCATCCATAGGCTTCACGGGGCTGTACTTTTGGGGTGCTCTAAGGGTGTCCGGGAAAATCGAGTAGACGGCTATCCTTTGAAGGGATTGGACGAGAGGCTGAAACCGTGCATCTCCGCCGATCAAGGGTAACGCTAGGCTCGTCTCGTCTAAAGATGGCTTCATCCCTTGCGGTCCGGTAATCCATCTTCCTCGCTCTACCCGAAAATGAAGCTGCTCAGTCCCTGTCCAGATGGATGCTTTTTCTTCATCCACCGTGTATTCGTCGGATTTCTGACCTCCGAGCACGAAGGAGTAAAGGGCTCGTCGGCCATTCAGTCGAAGGTGCAGGCTGATGAATATGCGAGAAAGTACGCCGCTACTACCCTGCCAACGCCGGACGGCGCCGATCCCAGAACGATCGGTGATAGCGCCCGAAAGCCCCATATGCATGCAGTCCGAGACGAACCGGAGAACGTCTACGATATTGCTCTTCCCCGAGCCGTTAGGACCGACCAGCGCTGTAAAGGGACCCAGATCCAGATGGACGTCTCTTCCCAGGCTTCGGTAATTCGTGACGATCAGCCGCTCGATCATGACGACCCTTCTATCACCTCTCCTCCACGAACGCCACGATCCGCGCGAACGCCGCCTCACCGCCCTTGAAGCGGAAGGGGAAGCAGCCGAGCCAGACGCGCTGGTCGAGCACCTCGTCGATCTGGCCGCCCACGTTCTCGGCGTGGAAGACGCCGTGCGGGAAGAGCTTGACGTGCATGCACTGGTAGTCCGCGGGCCAGGGGAAGGCCTCGTCGATCGACATGCCGATCACCTTCTCCACCTCGGGCACGAGGTCGGGCCGCGCCCGGCGCACGTTGGTGTTGAAGGGGTGGTCCGCGGCGATGCAGTCCACCGCCAGCCAGCGGATGCCGCGGTCGAGCACCCAGTCGACGAAGCGGCTCTGCGGGCCGGGGTGCTTCAGGAAGGCGCGCGGCAGGTCGGCCTGCTCCTGGTTGTGGACCTTGTACCAATCCTCGTTGTAGAAGTGGTGATAGCCGGTATGGATCACCAGGATGTCGCCGCGCTCGATCGTGATGCCGGTCTTCTTCTCCCACTGCTCGAAGTGCTCGGGGCCGTAGATCTGATAATCCCCGACCCCGAATTGCGAGAGGTCGACGATGCAGGCCGGTCCCACCAGCTTGTCGATCGGGATGCCCGCGATGTCCGGCCCCGGATCGTAGAAATGGATCGGCGAATCGAGGTGGGTGGCGATGTGGTTGGTGGTCGAGATGAATTGCGCGTTGACACCCTCGAAGGCCAGGCGCTTGACCCACTTCACGGTCGGCCCCTCGTAGTACGCAAACGCCGGTGAATCGACGCTGAAATTTTGTGAAAGGTCGAGGATCTTCACCTTGCTCATGTCATAGGGGACGTACACGGCTCCTCCTTTCGATCAGATCTCATATTTCTCCGCGTAGGCGACCAGGGCGGCCTCGAAGATCTCCATCGGCGGGCGGACCAGCCCGGCCCCCACCTGCCCGACGCCGGCCTGCTTGTGGGCGATGCCGGTGTTGACGCGCGGCGTGATTCCCAATTCCACCACTTTCCGCAGGTCGATCCCCACCGGCGTGCCGCGGAAGCCGAGGGCGGGGATGGTGAAGTGGGAGTGCTCGGCGGCGGTGATCTCGTACATCTCCAGCGAGGCGTTGAGGGCGTCCCGGGGCGAGCCGCCGATGAAGGTGACGATGGCCGGGGCCGCCGCCATGGCGAAGGCGCCGATGCCCGCGGTCTCGGTGATGGTGCTGTCGCCGATGTCCGGGTTGGCGTCGGCGCTCGAAAAGCCCGGGAAATAGAGGCCTTCGGGCACCTGGGAGGGGGCGGTGAACCAGCGGTCTCCCAGGCCGCTCACCCGGATGCCGAAGTCGGTGCCGTTGCGGGCCATGGTCGAGACGAGCGTGCTCCCCTCGACGCCGTGGGCCGCGTCCGCCATGGCCTTGCAGGCGGCCATCACCGGGTTGAGAACGGAGAGGGGGTTCTCGCCCAGGAATTTCAGGATCTCGGCGTGGATCTCGCGCGACGGGTTGACCCGGGAGATGGCGGGCGCCAGGAGCTTGAGGAAGAGGAGCGAGCCGGCCTTGTTGCGGTTGTGCCCCTCGTCGCCCATGTGCAGGGCCTCGGCGATCAGCGTCCGCAGGTCGACGCCGTCCAGCAGCTCGATCGCCCGGCCCAGGACGGGGGCCAGGAAGTCGTTCATCCAGCGGAGCTTGGTGAGCACCTCGCCGCTGAAGGCGCCATAGCGCAGGACCTTGCCGTACCCCTCGTTGAGGTTCGAGAAGGTGCGGTGGCCGTGGGTGGCGTCCTCGACCACGTAGACCCGCATCGAGGGGGAGATGACGCCCGCCATGGGCCCCACGGCGCCGTGGTGGTGGCAGGGCTCCAGCCGGACCTCCCCCCGCTCGACCAGGGCCACGGCGCCGGCCTCGTCGCGGGCGCGCCCCTCGAAGAGGAGGGCGCCGATCACCGCGCCCCGCAGAGGGCCCGAGGCGCGCTCCCACTCGATGGGCGGGCCGGCGTGCAGCAGGAGGTCGTCCGCCATGCCAGGGATGACCTCGCGGGCCGTGGCGAGCCCCTTGAGGACCGGCCTCGCGGCCATCATCCGTTCGACGGCGGTGCGGTTGGCCTGATCGATGTTCATGCGCTCTTCATCCTCGCCAGGATCGCGGCCAGCTTCTCGTTGCCTCCGGCCGGAGGCTTCCACTCGACCTGGACCGCGGGAGCTCCTTGCACGACGAGGCTATCGTAGAAGGATTCGAGGCCGACGTTGATGGCTCCCCTGACCGGCTCCAGGGGGACCGGCTTGCCGCTCTCGCCGCTTCCCGGCGGGCGTTGGGTGGCGAAGTCCACCAGCTCGCCCGCCGTGCGGAAGACGCGGGCGCCGGCCCGCTCCAGGGTCTCGATCTGAAGCCTGAGGTCCTGAGGGTCCTCGTCGGTGCCGATCACGAGCGTGGCCATCTCCAGCTCCGGCCGCCGGGAGCGGGCCTCCTCGATCGCGGGAGCGAGCTCGCCAGCGGGATCGGCGTGGGACCCTTCGCCCAGCACGACGTCCAGGAGGATCAGGGAGACCTGGGGATCGGCGGCCTCCTGGCGGAGGCGGCGGAGGCGGAGATCCTGATCGATCATCGGGTGCAGGCGGCCGACGGTGTAATCGTCGTCGCCGAGATCGAGGATCTGGTACCGGTCGGGAGGGAGGAGCGCCGAGAGCCCCAGCAGCACCTCCTGGGCCAGGGTGCCTCCCGAGAAGAGGCCGCGCAGGTGGCCGGAAAAAGGGACTCCAGGGACAGCAGGGACAGCAGGGACAGCAGGGACCTGGATGGCTAATTCCGCGGCCTCGCTGAGGCTGGCGGCGAAGCGGAGGTTCCCGATGCGGCGTCCGGGGAGGGGCGCGCCGAGGAAGTAGACCACCACGGGCTTGCCCGCGGACCGGGCGAGCCCGAGCAGGCGGGCGGCCACCTCGGGGGCGGGCGGCTTCGAGATCAGCACGATGACCTCCGTCTCGGGGTCCCGGCGGAGGAGGTCGAGCGCTTGGAGGGCGGTGATGCCGCCGACCTCGGCCGAGAGGTCGCGCCCGCCGGTGCCGATCGCCTGCGAGATCCCGGAGCCCAGGGCGTGGAGGTGGCTCATCACCGCCTGGAGCCCGGTGCCCGAGGCGCCGATCAGGCCGACCGGCCCGCGGCGGACCCGGTTGGCGAAGCCGAAGCCGAAGCCGCCGATCACCGCCGTACCGCAGTCCGGCCCCAGCACCAGCAGCCCGCGCTCGCGGGCCTTCCGCTTCAGCGCCACCTCGCTCTCGATGGGCACGTTGTCGCTGTAGAGGAAGACGTTGCGGCCGTGGTCGAGCGCCTCCTCGGCCACCGCCGCGGCGTGACGGCCGGGCACCGAGACCAGCACCCAGCGCGCCTCCGGGAGCATCTTCAGGGCGGCGGCGAGGCTGCGCGGCCGGAAGTCCTGCTCGCCGCCGCTCCTGCGCACCTGGAGGAGGGCGTCCACCCGGGCCAGGGCCTCGCCCGCCGCGGCGTCGCTCTCGGCCTTGACGGCGATCAGCAGGTCTTGCGGGCCGGCCGTGGCGGCGTCCTCCGGCAGCAGGCCGCTCGCTGAAAGGAGCTCGCGGTTGGCGGGGGTGGCCATCATCACGCCGGCGTCGAGCACGCCGGGCAATGCGGCGAGGGAGCGCTGGAGCTGCATCAGCACCACCGAGTCGTAGTAGGACCCGGGGCGGACGGCGCAGCGGACGGCGGGCTCGGCGCTCATTCCCGCAGCAGGCGCTCCAGGTCGGCCGCCCAGTAGAGGGTGTCCTCGTCGTCGCCCAGCAGGGCGGCGATCTGGAGCCCCATGGGCAGGCCGTCCGCGCTCCGCCCCGCCGGCACGTTCACCACCGGCTTGAAGGACTGGCTCCAGGGGAGGTTCATCACGGGATCGCCCGTGGCGTCGAGCCCCTTCGGCGCGGGGCCCACGGCGGCGGGCGAGATCCAGAGGTCGATCTTGTGCCTGTCCATCAGGCTGGTGAGCTCGTCGCCCAGCCGATGGCATGCGGCGACGTCCCGGGCCAGGTCCTCGTCGGTGATCGCCTGGCCCTTGCGGATCAGCTCGGCCGTGCGGGGGTCGTAGAGGCTCTCGTAGCGGGCGAACCACTTTTCGTGGACCCGCGCCACCTCGGCCGCCACCACCCGGTAGTGGCGGTCCACGACCTCCGCGAAATCCTCCATGGCGGGGACGGGGAGGACCTCGTAGCCGGCGTCGGCCAGACGGTCGCAGACGCCGCGGAAGTGGATCATCCCCTCCTTGGAGACGCGCTGGAGATAGGGGCCCACCGCCACGCCCATGCGGGGCTTCCGCTCCGGCGGATAGGGGCGCCAGCGGTCGCAGAGCAGGCTGGCCACCCGGCGCGCCGTGGCGGCGTCGCGCGCGAAGAGGCCCGGCTGATCGAGGGTCGTGGAGAGCGGGATGATGCCGTAGGTCGGGATCTGCGTGCGCGAGGCCTTGAACCCGATCACGCCACAGAAGGCGGCCGGACGGACGATCGAGCCGATCGTCTGCGTGCCCAGGGCCACCGGGCAGAGGCCGGCGGCCACGGCGGCGGCCGAGCCGCTGCTCGAGCCCCCGGGCGTGTGCTCCGGATTCCAGGGGTTGCGGGTGGGGCCTGGCGCGAAATAGGCGAATTCGGTGGTGACGGTCTTGCCGAGGATCATCGCGCCGGCCTTCTTGAGCGCCGTCACGCACGAGGCCTCAGGTCCCCGGAGGACCTTCGGCGGCAGCCGGCTCCCGGCCCGGGTCTCGAAGCCGTTCACGTGGATGATGTCCTTGACCCCCACCAGCATTCCGAACAGCGGCGGCCGCTGGTCCGGATCGGGCCAGTGCTCGCAGAGCCACCGCGCCTCCCGGCGCAGGCGGTCGAAACGCCCCTCCTCCGGCAGGAAGGCCAACACTTCGGGCTCGCGCTCGGCGAAGCGCGCCTCGGCGGCCTCCAGGCTTGCCAGGAGATCGCTCACGGGGACGCGGTCCGCCGCCGCTCCGCGGCGAGCTTCACCGCGTCGACGATGTGCTGGTAGCCGGTGCAGCGGCAGAGGTTGCCGGAGAGGGCCTGGCGGATCTCTTCCTCGCTGGGGTCGGGATTGGCCTCCAGGAAGGGGACCAGGGTCATCAGGAAGCCCGGCGTGCAGAAGCCGCACTGCAGGCCGTGGCACTCCCAGAAGGCCTCCTGGAGCGGATGGAGACCGCCCGCGGGGGCCAGCCCCTCGACAGTGGCGAGGGCGTGGCCGTCCGCCTGCACGGCGAGCATGATGCAGGAGCGCACCGGCTCGCCGTCGAAGAGGATGGTGCAGGCGCCGCACACCCCGTGCTCACAGCCGACGTGGGTGCCGGTGAGCCCCAGCTCGTGGCGCAGGAAGTCCGAGAGCAGCAGGCGCGGCTCGACCTCCCGCTCATAGGCGCGGCCGTTGACGGTGACGGCGATCCTCACGCGGCCTCCCGGGCCCGCTCGGCGGCCTTCCGCAAGGCCCGCCGGGTGAGCACGCGCGCCAGGTGGCGCTTGAACTCCGGAGTGGAGTGGACGTCCCCCGGAGGGTGGATCTCGTCGCGCGAGGCCTTTTCTGCCGCGGCCTCGAAGGCGGCCTCCGAGAGCTCCTGGCCGGCCAGCAGACGGGCCGCCTCGCGGGCCTGGACCGGCGCGTCGCCCGCGCTCAGGTAGACCAGCCGCGCCTCGCGGCAGCGGCCGGAGTCGTCGAGGGTCACCCGCGCGGCGACGCCGGCCTGGGCGTAGTCGCCGTGGCGGCGGGCGATCTCCAGGAAGGCCCAGCCGGTGCGGGGAGGAGCGGGCGGGATGGCGGCCTCGGCCAGGATCTCCTCGGGCTCCAGGGCGGTGGTGAACAGGCCGGCGAAGAAGTCGGCGGCGTCCACCCAGCGGTCGCCGCCCTGCCGGCGCAGGCGGAGGCGGGCGTCGAGGGCCACGGCGAGGGCCGGCAGCTCGGCCGCCGGATCGGCGTGGGCCAGGCTGCCGCCGAACGTCCCCCGGTTGCGGATCTGCGGATGGGCGATGAAGGGGACCGCCTCGTGGAGCAGCGGCGCCGCCGCGGCCACCATGGGATCGCGCTCCAGGCGGCGCTGGCGCGTCAGGGCGCCGATCCGCAGGGTGCCGTCCGCGTCCTGGCGGATGAAGTCGAGCTCCGTCAGGCGGTTGATGTCGATCAGGAGCGCCGGCTCGGCCAGCCGGAAGTTCATCACCGGGATGAGGCTCTGCCCTCCGGCCAGGATCTTGGCGTCGCCGCCGTGCCGGGCGAGCAGGTCCAGCGCGGCATCCAGCGAGGCCGGAGCCTCATAGTCGAACGGGGCAGGCTTCATGCGGGCGTCCTCCCAACGATGGTCCGCGCATTGTATCTCTCAACGAGCCTCCTCCGCCCGCCGGAAGGTGTCGAGCGCCAGCGCCAGGACCTCCTCCCCGGCGACCTTGATGGCGCCGAGGTGGTCGGCCCCGGGCACGATCCGCCAGCGCCCGCCGGCGGCCTCCGCGAGCGCCCGGGTGTCCTCGGGGCGTACCCCGGGGTCGCGCTCGCCGCTGACGTAGGTGACGGCGGCGAGCCGCATCGCGCCCGCGTGGCGGCGGGCGTCCAGGAAGCGGAAGGCGGACCGGAAGCAGGCACGGAAGAAGAGATAGACCGGCCGTCCAAGGGGGGCCACGCGCCACGACCACTCGAAGAGGTGAGGGGAGACGTCCTCGAACATCGCGCCGGTCACGAGGTCCGTCCGGCTGAGGGCGGGATGGGCCCAGGTGCCGCCGGCGCTCACCCCCCACACGTGCAGTGGGAGGTCCCCCGCCCGTCGCCGCAGGGCCTCGAGGCCGTCCTCCACGTCGCGGTCGAAGAACCCCTGGACGGGGCCGCTGCCGCCGAAGCCCGGAAAGTCGAGGATCAGGGCGTGGTAGCCGGCGGCGCGGAGGGCCTGGAGCCGTCCCCGCAGATAGAAGTAGGCCTTGCCCCAGACCAGCCACGGCGGGAGCAGGAGGACGGCCCCGCGGGGGCGCTCCGCCGGAAACCAGACCGCCGACAGCGGGGCGGCCCCGCTCCGCCGCGGCACGGACAGAGCCTCGAAGGGCGCCAGATCCTCCCGGGGGACCGGCTGCTCCGTCCTGGGGAGCCGGGGAGAGAGGAGCAGGAACAGGCCCGTCGCGAGCCGCTCCTCGCGGGCACCTGGCCGGGGCGGCACGGAATCGTCGACGGACCTCGGAGCCATCGCTCTATCCTCTCCCATACCCCATGCTCGCATGGACATGAGCGCAATGGGAGAGTGATACTCTCGGCCGGCACGACTACAAATCGCGAGCCGCGAGCATTTGGACCGATGAGCTACGTCGGAACGAGCATCGGCAGCATCCGCATCGAATCCCGGCTCGGGCAGGGCGGGATGGGGAGGCCTACCTCGGCTATGACCTGCGGCTCGACCGCCGGGTGGCGGTGAAGACGCTCGGCGAGCGGGACGGCGAGCGGGCCGCCTGGGAGCGGGCGCTGGCGGTCCTCGCCCCGTGCTCCCGTCCTCTCACCGACTGGAAGCTGCTCTCCCCGTCGTCCCAGGCCCTCCTCGCGCTCGGCCGCGACGCCGAGACCCGGCCAGAGGTCGAGCGCCTCGAGAAGATGGGCTACCGGAGCACCGGCCGCATCGGGTCTTGAGCCGTCAGCAGTCGAGCCAATTCGTCCCGTCCGTGCATTGGGCGGAGTCGAATACCCCGGGCAGATTGCAGGCGTCGTAGGTGAAGCTGCAGCACTGGCTGAGCGAATTCACGTAGCATGCCATGCTCCCGTTCGATCCGTCCGAGCAGAAGAAGTAGCAGGAGACCGGAGGGTTGGTCGTGAGGCGCGCGCCCCGGAGAGGCGTCACGGGCGGCCGCGCCGGAGCGAGGAAGGGGAGGAGAGAGACGGCCGGCACCGCCGCCGGGACCGGCGGCTCGCCCCAGGCAGCGACCGCGGCGAGGGCGAGCAGGACCGCGCAACAGCAGGACATCCGTGACAGGCGCATCGGGGTCCTCCTTTCGGAAATGCAGAAACAATATAACCCGCCAAGGACGATCCTCCCTCTTGACAAGTTTCAAACGCTGTTTGAAACTACATTTGAGATGGAGAGGACGGAGATCCACGGAACCGAGCTGACGGGTGCCGAGGGCGGACCCACCCGGGAGCGCCTGATCGAGGTGGCCGAGCGCCTGTTCTCCGAGCGCGGCTTCGCGGCCACCTCGGTGCGCCACATCACGGCCGAGGCCGGCTGCAACCTGGCGGCGGTCAACTACCACTTCGGCGGCAAGGACCAGCTCTACGAGGAGATCTTCCGCCGGCGCCTGGAGGCGATGCGGGAGCAGCGCCTGGCGAGCATCCGCCAGACGGTGGAAGGGAGCCCCTCGCTGGAGGCGCTGCTGCGCTCCTTCGCCACCGCCTTCCTGGAGCCGTTCATGACCACCAGCGAGGGCCGGCAGTGGCACCGGCTGATGCGGCGCGAGCTGCACGAGCCCCACCTGCCGCAAGGGATGTTCGTGGGCGGAATCATCACCCCGGTCTACGAGGAGCTGGCGGCGGCCCTGGTGCGGGTCTGCCCCGGGCTCGACCTGGAGACGGCCCGCTACTGCACGTACTCCGTGGTCGGGCAGCTCATCCAGCTCCTGCGCGTCGAGCGCTACGCCGAGGAGGCCGGCTTCGGGCGGATCTCCAAAGTGTCGCTGCCCGAGCTGATCGATCATGTCGTCCTCTTCTCCACGGCCGGCGTCCGCGCCGCCGCGGCCCAACGAGCGGAGGTCCGGGGATGAGGAGATGGGGATTGGCCCTGCTGGCGCTATGGACCGGCGGCTGTGCCACGCTGGCGACTTCCGGGCCGGCGGCGACGGTCTCTCCGTCGCCCTCGCTCCCCTGGGCGCCGCCGCCCGGCGCCGCGCCGGCCCCCGCGAGCCCGAAGCCGCCCGAGATCCCCGAGGACCTGCGCGCCCGCGCGTCGAATCTCACCCTCACGGACGTGGTGGACGTGGCGCTGCGCAACAGCCCGCAGACCCGCGAGGCCTGGTGGCGGGCCCGCGCCGCCGCCGCCGAGATCGACATCCGGCGCGCTGACCTGTTCCCGGAGATCGACGTCCAGCTCCAGGCCTCGGGCACCCGGCAGGCCGTGGCCGGGGGGCAGACCACCTTCTCGCAGACGACCCTGGGGCCGGGGCTCACGCTCAATTACCTGCTCTTCGACTTCGGCGGCCGGCAGGCCGACGTCGAGGCCGCGCGCCAGGCCCTGTTCGCGGAGAATTTCCTCCACAACCAGGCGATCCAGGACGCCGTGCTCCAGGTCGAGCGCGCCTACTACCAGTACCAGGGGACCAAGGCGCTGCTGGCCTCCGCGCGGACCAGCCTCCAGGAGGCGCGGACGAGCCTCCAGGCCGCGGACGAGCGCCGCCGGGCCGGGGTGGCCACGATCACCGACGTCCTGCAGTCGCGCACCGCGATGGCCCAGGCGCAGCTCAACGTCGAGTCGCTCGAAGGGCAGCTCCAGGCCACGCGCGGCGGTCTCGCCGCCGCCATGGGGCTGCCGGCCAACGTCCCCTACGACGTGGCGCCGCTGCCGACCGATCTGGCGCCGAAGGCCACCAGCGAGGCGGTGGAGGAGCTGATCGCCCGCGCCCTCGCCGGCCGGCCCGACGTCGAGGCCGCCCGCGCTCAGGCCCTCGCCGCCGTGAGCGACGTCGAGCGCGAGCGCGCCGGCCTGCGGCCGCGGCTCTCCTTCCAGGCCGGCTTGAACAACCCCTACTACGGAGGTGGGCTGAGCTCGCCGGGCGGCCTCTATTCGGGGGCGCTGGTGCTCAGCTATCCGCTGTTCGACGGTGGCGGCCGGGCGGCGCGGGTGCGCCAGTCGCAGGCCGATCTGGAGGCCTCCCGCGCCCGCGTCGAGACCCTGGAGCAGCAGGCGACGCTCCAGGCGTGGACCGATTACGCCGACGTGCACACCTCCTCCCAGCGCATCGAGACCAGCCGGACGCTCCTCCAGAGCGCCCAGGAGTCGGAGGACGCCACCTCCGAGCGCTACAGCGCCGGGGTGGGGAGCATCCTCGACCTGCTGACCGCGCAGAGCGCCCTCGCCTCCGCCCGCGCCCAGGTGGTGCAGGCGTGGGCCGACTGGTTTCTGGCGCTGGCGCAGCTCGCTCACGACACCGGGGCCCTGGGACCCGCGCCCGCTTCAACTGCTTCTTCCCCTGCGCCGGCCCCGGCGGCCGGCCGAGGTCAGCCATGAGAATCCGTGCCGTTCTGTTGCTCTCCACCCTCCCCCTCCTCGCCATCGGCTGCTCCGGTGGCGGCAAGGCGGACGGCCCTCCCGGGGATAAGGCCAAAGCGGGCGCCCAGCCGGCGGTCCCCGTCGTCGTCAGCACCGTGGCGCGCAAGACCGTGCCGGTGCAGGTCGAGGCCGTGGGCAAGGTGGAGCCGCTGTCGACCGTCGCTGTGCTGGCCCGGGTGGGCGGCGAGCTGACCGGCGTCCACTTCACCGAGGGGCAGGAGGTACAGAAGGGGCAGGTGCTGTTCACCCTCGATCCGCGCCCCTATCAGGCCGCCCTCGCCCAGGCCCGGGCGGCCGTGGCGCGCGACAAGGCGGTGGCCGCCAACTCGGCCAGCGATCTCAAGCGCTATGGCGACCTGGTGCAGAAGGAGTACGTCACCCGCGAGCAGTACGACCGCATCGCCGCCGAGACGGCCTCCGCGGGGGCCACGGTGAACGCGGACGAGGCGGCGGTCGAGGCGGCCCGCCTCCAGCTCGAGTACTGCACCATCCGCTCCCCCCTCTCCGGCCGCACCGGCAGCCTGCTGGTCCATCAGGGGAACCTGGTGAAGGCCAACGACGCCCAGCCGCTGGTGGTGATCAACCAGATCCGGCCCATCTACGTCAGCTTCTCCGTCCCTCAGGCGCAGCTCCCGGAGATTGAACGGTACCGCTCCGCGGGGCGTCTCACCGTGGAGGCGGTCTCCGCGGAAGGGGGCGGCACGCCGCAGGAGGGGGCCCTGAGCTTCATCGACAATCAGATCGACCGCGCCACCGGCACCATCCTGCTCAAGGCGACCTTCCCCAACGAGAGCCGGACGCTCTGGCCGGGACAGTTCACCAAGGTGCGGCTCACCCTGGCCCGGCAGGCGGACGCGGTGGTGGTGCCCACGCAGGCGGTGCAGACGGGGCAGCAGGGTCAATACGTATACGTGGTCCGGCCGGACCAGACCGTCGAGCCCCGCACCGTCCAGGTGTC
>DASXJP010000467.1:0-4548 GCA_036497345.1 Thermoanaerobaculia bacterium
GTCCCTGGGGCTGCTCCCGCGAGGTCCGACAGCCGCCCCTCGGAAAGCAGCCCGGGATCAGCAGCTTCCCCTGTCTGCCAGAGCTTCCAAGCGCGAGCGGCCGCCTCCTCGGCTCCGGCGAGATCGTGGGCGGCGCGGCGGGCGTGGGCGAGGTGGGCCCAGCAATACCCCTCCACGCGGGAGCGCCGGCCTTTGTCCTGGATCGTCCCGGCGACGAAGAGCGCCAGATCCGCCAGCTCGAGGGCCTGATCCGGCTCGCCTTCGGCCGCCTGCAAGCTCGCCTCGCAGATCCGCTCCGCGACGGCCCAGTCGGGATAGGCGCCCTGCCCCAGCTCGAGCAGCCGCCGGCGCCTGCTCATGGGGTAGGCCTGGAGATTCGTCCAGATCTCCTCGGCCTCGCGGCGCTGCTCCTCGGGGGAGGGCGACGCCAGCTCCGCCGCGAGCTCTTGGACCAGATAGGGGAAGGTGGCGATCAGGACCCGCTCCAGGAGCGCGTCCAGCATCCCGGCGTCGCCTTCCAGGTCCTCCCAGTGCCGTCTGGCGCTCCGGATGGCGGCGGAGAAGCAGCGGCGCAGCTCTCTCCCGAGCGGCCAGGGGATGACCACCGCCTCGGAGATCCGGCGCAGAGATTCCGGGCTCGGCACGGTATCGCCGGTCTCGTAGCGGGAGATCGCTCCCTGGCCGAGCCCGGTGATCTCCCCGAGCTCCGTCTGCTTCAGGTCGGCGTAGGAGCGCAGGAAGATCACCAGGAGGCGCGCGGCTTTCGCTTCGTCCTCTTCGTTCTCGGGCTCGGGCATCGCGGGCCCTCCCTCGGGAGGCTTATATCACGGGAAGGGGTGTCTTCCAGCCTGGGGAGATTCTTTCGCTACAGCTTTTCTTTTCTGCATAGGGTATGTTGCGGCGGTACAACTTTCCGGAGAGCCGCCCGTCCGGTCATGGTGGCCGCGTCCGGAGCGCTCTCCAGGGAGCCTCTATGCGCCGCAAGACCGTGCTCGTCCTGTTCCTGCTCGCCGCTCTCCTGACCGAACCATGGGCCTCCGCCGCTCCTCGGCATGGAGGTAGCCGTCCGGCGAAGGTTTCCGGGGGGATGGCAATCCCGGATGTGCTGGGTCAGGCCTGGAGCTGCTTGAAGGATGTTTGGAGAAAGACGGGCTGCCAAATCGGCCCGAATGGCCGGTGTATCACCAGCGCAGCCCCGGTGACCTCAGCGGATACGGGCTGTCAGATTGATCCGTTTGGCCGCTGTGGATCGTGACATTTATCCTCGGCCTCTCTGTCTACAAACTGGAGGAGGGGTCGAGGGCTTTGTACGCTCCAATTCGGCAATGACCTGCCGTGTCAGCTCCACTGTAGCGGTCTCGCGCTGAGCGGCATCGCAGAAGAGGGTGAGCGCGGCAAGAGCTTCTCGCGTAATGCCCTGGGCTTGAAAAATCCAAGTCATAGTACGGACCAGCCCCCGGACGTCCGATGTACGTCCCTTCTCTAGATAGAGCGCGGCCAACTCCAGGGAAGCACGCGCCGCGTCATAAGGGAGCCCGCGGGCGGTGAAGTCCCGGCGCACTTGTTCCAATCCCTCGACTGCCCGTTCCAACTGTCCTTGGCCCGCCGCTACTCTCGCCTCAAGCCAGACGACCCGGACGAGGTCCAACTCGTTGCCCTGCTGGATAGCGAGCGCGCGTATTTGGGGCAGCCGTTCCGATGCCTCCTGATAGCGACCCAATTGACAAAGGTGATTGGCGGCCTTGAAGCAGAGTGCGAATAAAAGGCGAGTGTCTCTCGAAGCCTTTACGAAGGGAGCAGCCTCCTCCAGAGCTTCAAGCGCTTTAGGTATATCCCCCATCTGCTCGTAGATATGCTCCCTCTGCAGCAGAATCAGACCGGAGTCGCCTCCTGAGCGCCTTGCCTTTTCGAGTAGTCTCAACGCCTCGGGGAATTGGTGCTGCTCCCGTCGCAATGAGGCTTCCATGGCGTAGAGCAGCCACCCGGGGAGCAGGTCCGGAGCTGAGTCAGCCCCGGCCCCCCAAAGCTTCCACGCCCGGGCGAACGCCTGGTCGGCTCCGGCGAAGTCGTTGGCGACCCGGCGGGCGTTGGCGAGGTGGGCCCAGCAGAAGCCTTCCAGCCGCGAGCGCCAGCTTTCCGCGCCCGGAGATTTGGTGGCGATGAATACGGCCAGGTCCGCCAGGTGGAGGGCGTCTTCCGGTCTGTGGGCCGCCGCCTTGACGCTCGCCTCGCAGACGTGCACTGCCAGCGCCCAACTCTGGAACGCCGGCAGCACCGCGACCAGGTCCCGCTGGTCCTGGCGCGGCGTGGCCTTGAGGCGCGGCCACAGCTCTCGCGCGTTCTGCCGGGCCACTTCGGCCTTCCTCTCCCGCTTCCTCCGGACCAGTTCCCTCCGGACCCCGTCCATGAAGACCGATGTCGCGGTGAGGATGGTGAGATGGATGGCACCCAGCTCCTCGGGAGTAGGGTCCACCGGCGATGAGGCCCCCACCGGCTCCAGCGGAGGCTCGAGCCAACCGTGGGTCTGCACCAGCAAGTCGACCGCTTCCGGCGGATACCCCAGGACCGCGGCAATGGAGACCAGGTGCTCGCGGTGGAGCGGTCTGCCGCCCCTCTCGTAGTTGGAGACTAGGGACTCGTCGGTCCATCCCAGCCGGTCGGCCAATTCCTTTTGCGTCCAGTCGCGCCTGGAGCGTAGATGCAAAAGGGCCAGGCCTCCCGGTGACGGCTTCCTCCTCTTCTTGTGTGGCGCCATGGGGCTCCTCCCTCCCGGTCCGGTAATGGTCTTGCTTCCCGAAAAAAGACCTGGTCGGGTAGTTTATATGAGATTGAAGTTGCTTGTGGAAGGAAGATAAGGGGCAAGACGGCCTGACCTTGTCTGGAATTTAGGGAACACGTATCCTGGAGGGGTGACGGCGGTGACGACCTACGACTTCGCCGACCGGCCGGTGAGCCTGCTGGCCCAGCGCACGGGCAAGCCCGACCAGCCGCTCGTCTCCGCGGCGAGCTATCTGCCCTACGGTCCGCTCCAGAGCTTGACCCTCGGCAACGGCATCACCGAAACCCACGCCTTCACCCAGCGCTATTTCCCGTCCGCGATCACCCTGGGGAGCCTGCTGAGCTGGACCTACACTACGGACAAGGTCGGCAATATCTCCGCGATCACGGACGCCCTGAGCTCCGCCAACAACCGGACCTACGGCTATCAGGACGATCAATATTTCCTCACCCAGGGGAACGGTCCCTGGGGCACCCGCGCCTGGACCTACGACCGGATCGGCAACCGTCTGACCGAGACCCGCTCCGGCACGACCGACATCTACACCTACCAGCTCGTCCCGCCGCCGGGGACCGGCCACTCGCCGATCCTTTCCAGCGTCGCGCTGGGGGCCGGAGGCACAAAGACCTATCAATACGATCCCGCCGGCAACCTCCAGCAGATCACTCAGGGCACGGCCTCGACCGCCTTCACCAACGACGACGCCAGCCATCTCGCAGCTCTCACGGCCACGAGCCCGGCCAAGGGGGTCTCCTTCCGCTACGATGGTAGGGACTACCTGACCCTGGCAGACACCACCGCGCTGCCCTTCCTCGACAGCTTCGAGACCGGAGACCTCTGTGCCTGGTCCGCCGCCCTGGGAGTGCCGGCGCCGCCCACTTGTGCGCCGCTCCCTGCCGTCCACCCCACCTACAGCTCCGAGGGCCTCCTGCACGCCCTGCAGCGCGCCACGGCCCCGCAGCGAAGCTACGTCTTCCACTTCGCCGGCCGCCCCGTGGCGCAGATGGACCTCACCGGCATCACCGAAGTCTGGAAGCTGCTGACGGTGGACCACCTGGGCACCCCGATCGCGGCGACCAGCACGGGAGGAATGGTCCTCTGGCAAGGGGGCTTCGAGCCCTTTGGCGCGGACTGGAGCGGGGCGGGAGTGTTTTTAAGGTTCCCGGGGCAGTGGGTGGATGGGGTGTGGGGGACTTCACAAGCAGCACTAAGCTACAATGTTAATCGTTGGTATGAGGCCGGAATGGGGAGGTACACACAGGCGGATCCACTTAGCTTCGTCGACCCTGCCAACACCTATCATTACGCCTTTTCAAACTCCCTCCGATATACCGACAGCTTTGGCCTCCGATCTGTTCCTCTACCTATAAGAGGTCCCGAAGTTCTACCCCCCATCCCGAGCCCTCAAACCGTACCACCACCTTGTAGGCTGCCTGCTACTCCGCCATCTATTAGCCCTGCTCTAGCAACTTTGGGTGGCTGGATCACCGTGGCATACTACTTTCTCTTCGACCCCTCGGAGGCCGGTGGCCCCGGCGATACTCGGTACGAACCTGTTCCTCGTCGCTGCCCCCAATGTGGTGAGCTAGGCGACGATGAAGGTGGCAGGCGCGGCCCATGCGATATTCAGCTTGAACGCTGCTTAGAGCATAACTGGCAACCTCAGTGGAACCGGAAGTTGTATGGTCCTAAGAAAGATTGCCGTCACTGCTACGAAGAGTGTAAGAAGCATGGAGAGTTGTGGCCGGTTTATAAATGCCCATTTTAAT
>DASXJP010000468.1:0-15330 GCA_036497345.1 Thermoanaerobaculia bacterium
CTCCGTCCCCGCGTCGTTCATGGGCCGTAAATGGCCGTGCTGCTTCCACTGGAATAATGCGCTCATGTCAATTCTCCTTTAGAAGAGTAGAAAGGGCACTATCTACTCTACGCCGGATTTTCCGGAATGGATCACTGAGAACGACGGAGCTCTGTCGAGCTCTCACGCCGGCGGCTTGAGCGGGTGCTCGCCGCCGTGACGGGAGACGATCAGGTCCTGCACCTCCTGGATGACCTCCAGCTTGCGGACGTTCTTGCCGGGGCAGGCGTGCGTGGTCAGCGGGTCCTCCCGGTGGAGGCGGAGGGTCTGCGGATCGAGGCCGAGGATGGCGGAGAGGGTCGCCAGGGCCGCCACCGCGTTCCGCCGCACCTTCAGGCCGCGGCCGGCGGTGAAGTCCTCCTTCTCGTAGTCGCCCAGCATCTCCACGCCGAGCGCCAGCTTGTTCCAGGAGGGGGAATGGGTACCCGAGACGGTGAGCGGCGTGAAGACCCAGATCTGCTTGTCGTCGACGAACAGGTGGGGGCCCGCCTTCCACTTCTGCTCGTCGCGGTAGAAGGCCTCCAGGCTCTTGATGTGCTGCTGCGTCAACCCATTGGGGCGTTGCGCCAGGGAGGGGACCCCGGTGTTGTGCAGGACGATGAACGAGGGTCGCCACGCCACCCATTGCAGCGTGTGGCAGTAGGCGTCGAAGTCCTCCGCGCTGAAGCTCTTCCCGACGATACCTTTCCAGTCCGCCATGGGTCACCTCCTGAGCCTGTAGGTCTCTCCTACAGATTCTGGCACAGCCCGTGAATCGGAAAGCTGGCTGAAAGGAGGACGCGACGATGAAGAAGACACCCGGAAGCTCAGCCTCAGCCGTGAGAGCCTCCGCCGTCTCAGCCAGGAAGAGCTGCGCCGCCCGGACGGCGGAGCGGCTGCTGCCACCATTGCTTGCCCGTATACCCTCCAGGTGCTGGCCTGCTACAGCCGCGACGTCCACACCTGCTACAGCTGTACGGTTTGACCGGGAGGACACGATGAGGAAGAAGAACACCAGGAAGCTCACCCTGCACCGCGAAAGCCTCCGCCAGCTCGGAGATGCGGAGCTCCAGGGTCTGGCCGGCGCGGCGCCGGTGACCGGCTTGTGCGCCTATACGCTCCAGCTCGCCTGCTATTCCAAGGATGTCCCGAGCTGCGTCTGCACGGGGGAGTGAGCCCGAGGAGGTCACCATGAAGAAAGCTCCCAGGAAGCTCACCTTGCATCGCGAGAGCCTCCGCCGCCTGGAAAGCGCGGAGCTGTACCGGCTGAGAGGGGCCGCGGCGACGGCCCTCTGCGTGCGCACTCTCCCGGCCCAGAATTGCGTCAGCGATCTGTTCATGACCTGCGGCTGCGCCACCTCGCCCTGCTGAGCTCGTGCCAGCGGGATCAGCAGGCCTTCAGGACATCGAGGCCCGCCGGCTTGATCAGGTGGCGGTCGAAGCCGGCGGTGCGGGTATGGAACGCGACGCACGAGCCTACTTGCCAAGAAAGAAGGAGGCAGGATATTTGGCGGGGAAGCTGCGCTTCTTCATAGCTGAAATCGCCAGGTTACTGGCTCCTACGGCACAAGCTGCCAGCCAAGCGCCCTTTCCGGCTCCAATCGCTGACCCTCCGGCAAGAGTAGCGGCGGCCGTAGGTCCTGCCCATTTCATGAGATCGATATTAATACTATTCCACTCTTGTTCTGCTTCTGCGACTTTCTCAAGAAGCTCGGCCGAAAGATCATCAACATTGGTCTCCAAGAAAGCTTTATCGTCATCCACCTTGCTCCAGATCCGCCGGAAGAAGCCGCGCATACCCTCAAGACGTCCTTCTTCCCGGATACGGACCGCATCCTTCATATCGACATCATCTAGAAATTTCAAGGTCAACCCATCAAAAGCCTTTGCGAAAGACGACCAAGTGCGATTCCTAGCTCCGACCAATTCGCGATCTACCTCAATCTCCTTCCAGCGATAGTTGAGATCGGTTATGAGGTGAGCCCCCGTTTCTTCGGCGACCAGAAGGGCCATGTCAAAGTTGGTGCCGCTACTGATGGTTAGAAATTGCTTGCCGCGCACTCGGAAGACCGATTCTGGGAAAAATGGGTGGTCCAGCCGCCTGTCATTGATCATTCTAAGGAATCTCTGGACTTCTTCTGGGTCTGCGTTCGGGTTCTTTTCCCGGTATTTCTGCTCTAGATATGAATCTGGTTCCCATAGGCGGTGGTATTCCTCAAAGCCGGGCATATGCTCGCGCCAATTTTCGGATTCCTGTTTTGCCAATCTTCGAAGTTCTGGGTGCTCCGCTCTTCTGCGGGAAGACTCTATAGAGTTCATATCCAGGGCAGGATCATAATCTCCAGGTGTTCTGATTATTCTGACGATGCCCTGCTCGATCCAAGGTGCGAGCTCCCACCATATGCGAATTGCTGCCAGAGTAGAGGCAATATTGAGATCAGGGTTCTCAATTGGATTAAATTCCGGACGTATCGTATTGGGATGCTGAAATGGATCGACTATGAGAATTGTGTCGGAGTAGAGGTTGTGCCGTTTAACACCTCGGATCAAGGAGTCCGGATTATAGGTTCCTATATATAAGGCTGAAGGCTGGTCCTTTTGGGCGTGGAGCGCTCTGCGTAAATCCCGCTCTGTCGGCCATAAGCGGACGACCGCCTCATGCAGGGCTCTGACCGCGTTTGGGGTGACAGCCCTTTTGACATCTCTCCATTGATAACCACGAGGCAGCTTGTCGAGTTGGAGGATTGCTGCAATCGTATGAAGGAAAGCAATGTTCTTCCCCCGCACTTCCATGTGCAAAACACCGCGAGGGTCATTGTTTGCTATCAATTCAGGCCATGGGACCTTGCCTAGGCAGCAGTCCTTGTATTTCTTGCCGCTTCCGCAGGGGCATGGCTTGTTACGGCCGAGCTTAGGCATACTTAGATTTCCATTTCGTCAGAGGAATACCTCGGAGGACCGCGCGATCTCGCTTGTGCACGGGTACAGCGCGCATCCCTGACAACTCCCTATCCAGGATATCCGATGAGCTGCCAAGATTGTACCCGCACGCGCAGCCGTGGATACAACACGCCGGGGACGGCCCGGCGTACCGTCCCCTGGCGGACTTCGCTTGTCAAAGAACCGGCTCGGACGCTCCCCACGCGAGCGTCAGGGCGTCCGAACGCTTTTCGAGTCTTCCCCGCGCCGTTTTTTGCTTCCCGGCCGGCGTTTTCGCCATCCGGACGGCCATTCTGAGATCCCGACGCGTTTTTTGTCTTCCCGGACGACCATCTTGTTTTCTGGACGGCCATCTTCGCTCCCGCACCGTCATCCTGGCGTTTCAGGCCGCCGGGAAGCGAAAATCCCGGCATCCAACTCTCGAAGAAGCTCATCCCGGCTCCGGAAGCCGCATCCGCGGAATCGAGGCCGTATCCTGCTCCGAATTGCGAATAGCAGCGTAACGACCGGGCTGGGGCGGGATCAAAAAGCCAAGGAAAGTGAAAATCTTCCACAAGCTCGCATAAGAGCCCTGACAAAGCAAGAGGGTGGCCGTAGGATCGCGGCCGCTTCTCAAGCCGAGAGGAACAGGCCCTCGATCATGCCCTGGATCTGCATCGCCGCCTCATAGGGATCGGGGGCGTTGCGGATCGGCCGGCCGACGACGATGTAGTCGGCGCCGTTGCGCAGGGCCTGCTCGACCGTGACCACCCGCTTCTGGTCGTCCGCCGGCCGGTTCTCCGCCGGGCGGATGCCGGGGGTGACGATCAAGGGCTTCGTCCCCAGGCGCTCGCGCAGGGCATGCGCCTCGAGCCCGGAGGCGACCACGCCATCGCAGCCGAGGTCGACCGCTTGGCGGGCGCGCGCGAGGACCACCTCGTGGACGTCCCCCTGGACGCCCATGGCCCGCAGGTCCTCCTGGCTGAGGCTGGTCAGCACGGTGACGGCGAGGATCTTGAGATCCCCCTTCTCGCGGCAGGCCGCCTCCAGGATGGCCGCGCTGCCGGCGTGGACCGTGGTGAGCGTGATCGGCCAGTCGCGCAGCCGGCGCACGGCCGAGCGCACGGTCTCGGGGACGTCGAACAGCTTGAGGTCGGCGAAGACCTTCTTCTCCCGCTCGGCCAGCCACTCGATCAGCTCGAAGTAGCCGCCCGTGCCGAGCAGCTCCAGGCCGACCTTGTAGAATTGGACCGCGTCGTCGAGTTGCTCGACCAGCCGCTTGGCCTCCTCGACGCTCGGGACGTCGAGGGCGAAGATCAGCCGCTCTTCCGGGGGGATGGTCTTGGTGGAGAGGAAGTAGGGGTCGCCGGTTTCGGGGTGCTTCGGTTCCTCGAAGGTGCTGTTGGTCATGGAGGCCCTCCGAGGAGACTACGGTAGCATAGACTATCCCCCAATGCTCGAACGCCTCTTCCACGTCCGCGCGGCGGGATCGACCCCCGGCCGGGAGGCCCTCGGCGGGTTGACCACCTTCCTCACCATGGCCTACATCCTGGCGGTGAACCCGGTCTTCCTGGTCGCCGCCGGCATGCCGCAGCAGGGGGCGATCATCGCCACAGCCCTTTCCGCGGCCTTCGCCACGCTGCTCATGGCCTTCGTCGCCAACTACCCCATCGCGCTGGCGCCGGGGATGGGGATGAACGCCTTCTTCGCCTACGGCATCTGCGCCGGGGCCGGGGTGCCCTGGCCGACCGCCCTGGGGCTGGTCTTCTGGGCCGGCGTCGTCTTCGTGCTGCTGACCGTGACCGGCGCCCGCAAGGTGCTGGTGGAGGCGGTGCCGGAGGTCCTCAAGCTGGCGGGCGCGGTGGGGATCGGCCTGTTCATCGCCTTTATCGGCCTCCAGCACGGGGGCCTGGTGCGCGGCGACAAGAACACCCTGGTGACGATCGGCGACCTGCATTCGCCGGCCGCCCTGCTGACGCTCTTCGGCCTCGCGGTCTCGCTCGTCCTGACAGCTCTGGGGATGCGGACGGCGATCTTCTGGGGATTGGCGGCGACGCTGGTCGCCGCCCTCGCCACCGGCCAGGTGGCTCTCCCCTCGACGCTGGTCTCCGCGCCCGGCTTCGACCTGCCCGGGCTGCGAATCGACCTCCTGGGGGCGTTGCGGGTGCAGTACCTGCCGCTGATCCTGGTGCTCCTCTTCTTCGCCCTCTTCGACACCCTGGGCACGCTGATGGGAATCGCCCACGAGGCGGGCCTGCTGCGCGGCGGCGAGCTCCCCCGCCTCGGCCGCGCGCTCACCGTGGACGCCCTGGGGATGGTGGTGGGCGCGCTCTTCGGCACCTCGCCGGTGACGGCCTACATCGAGAGCGGCTCGGGCGTGGGGGTGGGGGCGCGCACCGGGCTCGCCAACGTGGTCACCGGGCTGCTGCTCCTCCTCGCGCTCTTCCTGACCCCGCTGGTCGGGATGATCAGCCACGCCGCCGCCGCCGGCCTGACCCCGATCACCGCGCCGGCCCTGATCCTGGTGGGCACGCTGATGGTGCGCGCCGTCAAGGAGATCGACTGGTCGGACATGACCGAGGCGGCCCCGGCCTTCTTCACGGCCCTGCTGATGCCGCTCACCTTCAACATCTCGCACGGCCTGGCGGCGGGGATCATCGTCTACGCCCTGGTCAAGCTGGCCGCCCGGCGGGGGAGAGAGGTGCACTGGCTGATGTACGCGCTGGCGGTGCTGTTCCTGCTGCGGTACGCGTTCCTGCCGGCTTGAAGCCCATGGATCTTCATCGCTGATGGTGAAATTTGCAAGAAGTTATCATAGAGCCGCGTATGCTTGACGTAAAACGGCTGAGACGATAAGATCTACTTGCTTTATAGACAAGGTAGCCCAAACCAACGCTCAGGAGGAAAGAATGAAAGACTCTAAACCGGTCAAGCGTCTGAAGCTCAGCAGGGAAACGCTGCGGTTCTTGGCGGATGGCGAGCTCCGTAAGGTCGCGGGGCGCGAGCCTTCGCAGAACTATACCCAGTGCTTAACAGACACGTGCAGCGTTAATTATTGCTTTACGGCGGGTCCTGGTTGCCCCAAAAATAATTGCTAACCTATAGAAGAGCCTCATCAGGGCCGCTCGGGTTATTGTCTGAGCGGCCCTGTCGGAGTAACGGGCGCGCCTTCCTTGTTCCAGCCGAGCAGCGAGCTCCCATGAGATCTGACCATCGGGGCAGTGGCTGGCAATCGATCTTGGATGGTGAGCAGAAAGAGCAGGCCAGAGCCACCGTTCAATCAATAGCCACGGGGATCTTGTCGTCGTTGAACGTTGGGGGCTCAAAAGACGAGCTCAGCCCTCATGGTGTCTCGCTCGCAGGCGGGAAGGCAGGACTGGCAGTCTTCTACTATTATCTTGCCAAGAGCTGCTCGCACCCAGAGAAGGAGCATTACGAGCAAGCCGCGCTTGAGCTCCTCCGGGAAGCGGTCGATGCCTTGAGTGTGTTGCCGATACCGGCGTCATTCTACGGCGGTTTCACCGGCATTGCCTGGGCAGTGGAGCACCTGGCGGAGATTGCCGTGGGGGAAGAAGATGTAAACGAGCCTATCGATGATGCCTTGATAGAGCATCTTGGTAGATCGCCCTGGCGTTTCGAGTACGACCTTATAAGTGGGTTGGTGGGCTATGGGGTCTATGCGCTGGAGCGTATGCCGCGCACGAGCGCTGTTGAGTGCCTGGCGCAAATCGTTGATCGACTTGATGAGACAGCCATACGCAATTCTCAAGGCGTCACCTGGTACACGTCTCCATCTCTTCTTCCGCCCTGGCAACAAACTTTGTATCCACAAGGGTACTACAATCTGGGGCTATCCCACGGTGTGCCGGGAGTGATTGCCTTGCTTGGCGAAATCTGTGCTGCTGAGATTGCCACGGCGAAAGCAAAGCCTCTTCTTTACGGCGCGGTAGACTGGTTATTGAGCCAGCGACTCCCAACCCATCGCCAGGCAACCTTTCCGGCCTTTGCTGGAGACGATTTCGGAGATGACGATTCCAGGATGGCCTGGTGCTATGGTGATCCTGGTGTTGCCGCGGCGCTGCTGGGTGCGGCCCGTTGCGTAAATGAATCAGCCTGGGAGCGCGAAGCCACCGCAATTGCGATGCACGCCTTGGCGCGCCCGTTCGATCAGACGGGAGTAGTCGACGCGGGAATGTGTCATGGCGCGGCCGGACTGGGCCATATCTTCAACCGCTTTTTCCAGGCGACGGGGAGGTTGCAATTCAAAGAGGCATCACAATTGTGGATTTCCCGTACGCTGGAGATGAAGAAAGCTGGGGAAGGAGTAGGCGATTTCACCTTCTTTTATCCCGGAGAAGGCTGGCGCTCCAATCGCTGCCTGCTGACTGGCGTAGCTGGCATCGGGTTGACGTTGCTGGCGGCCATCGCGCCTGTTGAGCCGAGATGGGATCGTATATTTCTTTTATCCATTCCCTGAATGCCGCTTTAAGAAGCCATCGTCTCAAAGATCTGGGTCGCGGGGGCGACCTGACGCGGGAGCCCCGGCGCCGACCCGGGCAGCCGTGCTCCTTCCAATGTCACTGCCTTGGGATGCTTCAACCATCCAGGTCTAACCGGCTGCCCCCAGGCGGGTGAGGTTCGGAGTAAGATCCCCTCCGTGAGAGGACCTGACTCTTGGTAACCCGCAACCCCTACCCCCGCGGCCGGATGGGCGGCTTCGGCGGCTTCAACCTGGCCGGGCCGGCCCCCCGGGACGTGCTGATCCTCCTGGGCGTCCTGTTCGTCACCTTCGCCCTGCGCTTCTTCCAGTCGACGGCGATTGTGCCGGCCGTGCTGGAGCTCACCCCTCTGGTCTGGACCCGCGGCTGGGTCTGGCAGCTCGTCACCTATCCGTTCATCGGGGTGGGGGGCCTGCTCTTTCTGATCGACCTGCTGATCCTCTACCTGTTCGCCCGCGACGTGTACTACGGGATGTACCGGAAGCACTTCTGGCGGCTGATCCTGTGGAGCTCGATCGGCGCGGCGCTGGTGGCGGTGGCCGTCCACGTGCTGCTGACCTTCGCGGGCCTCCACTGGGCACCGGCTCCGTTCGCGATCATGCAGGGGCAGTGGATCCTCCTGGCGATCTTCATCGCCGCCTTCGCCACGGCCCAGCGCGACGCCACGATCTACCTGATGTTCATCCTGCCCATCCCGGCGTTCTGGATGCTCTGGGTGGAGATCCTGATCGCCTTCCTGGCCTTCCTCTTCACCAAGGACCTGCCGGGCTTCTTCGGGATCTCGGCGGCGGTGGGGCTCTCCTTCCTCTACGTCCGCACCAGCGGCTCGATGCGCGGCGGCCGAAGGACGCTCCGCGAGATGCGGCTGCGGCTGGAGAAGTGGTGGATCCAGCGCAAGCTCGACCGCGCCCGGCGCAAGCGCGGCTTCAAGGTGATTCCGGGCGACAAGGGGCCGAACGTGCGCAAGGGACCCTGGGTCAATTGAGCCAGGATGGCGAGGACGCCATGAAGCTCGATCTGGAGGAAGCGTTCGACGTCCTGCGGCGTACGCCCGCGGTCCTGGACGTCCTGCTGCGCGGCACCAGCCCCTCCTGGCACGCGGGCACCGAGGGCCCCGACACCTGGAGCCCGGAGGTCGTCGTGGGCCATCTCATCCACGCCGACGAGACGGACTGGATGCCTCGCGCGCGGACGATCCTCGATCATGGAGACTCCCGCCCCTTCGAGCCGTTCGACCGCTGCGGCCAGATCACCCGCTTCGCCGGCTGGCCCCTGGACCGTCTCCTCGACCGCTTCACGGAGATCCGCGAAGCCAGTCTCGAAACGGTTCGCGGCTGGCATCTGACCGACGCCCAGCTCGCCCTGCCGGGCCGCCACCCCGAGCTCGGGGCCGTGACCCTCCGCCAGCTGATGGCCACCTGGGTGGTCCACGACCTGAGCCATCTCGCCCAGGTCGCCCGCGTCATGGCCAAGCAGTACAAGGAGGAGGTGGGGGTGTGGGCGGCGTATCTTTCGATTCTGCAGAGGTAGGCCCCTACCCCGGCCGTACCTCTTTCGGCAGCAGCACCCACAGCTTTCCGCGGTGCTTCATCCTCCCGGCGAGGGCCTCGGCCTCGGGGCCGAAGCCCCAGAAGAGGTCGCCGCGCACGGGGCCGCGGATGGCGCCGCCGGTGTCCTGGGCGACGAGGAGGCGGCGGAGCCTGCGGTCGGGCTTCGCCTCGTCGGGGTCGGGCACACCCGCCGAGAGCCAGAGGGGCACGCCCAGCGGCATGTATTTGAGATCGACGGCCAGCGAGCGGCCGGGGGTGAGCGGCACCCCTTCGGCCCCCGTCGGGCCCTCCCCCTTCACCTCCTGGAAGAAGACGTAGGAGGCGTCCTTCTCCAGAACGTCGTCGATCTTCTCCGGATGGGCCTCCAGCCAGGCGCGGATCGCCTGCATGGAGACGACCTGGGGATCGAGCGCGCGGCTCTGGATCAGCGCCTTGCCGATCGACGTGTAGGGATGGCCGTTCTGCGCGGCGTAGCCCACCCGCATCTCGCCCCCCTCGGCCAGCTCGACGCGGCCCGAGCCCTGGACCTGGAGGAAGAAGGCCTCGATGGGATCGTCCACCCAGACGATCTCCAGCTTGCGGCCGGCCAGGGCCCCCTCGTCGATCGCCTTGCGGTCCGCGAAGGGGATGAGCGATCCCTTCTCGACCTTGCCGGCGATCCGCTTGCCCTTGAGGTCGTCGCGGAAGCGGCCGAGGTCCACCATCACCAGCTCCGGCGGCCGGCCGTAGAGCGGCACGGTGTAGCGGCCATGGCGTTTGCGGCTGCCGTGGAGCAGGGGCTCGTAGTAGCCGGTGAAGAGCCCCAGGGGGTTGCGGTGGTTGCGCGCCGACCAGGGCTGGAAGCGCGTCTCGAAGAAACGGCGCGCCGCAGCTCGGTCCCCCGGCGGGATACGCGCCGCCTCGGCGCAGACCGGCCGCCAGTCCGCGGCCTTGCCGGCGAAGGCCTCGTTTCCCTGATCGCTCATCGGCGCGCCGTCCGGCAGGCCGGCGATCCTCTGGCAGGAGCGCAGGAAGGCGGGCAGGGCCGCCTCGACCGCGTCGTCGCGCCATCCCGGCAGATCCTGGAAGGCGGCCGGCTTCAGCACCAGCCGGTCCTCGGAGGGGAAGATCTCGAACAGGTCGACGATCCCCTCCCGGCCGCCGGCCGTGCGGGTCAGCCAGAAACCGGCCGCGAGCGCCACCACCACCAGCAGGACGACGATGGCGAGGACGATCGTGCGGCGGGACATGCCTCGCTCAGACCCCCATCTCGCGCAGGCGGCTCAGCATGCGCTGCACGTGGGTGCCGCGCCAGTAGACGCGGCCACACTCGGGGCAGGCGCGGAACGTCTCCTGTGTGCGGGCCACCCAGGGGGGGACGCGGGCACGGGCCGCTTCGGCGTCCAGGGGCTCCAGAGGCACATTGCAGCGCAGGCAGCGGCCCAGGAGGCGGTCGGGATCGGGGCGGAGCCCCAGCTCCGTGAGCACCTGGCGGAGCTGCTCGGCCACGTCGTCCGAGCGGATCAGCAGGTGGTTGCGGGCGAGCCGGCGCTCGGTCAGGCGGCGGTCGCGGGTGAGGATCGTCCGCCCCTCGGCCACGGCACGCTCCACCAGCTCGGGGTCGTCGAGCGCCGGGTCGTAGAGGACGTCCACGTCCAGCGCGCGCAGCCAGCGGGCGAGCGCCCCGAGCATGGCGTCGGCGAGGAGGCGGGGGGGTTGGGGATCGAGGTCGCTCAAAATCGAAAAGCCCGGCTGGGCCGGGCTCCGCAAAGGACGTCAGGTTGGTAGCGCATACGGGATTCGAACCCGTGTTACCGGCGTGAGAGGCCGGCGTCCTGGACCCCTAGACGAATGCGCCACGTGTCCGCCGAGGGCTTCCCTCGGACCCGCGAAGGGTACCACAGACATTCCGCGGCGTTCAACCTCGCCATAGGAGACATTATTCCAGAGCCATGATTCCATTAGCCATGGACGCCGCTGGTGGACTATGCTTGTAGTACCGTTAATAACTTGAGGCGTGGATCGCCGCGTCGTTTGAGGGGATGTCTTTGATCAAGCTGGCCGCAGCCACCGGAAGCTCATCGCTCGTGGTCACGGGCGGACGCCCCTTCACCGTGGGCCGAATGGCCTCGTGCGATCTGCCCATCCAGGATCCCACCGTCTCCCGCCGCCACGCCGAGCTGGAGCTCACCGGCGCGGGCGTGCGGGTGCGCGACGTGGGATCGACCAACGGCACCTACCTCGACGGCGTGCGGATCATCGACGCCCTCGCCACCCCCGGCTCGCGGGTGGCCTTCGGCAAGGTCGACTTCGAGGTGCAGGTCCAGGAGCCGACGTCCGAGGAGGAATTCGCCGGCGAAGGGGCGCTCGACGCCACCATCCTGCGCCAGGTGCCGGTGAGCGGCCGGGCGGACATCGCCGCCCAGCTCGCCGAGAGGCCCCGGGGCGCCTCCCTGCTCAAGGTCGCTGGCGAATCTCCCGAGGATCGCCAGGCGCACAAGCTCAACCTGCTGCTCGACATCGTCAAGGAGCTCTCGCAGCAGACCGAGGTCGACCGGTTGCTCGACCGCATCGTGGGCCTCATCTTCCAGGTGATGAGCGTCGACCGGGTGGCCGTGATGACGTCCGAGAAGGGGGATCTGGTGCCGCGGGTCTGGCGCAGCCGCGTGGAGTCGCCGGCCGGGAGCTGGGTGGTGCCGCGGGCCATCGCCCGCAAGGCCATCGAGGACCGGGTGGCGGTGCTCTCGGAGAACATCCTGACCGAGGACGCCACCGCCTCCGGCATCGAGAGCGCCCTCTGCGCGCCGCTGCTGGGGAGCCAGGGGAGCGTGCTCGGCATCATCTACCTGGACAGCCTGGGCGCCGGCCACGCGTTCAGCGAGGAGGACCTCGAATTCTTCACCGCCTTCGCCGGCATGGCGGCGGTGGCGCTCGAGAACGGCCAGCTCATCGAGCGCATGCGGCGCGAGGCCGTGGTGCTCTCCAACTTCCAGCGCTACTTCGCGCCCGACCTCGCCCGCCAGATCGCCGGCCAGGAGGGGGAGATCCAGCTCGGCGGCGCCAAGCGGCAGGTGGTCGTCCTCTTCTCGGACATCCGCGGCTTCACCCAGATCTCCGAGCGCATGAGCCCGGACCAGATCGCGGGGCTGCTCACCGACTACTTCACCGAGATGGTGGAGATCGTTTTCAAGTACGGCGGCACGCTCGACAAATTCATGGGCGACGCGCTGATGGCCCTCTGGGGCGCGCCCATCGCCCGCATCGACGACGCCGACCGCGCCACCCGGGCCGCCATCGCCATGCAGCAGGCGCTCCGGCAGCTCAACGTCCGCTGGCAGCAACAGGGGCGGCCGGCGCTGGCGGTGGGCATCGGCCTCAACGCCGGCGAAGTCTTCGCCGGCAACATCGGCAGCGAGCGGCGGCTGGAGTACACGGTGATCGGCGACGCGGTGAACGTCGCCGCCCGCCTCTGCGCCCAGGCCGGGCCGGGCGAGATCCTGATCGCCGAGCCCCTGCACGGCGTCCTCAGCCAGCCGCCGCCGGTCTCCGCGCTCACCCCTGTGCCGCTGCGCGGGAAGTCGCGGCCGGTGCCGGTCTACAAGATCGAATGGCACGACGTGATGATCGAGACCGAGATCACCGGCAGCCGCCCCGTGACGACCTCGTAGGACCACCTTCCCGGGTAGGTAAAGCCGCGAAGGATGCGGGTACAATCGACGCCGACGACAAGACCCCTGCGCGCCGCCCCGGGGAGAGAGCCCTGAGCAGCCTCTGAGAGGAGGAAGTATGGCCGAGCCTGAGATCGCAACCACCACCGTTCCCGACAACCGGATCAACGCCGTCCCGCGCCCCGAGAAGGCGCCGCGCCAGAAGATCCGGGAGATGGAGCTGGTGATCACCGACGTCATCTGGGAGACGCCGGATACCGTGACCCTGAACCTCTTCGCCAGCGGCGAGCGGATGGACTATCAGGCCGGGCAGTTCATCACCATCCGGCCGCGGCAGTTCCCGGCGCTCGAGAGCCTCTGCGGCTACTTCGAGGACATGAAGGGGAAGAAGGAGCCGGGGCGGGCCTATTCCTTGACCTCGGCGCCGCACGAAAAGCAGCTCGCGATCACGGTGAAGGCGGAGACCTACGTCAAGGGACAGACCAAGTATCCGCCCCTCCTCTCGCCGTTCCTCACCTACAGCGTGCGGCCGGGGATGGGCTTCAAGGCGACCGGCATCGGCGGCCCCTACGTGCTGCCGCCGGACGTGGACACGCGTTCGGACCACATCGTCCACGTCTGCGCCGGCTCGGGGATCGTGCCGAACTACGCCCTCCTCAAGTACTGCCTGGAGACGGGGATGAGCCAGCGGCACACCCTGATCTACGGCAACAAGACCTGGGACGACATCATCTTCCGCCACCAGATCAATGAGCTGGCCGCGCGCTTCCCGGACAAGTTCCGTCTCATCCACTCGATCTCCCGCGAGAAGCGGACCGCGCCGGGTCTGGACATCCGCCACGGCCGGGTGGGAGAGGAGCTGCTGCGCGAGGTGATCCAGGACCCGAGCTCCTCCGAGGTCTTCAGTTGCGGCCCCGGCCTCTCGAACTGGGACCGCCTGGCCGCCCGCGAACGGGGCGAGGAGCCCCCGCCGCGCTTCCTGGAGACGGTGCTCGCCGGGTTGAAGAACATTGGCGTGCCGCCGGAGCGGGAGCATCACGAGAGCTACGGGTAGGGGGCTGAAAGGTGTTTGAAGAGCCAGCCCCGAAGGGGGCGTAGGCATAAAGCCTGGGGCTTTAGCCCCAGGAAAGCGAAGAGCAAAGATTCATGAGCCCCGAAGGGGCGCAGACAGCTTGAATTGGTCCGTCGGCTGCCTGCGTCCCTTCGGGCTGGCTTTTCAGACCCTCTCTGAAAGGACCCAAAGGACTGCAAGGACCTCAAGGACAACAAGGACGAGAAACACCCAGTAGCGGTGCTTTCCTTATTTGTCCTTGGTGTCCTTGCAGTCCTTTGGGTCCTTGATGTCCTTGTTCCTGATTTGCCATGGGTTGGGCCACCGGTCACATCGCGAGGTTGAAAGCGGGCGAGACGGTCTCGTTTCGCCCGCGGGGAAGCTCGATGTCTCCGAAGATCGAGTCCGGGCAGTTGTGCACGGTGGAGCCTGTGGATCCGGGCATGCTGCGTGTGGGTGACATGTGCTCTGCAAGGTGCGCGGCGCGGAGTATCTCCATCTGGTGAAGGCGATTCAGGGGAGCCGCTTTCAGATCGGCAACAACCGCGGCCACGTCAACGGCTGGTGGGAGCGAATGCCATCTTCGGGCGGCTGGTGAGGGTGGGCCGTGACGGCCGGGGCGGCTTGGGATTAATCGAACGCCTTAAGGGAGTCGGGGCAGGGCTCACGCTCCTGGTAAGGCTCGGAAGGGATGTACTCTTTCCATTCCCGTTCGGTCAGGTTGCGGCCAGCGACGCGGCAGGCGATTTTTAGAAGGTGATCGATATTAAGCTCCCAATGGAGGATACCTAAAGAGCTGCTGGTCAGCAGGCCGTCACCATTGGGCGTAAAGCTGAATCGACTGATCGGTCGATCATCAAAGTCTCCTACCTCGACTGGTCCCGGGATTAGGTTGCCTTTGACGTCGGAATACCAGATCTCAACGTGGCCATCTTTGGTACTTCCTGCAAGACGTGATCCATTAGAGCTGCTTATGAGATCACCAATCTCTATTCCGGTACTTTCGAGCATCATCTCCCGGCCGGGCCCCCAGAGTAGAATACGGCCATTGGAGCTTGCCATAGCCAGCCTGCCGTCGGATAAAAAGGCAAGAGCTGTTACCTGCTCGCCACGGTTTACCGGAAAACCAGGTAGCATTCTCGGAGTCTGGCTCTGGGAAAGATCGAAGATTCTTACCTGGCCGTCCGATCCTGCCGTAGCGACTAAGCGCCCGGTCTGGTCGAACGCCAATGAGCTAACTTTTCCTCTGTGGTTAACTAACGGAACCGGCTTGCTACTCGGCGCTCGCAACTTCCAGAGGCGAGAATTTCCGTCTTTATCGCCGGTGGCAATCCAATGATTATCCGGACTGATCGCCAAAGCAGTGATTTCATCTGAATGGGTAGCCTGAAACGAAAAAGAGAGCGGCGGTGACGGCTTGCCATCCGCGTCGAGGTGCCATGCGCGCGCGCCTTCTGAATAAAAAATCTCAACCAGCCAGTGACCATCAGGGCTGAAGGCCCAGAGGTAATCACTTGGATCATAGGCACGTTCTTCTAGCGAAGCCTTCGGCCTCAAACCGACAAGGGAGTATCGTGAAGGGGCGACGTGGAGAGTGAGGGCGTAACGAGTTGATGAGTCGTGATGGCGTCGTTAAGATACGGCCA